>JBDTML010000227.1:0-2611 GCA_039934255.1 Acidobacteriota bacterium | reverse complement strand
GACCCGGCGAAGCGCTCGAGGAGGGCGCTCAATCCGGCATGTCGCCCGTCGAGATCGGGCGCGAGATGACGGGCGGCGCCTGCTGTTCGTCGACGGCTTTCGGGTTCAGCTCGTCGTATCGGCCCGCGTATCGGGCGTAGCAGGAGAGGCAATAGCGCGCGTCGGGCGTGAACGCGAAGTCCGAGACGGTGCCCGAGGCGAGAAGCTCGTCGCAGGTCTCGCCGCAGGCGTCGCAAGTGCCCTTGAGACGAAGACGTTTCCAGACGGGTCCTGACATGACCGGGATCTTACCCGGCGGGGCGTGGCCGCGGAAGCCGCAGGACGAGAAGCCCCGCCGCCGCGATTCCGGCGATGGCGGCCCCGGTCAGGAAGGCCGTCCGCGAGCCGGCGTACTGCCACAGGAAGCCGAAGCCCACGCTTGCGGGAAGCGCGGCGAAGCCGATGAGGCCGTTCATCCAGCCGAAGGCGCGCCCGCGCTGCTCAGCGGGAACGAGGTCGGCGACGAGCGCCTTCTCGGTGCCCTCCGACAGGGCGTAGTAAAGCGAGTAGATGCCGACGAGCGCGACGAGGGCCGCCGTGGAAGTGACCAGGGCGAAGCCGGCGTAGCACGCGGCATAGAGGCTCCACGCGATGAGAAGCAGCCGCCGCCGCCCGAAGCGGTCGGACAGCCCTCCGCCCCACGTCGAGAAGAGAGACTTCACCGCGTTCGAGAACGCCCAGAGGACCGGCAGCCAGCCAGCGGCGATTCCGATCTCTTTGGCTTTCAGGAGCAGGAACGTGTCCGACGACGCCGCGAGGGCGAACAGCGCGAAGACTCCCGCCGCGCGCCAGAAGATGGGAGGAAGAGAAGGATTTGCTTCGGACCCGTGCGCTTCGTTCTTTGACTCGACGTGTGATGCGGCGTTCTCCTCTTCGAATGGCAATGAGGTCGGTGCCGCCGCGCCGGCCTCGCTCGCCGAGTCATGCCGTCGCCTGTCCCCTCCTCCTTTCAAAGCAGTCTTTTCTTCTTCTTTTTCTTCTCTTACTCCGAAAGCAAGAACGAATAGCGACATGGCGGCCGGGATCGCCGCGAGCAGGAAGACGCTCCGCAGGCTCAGGCCCATCCACCCGACCAGCCCCGCCGCGAGGAGCGGGCCGAAGACGGCGCCCGCGTTGTCGAAGGCGCGGTGGAGGCCGAATGCGGCGCCGCGGCGATTCGGCGGCGCCGCGTTCGCGATCATCGTGTCGCGCGGGGCCGTGCGGACGCCCTTGCCGATTCGGTCGAAGAAACGGATCAGGACGACCGTCGGCCAGCCGGGCGCGAGGCCGATGAGCGGCCGGGCCAGCGACGAGAGGCCGTATCCCACGAGGACGAGAGGCTTCTTCGCCTTCGCGCGGTCGGTCCACCTCCCCGAGAGGATCTTCACGAACGAGGCGGTCGCGTCCGCGACGCCCTCGATCCAGCCGAGCGCCATCGCCGGCACGCCAGACAGCGTTGCGAGAAACGCCGGCAGGAGCGGCACGATCATTTCCGAGGAAACGTCCGTGAGGAACGAGACCCAGCCGAGGCGCACGACGGTCTTCGGAAGCCCCGTGACCCCTGACGGGGCAGAATCGCCGCGAATGTCCCTCGTCTCGACCACCGCCTTCATTCTGAAGCTGGATCCTCTTTCCGAGAAGGACCTCGTCGTGGCTCTCCTCACGAAGGATCACGGCGTCCTTCGGGCCGCCGTGCGGGGTGCGCGCGGCAAGTCGAAACGCGCCGCGGCGCTTCAGCTCCTGACGGAGGTCTCGCTCACGTACTTCCGCCGCGAAGGGGCCGATCTCGCGCGCGTCGACGGCCTCGAGATCGTGGCAAGCGCCTTCGACCTCGCGTCCCGGACCGAATCCGCCATGCTCCTCCCGTATCTCGCCGAGAGCGCGCTCACGTTCGTGCCCGAGTCCGAGCAAGGCGGAGACGTCTACCGGCTCGTCCGGCACGTCCTCGACGCCCTCGGGGCCGGCGTCCCCGCGCCGCTCGCCGCGCGCTACTTCGAGGTTTGGCTCCTGAGGTTCGCGGGAGTCCTGCCCGAAGAGGACGCGCCGCCCGCCGTCCGCGCGCTCCTCGGCGCGATACGCCGTTTGCCTCTCGTGGCCCTTTCCCGGGAGGCGCAGCCGCCCGCCGCCCTGGAGGCCCTCGAGGACGTCACGCGCGAAGCCCGGCGGAACTTTCTCGGGCACGAGTTGAAGAGCTACCGGTTCCTTTCGGCGCTCGGCTGAGCGCGGATTGGGTACACTCGGAGGCCTCGAGGCGGGCTCAAGCGAATGGATCTCCAGACTCTCATCCTGAAGTTGTCGGCCTACTGGGTGTCAAAGGGCTGCCTTTTGGAGCAGCCCTGGGACGTCGAGGTAGGCGCGGGCACCATGCATCCCGCCACGTTTCTGCGCGTGCTCGGCCCCGAGCCTTGGCGCGCGGCCTACGTCCAGCCCTCGCGGCGTCCGGCCGACGGGCGCTACGGCCAGAACCCGTTCCGGCTCGTCAAGCATCAGCAGTTCCAGGTCGTGATGAAGCCGGCGCCCGACGACATCCAGGATCTTTACGTCGAGAGCCTCGTCGCCCTCGGCATCGACCCGAAAGAGCACGACCTCCGCT
>JBDTML010000226.1:0-23769 GCA_039934255.1 Acidobacteriota bacterium | reverse complement strand
AAGCGTTCCGACCTGAAGATCGAGTTCAACCGCGAGCTCCTGGCGCGGATGGGCGGGTCAAAAGCGTAACCCGTGATCGCCCGCCTCTCGGGGACCGTCCTCGACCTCCGGACGGACCGGCTCGTCCTCGACGTCGGGGGCGTGGGCTACGACCTCGCGATCCCGCTCGGCACGTTCTCGGCGCTCCCGCCCGCCGGTGAGAAGGCCTCGGTGCACGTGCACATGCACGTCCGCGAGGACGCGCTCCAGCTCTTCGGCTTCGCGACGACGCAGGAGAAGTACGTCTTCGAGCGCCTCATCTCCGTCTCGGGTGTCGGGCCGAAGGTCGCGCTCACCGTGCTCTCGGGCCTCCCGCTCCCGGATCTCGTCCGCGCGATCGCGACGCAGAACGCGCGCGTCCTCGCGACGATCCCGGGCATCGGCAAGAAGCTGGCCGAGCGCCTCGGCCTCGAGCTGAAGGAGAAGCTCTCCGGGTTCGGCGCGGAAATGGGCGCGTCCGGGGGGGTCCGGAAAACCTCGGCTGTTGACGACGCGATCGGCGCGCTCGAGAACCTGGGCTACAAGCTGGTTCAGGCCGAGCAGGCCGTGGAGAGGGCTGTCCGCGACGTCGGCGCCGACGACTTGAACAAGATCCTCCAGGCCGCCTTGAAATCCATGGCGCGATAGAGCGGCGAACACCCGGCACTCCGAGAGCGAACGGAGAGGGTCAGCGTCGGTAGGCCGAATCGTGATCGGGATGCAGTGAGAGAAAGCGCAGGAAATGACCGTCTCGAAATGCGAGCGCGCGGACCTTCTGACTGAGGCGTAGCGAATAGACGCCGGCACCGTTGGGGGCCCTGAAGTGCTTGATTGCCTCCCACTGGAAGCCGGTGTGCCGGTATATCGCCGCCCAGTCCAGCTCGCTCAGCCGGCGCAGGGACGCGACAACCTGCTTCAGTTCCGCGGCCTCGAGGCGAAAGAAGATGGCCTGAAACTCGGGGCTGTTGAGGTCGAGCCGAACTCGACTAGCGTCGGCGGCCACGCGCCCGGCTCACGGCCTTGGAACTCTGCGCGACGAGAGCGTCGAGGTCGGTCTCGGCCGGCGTCGTCGCCGCAGCCCATGCGAGACCGCGCTTGATCCGCGAACGATTCGGCTCTTCGAGGGTCCAGAGCTGCCTCTCCGGGATGACGGCGACGGCCGTCAGAATGATCGCGCCGTCGCGGCGGTGTTCGACCCTCAGTGCTTTCCCGGCATAGTTCTTCCCGAGCGAAATCTGACCGCTCTTCCCGACGACCTTGATTTCTGCTCCCCGTACCTGCGGCATGGCGAGGTTTCTTCCTGCCAGCATGCTATCATGCGGGCAAGGTAGCGGCCCTGGAGCGTTCGTCGGTCTGGCGGCTCCCTCGGGTTCGCGCACGAGCACCCCGCCGTCTTCTCGCGCCATAATCGCGATCCGTATGGACGAACGCATTCTCTCTGGCGTGCTGCAGACGGCCGAGGCGGACCCCGAAGTCACGCTTCGCCCGCGCGCGCTCCCGGAGTTCATCGGGCAGCCGAAGCTGAAGGAGACGCTCGGCGTCTTCCTGCAGGCGGCGCGGCAGCGGCAGGAGCCGCTGGACCACGTCCTTCTCTCGGGCCCGCCCGGCCTCGGCAAGACGACGCTCGCGCACATCATCGCGCGCGAGATGGGAGCCCAGATCCGCGTCACGTCAGGCCCCGTCCTCGAGAAGGCGGGCGATCTCGCGGCGATCCTCACGAACCTCGCGCCGGGCGACGTCCTCTTCGTGGACGAGATCCACCGCATGCCGCCCGCGGTCGAGGAGATCCTCTACCCGGCGATGGAGGACGGGAAGCTCGACCTCGTGATCGGGACGGGACCGGGCGCCCGCACGGTCGAGCTCCGCCTTCCGCCATTTACGCTCGTGGGCGCAACGACGCGGGCCGGCCTGCTGTCGCAGCCGTTCACGGCCCGCTTCGGCATCACGCACCGGCTCGACTTCTACGACGCCGAGGCGCTCGCGACCATCGTGACGCGCTCGTCCACGATTTTGAGCTGTCCGGTCGAACCCGCGGGCGCGCGTGAGATCGCGCGCCGGAGCCGGGGCACGCCGCGCATCGCGAACCGCCTCCTGCGCCGCGTGCGCGACTATGCCGAGGTCGCGGGAGAGAGCGCGATCACCGAAGCTTCGGCCGTGGTCGCGCTCGACAAGCTCGAAGTGGACCAGCACGGCCTCGACGACCTCGACAGGCGCATCCTCACTCTCGTCATCGAGCGCTTCGGCGGCGGACCGGTCGGCCTCTCGGCGCTCGCGCATTCGCTCGGCGAGGACAAGGGCACGATCGAGGAGCTTTACGAGCCCTTCCTCCTGCAGTCGGGGTTCCTCCAGCGGACGCCGAAAGGGCGCGTCGCCTCCGCGCTGGCGTATCGCCATCTCGGGCTCAAGCCCGCCTCGGACCCGGGAACTCTGTTTGGCTGAAGCGGCCGCGGGTCGGAGCCGGCGGGGCCTCCTCGTCTACAACCCGAAGGCGGGCGGCGCGCGGCGCGTCGACGTCGCGGGCATCGTGGCGCGCGCGGCTGCCCGCGATCTCGAGCTTCTGCCTCTCCCGACGGAACGTGCGCGCCATGCGACCGAACTCGTGGCCGCGCGCCTCGGGGAATCGCTCGACGTCGTGGCCGTTGCGGGCGGCGACGGGACGGTGGGGGAGGTCGCGGAAGCTCTCCTCGCCGCTGAAGTCCCGATCGCGATTCTTCCGACGGGAACGGCGAACGTCGTCGCGCGGGAATACGGCATCGGCCGAACCCTGGCCGAGGCCGAGCGCACGCTGACGTCTTTTCGCCGGAGACCCATCACCGTGTGGCACGCGGCAGGCCGGACGAGCCTCATCGGTGCGGGCGTCGGCTTCGACGCGCGCGTCATGAAGAACGTCGTCCCGTGGCTCAAGCGCGCGTTCGGGCGGACCGGCATCGGCTGGACCGCGACGCTCGAGTGGCTGAAATACGAATTCCCGGAGATCGAGGTAACGGGGATCGGCGCGGACGGCGCGCCCTTCGCCGCGCGGGCGACGTTCGTGCTCGCGGCCAACACGCGCCGCTACGGCGGCGATCCGATCCTTTCCCCTTTCGCGGACCCGGAGAACGACCTCCTCGACCTCGTGCTCTTTACGTCGCACTCACGCGGCACTCTCGCGCGCTGGTACGGCCGCCTCTCGCGCGGGGAGGCCGCTCACCTCGACGTCGAGGGCTGCTCGCGCTTCGCCGTACGGAGCTTTTCCGCGCGATCGCTCGCGGGGTACGAGCTGGACGTGCAGGTGGACGGCGACGCCCTGACGACGACGCCGTTCGCGATCGGCCCGCCGGCGGGCCACGTGCACCTGGTCGTGCCGGAGACGGCCACTCTGGCCGAATGATCCGGTTCAGCTCTTCCGGTAGTGGCAGCCGCGCGACTCGGGGTTGCGAAACGCGGCCATCGCGATGAGGTGCGCGGCGCGGATGCCGTGGGTGAGGTCGACGATGTCCTTCGAGACTTTCGTCACCTGGTAAAAGCGCAGGATGCGCTTTTCGAGATCCCTGAGGTCGGCCACGGCGCGCGCGAGCCGGGCCGTCGTGCGCACGATGCCCACGTAGTTCCAGAGCGTGTTGCGGATCGTGGCCCAGTCCTGTTGCAGAAGAGCGGGATCTTCGTTCTGCGCTTCGCCGGGACTTTGCCAGTCGGGAATCGCACGAAACACGCGCGCGCCGAGCCTCTCGTCCTTCTTCAGGCGCGCCGCGATCGACCGGCCGGCCGCGTCGCCCCAGACGAGCCCCTCGAGGAGCGAGGTCGACGCGAGCCGGTTGGCTCCGTGGACGCCCGTGCACGACACCTCGCCCACGGCGTACAGGCGCCGGATCGTCGTCTTGCCTTCGAGGTCCGCGAGGACGCCGCCGCAGTGGTAGTGCGCCGCGGGAACGACGGGAATGGGCTCCGTCGCGATGTCGATCCCGAACGTCGCGCACGTGGCGGCGATCGTCGGAAATCTTTCCCGGATGCCCTGCCCCTCGTGCGCGCGGTAGTGATGCGCGAGATCGAGGTAGACGCACGGCTCGCCCCGCGAGGTCATCTCCTCGACGATCGCGCGGGTCACGACGTCGCGCGGCGCGAGGTCCTTGAGCTTCGGTTCGTAGCGGCTCATGAACGCCTCGCCCGCGCGGTTCACGAGCACGGCGCCCTCGCCGCGCAGAGCCTCCGAGATGAGAAAGCCCTCGGCGTCCGGAACGTAAAGCGTCGTCGGGTGGAACTGGACGTACTCGAGGTTCAACGTGGCCGCACCCGCGCGTTCGGCCATCGCGAGGCCGCCGCCGATGGCGTGACGCGTGTTCGTCGTATGGAGGAAGAGGCGGCCGACGCCGCCGGTCGCGAGGACCGTGAAGTCCGCGAGGACGGTGTGGACATTGCCCTGGCCGTCGAGCACGTACGCCCCGAGGCAAGGATCCTGAAGCGCGTAACGCTGGGCGACGTCCCGCGACTGGTGGCGGGCCGTGATGAGGTCGATCGCGGTCGCTTCGGTGAAGAGGGTCACGTGTTTCTCGGTGGCCAGGCGGGCGAGAAGCGCCGTCTCGATGGCTCGACCGGTGGCATCGGCCGAATGGACGATGCGGGCCACCGAGTGCGCGCCCTCACGCGTGAAATCGAGCTCGCCGCGGTTCGTGCGCGAGAAGGGGACACCGACCGTGTCGAGGAGGATCTCCTTCACGACCTGGGGGCCGCGCTGGGCGAGGAATTCCACGGCCGCGGGCTGGCACAGGCCGGCGCCGGCGAGGAGGATGTCCTTCACGAGGGAGCGGGGCGAGTCCTTCTTGCCGAAGTAGATGATCCCGCCCTGCGCCCAGGCCGTGTTGCAGTCCTCGGGGTCCTTCGCCTTCGTGAGGACGAGGACGTTGACGCCGCGGCGCGCGAGGGTGAGGGCCGTCGTCAGGCCCGCGATGCCCGTGCCGAGGACGAGCACGGGCGTGTGGAAGCGCGCCGGGAAGACTTTCACTTCTTTTTCTTCGGATTCGGATTTCTGAGAAGGCGCGTGTTGCCCGTAATCCTCTTCTTCTTCGGTCCGCTCGTGTCGATGTCGAGCGCGATGTCGATCGCCCGGGCCGAATGCGTGAGGGCGCCGGCCGAAACGAAGTCGACGCCCGCCTCGGCGGCTGCGCGCGCGGTGGCGGGCGTCATGCGGCCGGAGGCTTCGGTCGTCACCCCGGCGCCCGTCGCCTCGTTGAAGAGCTTCACGTCCACGACCGCTTTCGCCATCAGAGCGGCCGTCATGTTGTCGAGCAGGACGCGCTCGGCGCCGGCGTCGAGCGCCTGATGCACCTCGTCGATGGTGCGCGCCTCGGCCTCGAGGAGGAGGCCGCGAAGGCGGCGGTTCAGAGCGCGGAAGTCGGCGGCCCGCCGCGTCGCTTCCCACGTCGAGCCCGCGCCGTCCGTGTGGTTGTCTTTCACGAGAAACCCGCCCGAGAGTCCGGGGCGGTGATTCGTGCCGCCGCCGCAACGCACCGCGTATCGCTCGAACGAGCGGAGGCCGGGCGTCGTCTTGCGCGTGTCGAGAAGGACGGCCGCCGTTCCCTTCAGGGATTCCACGTACGCATGCGTCAGGGTGGCAATTCCGGTCAGCCGCTGCACGAGATTGAGGGCCGTGCGCTCGACGGCCAGCACCGTGATCGCGGGCCCCTCGATCTCGGCCAGAACGGTTCCGGGCTTCACCAGATCCCCGTCCGTGACGAGGAGCGTGACGCGGGCCGCGGGGGAAAGAAAAGCGAAGAGCCGGGGGAGGAACGCCGCACCGCAAATCACGGCGCGCTCCCGGCAGACCATCTTCGCCGTGACGCGCGCCGCCGGCCCGAAGACGGCCAGGGACGTGATGTCCTCGCCGTCCTCGGCGAAGGCGCGCGTCAGGAGGTCGTCGAGGTCGGCCGTGAGAGGAGGCTTCGGCAGCTTCATCTGGAGCCCACAGAATACCTGTTCGGAGCATAATCCGGCGTTTGCCCACGCGTCCTGAATGGGCGCGGGACCTCTCTGGCTTCTCGAGGAGGAATGCGTGAAGACCCGTAACCGATTCGCCCCGACTTTCGCCGCTTGCCTCACGTTCGGCATCGCTCTTCTGCCGGCCCCGGCCCGGGCGGACGAGGGCATGTGGATGCCGCAGCAGATTCCGCAGCTCGCCGAACGGCTCAAGGCCATGGGTTTTCGCGGGGACCCGAAGGCCTTCGCCGACCTCACGGGACAGCCGATGGGCGCCATCGTCTCTCTCGGCGGCTGCAGCGCCTCGTTCGTCTCGCCCGACGGGCTCATCGTGACGAATCACCACTGCGTGCAGGGCGCCCTCCAGTTCAACTCCACGCCCCAGAAGAATCTCCTCGTGGACGGCTTCCTGGCCTCCTCGAGGGACCAGGAGCTGACCGCGGGGCCCGGCTCGCGCGTTTACGTGACGACCTCCGTCAAGGAAGTCACGGCGGAAATCACGGGCAAGCTCGATCCGAAGCTCGCCGATCGCCAAAGGCACGAGGTCGTCGAAAGGCGGCTCAAGGAGCGCACGGCGGCTTGCGAGAAGGATGGCCTGCGCTGCCGCGTCGCGTCGTTTTTCGACGGCCTGAAGTATTTCGAGCTCGCTCAGATGGAGATTCAGGACGTGCGGCTCGTGTACGCGCCGGCGGAAGGCATCGGCAATTTCGGCGGCGAGACCGACAACTGGCAGTGGCCTCGCCACACGGGCGACTGGTCGTTCTATCGCGCCTACGTCTCGCCGACCGGCAAGTCCGTGGCGTACGCGAAGGAGAACATTCCCTTCAAGCCGAAACACTGGCTGAAGATTTCGCCCGAAGGGGCCGGCTCGGGCGATCTCGTTTTCGTGGCGGGCTATCCGGGGCGCACGCAGCGCTTCGCGACGTACGCGCAGACGAAGGAGCTGGCCGAGTGGTCTTTTCCCCGGACGGTGAGGCGGAACGCCGAGCTCATCGCTCTCCTCGAGGATGCCGGGAGCAAGAGCAAGGAGACCGCGATCCGCGTCGCGACCCGCAAACGCGGCCTCAACAACACGCTGACCAACCGCAAGGGAGTGGTCGAGGGATTCAAGAGGGGGAACCTTCTCGCGAAAAAGGAAGTCCTCGAGAAGGACATTCTCGCGTGGATCGCCGCGGACCCCGTTCGGAAAAAGGCCTACGGCGACGTCCTTCCCGCGCTCGACGCGGTTCAGTCCGAGAAAGAGAGAACTCGCGAAAGGGATGCGGCTGTCTACGACCTCCTCGGCAACGGCAGCGTGCTGCTGCCCGCCGCGCACACGCTCTACGAGCTGTCCCGGGAGCGCCCGAAGAAGGATCTCGACCGCGAACCCGAATACCAGGAGCGCAACTGGAGCCGGATCCGCGAGGGGCAGGAACGCCTGCAGCGCTCCTACGATCCCGACGCCGATCGCTCCCTGCTCCGGTACGTCCTCGTCGAGGCGTCGAAGCTCACCCCGGGCCAGCGGATCGAAGCGCTCGACAGGGAAGCCGGGCTTTCAGCCGGCATGTCGGATGCAGACGCCGCGAAGAAGATCGACGCGCTCCTCGACCGCCTCTACAAGGGAACGAAGCTCGGCGACAAGGCGACTCGGCTCGCCCTCGTCGACAAGCCGACGGCCGAGATCCTCGCGACGAAGGATCCGATGATCGCGCTGGCGGTCGCGCTCGACCCGCTGTGGCAGGAAATTCGCGAGCGCGCGAAGACGCGTGACGGCGCCTACGAGCGGCTCGGCGCGCGCTACGCGCAGGCTCTCCTCGAAAAGAGCGGCGGTCTCACGGCGCCCGATGCGAATAGCACCCTCCGCGTGACGTACGGCCGCGTGCTCGGCGTGCCGGGCCGCGACGGGCTCATCTACCTTCCGCAGACGACGCTTCAGGGCGTCGTCGAGAAGGCCTCGGGCACGGGGGAGTTCAACGCGCCGAAGAAGCAGCTCGACGCCATCGCGGCGATGAAGGCCGGAAAGAAGACGCCTTACGCCGATGCAAAGCTCGGCAGCGTGCCCGTGAACTTCCTCTCGTCCGTCGACACGACGGGCGGCAACTCGGGCTCCGCCACGCTCAACGCGAAGGGCGAATTGTGCGGCCTCCTGTTCGACGGCACGTTCGACACCGTCGCCTCCGACTATCTCTACGACACCGAAAAGACGCGCTCCATTCACGTGGACAGCCGGTACATGCTCTGGACGATGACGGAAGTGGACGGCGCCGGAAATCTCCTGAAAGAGATCGGCGAGGCACCGAGCCTCGACGTGATGTCGGCGCCGACGCACTGACACCTATTCCGGGCCGTCGTTTCCGATTTGGGGCCGCCTTCGGGCGGCCCTTTTTACGGAGCCGGCGCGTGCACGACGATGTGGGGGCCCTGCGCGAGCGACGTGCCGAGGGGAACACGCGTCCCGGCGGTCTTGCGAACCTTCTTGCCAGCCGAACGGAAGAGTCCGCCGAAGAGCCGGACGGCCGCGAAGTAGATGTAACGGAAGGTGAAGCCCGTGGCGGACATGAGCCGCAGGAAGAACCGGTCCGCGTCGCCCCGCGGCAGGCCGAGTCCGTCCGCGAGGAACTGGTACATCGCGTCGTGGACGAGAGACGCGTAGTACGTCCTCGGCCGTCCTGTGCCCGCGTCGACGACGCCGTCCGGAGTGCCGAAGAGAAGATCCAGGACGCACAGTTTCGGAGTGCACCCGTCCCACGCGTAGCCCGAGAGAACCGTGATCGTTCCCGTTCGCGTCACCTCGAGCCAGCGAACGCCCACCTTGTCCTCGAACGCCATGTCCGAAGGAAAGGCGTGGCCGGACTCCCACGTGACGTGGTGCTCGAGTCGATAGAGCCAGCGTTCGGCGTCTCGGCACATGGAGGACCTCGTGCCGCGAGACGATATCGCGATCGAGCCTCGGCCCCAGACGTCAGCGGATGGCGTACGTCTTGAAACTGGCCTCCTTCTCGAGGTGGATCGGCGAGAGGAATTCCCAGGCCCTCCGATTGATCTCTACGGAGCGTCTGTAGTAGTCGTGGTCGTGCCCGGCAATCTCGAAAAGCTCGGCGCGGAAGCCCTTCGCCTCGAGGGCGCGCTTCGTCTCGCGGACGGCGTCAAGGGGAAAGTACGGGTCCTTGGTGCCGACGACGAGGAGGACCGGGATCTTCCGGGACGCGTAGGACAGCACGCTCGCGTCGGAGGGATCCCGAAACGCGCCCGCGTGCACCGCGACCGCGGCGAAGAACTCCGATTCCATTGGGCCGACGTTGAGGGCGAAGACCGCGCCCGCGGAGTGTCCGAAGAGATAAACCCGCGCCGGGTCCACGGGATAGCGCGCCCGAACGAACGACACGACGTCCCCGAGAAACTGCGGCCCGTCCGCCGGAATCGCCCAACCCCGAGGATCGAGTGCATCCGGAGCCGCGAGAAGAATCCCTTCTTTGTCGGCGAGCTTCTGCCATTCCCGCGTCTGGGACGCTCCGTCGCGTCCGGAGCCATGGAGAAGAAGGAGAAGAGGCGTGGCCGCATCGGGGGCGAGCGCCGCGGGGCGGTAGACCCAGCAGGTCCGCTTCTGGCCGCCGGATTCCAGCGTCTCCTTTTGCGCGGATTTCGCTTCCAAACGATCGGCGCGAAGAAGCAACCCGAGCGCCGCGGCGAGAACGAGGAGACGGAGAGAGAACTTCGTCATGTGCGGGTCCTTGAGTTGCGAGTCCCGATCTTAGCCGGCTCGCGATATCGCGCCAGCCATCGCGATGTTGACACGCCTTTCGGCAGCCCTATCCTCGATCGCGTGAAGAAAAGGGCGCGGTCATGGGTCTTGGCTCCAGGCCTCGCGCTTTGCCTCCTGGCTTTCGGCTGCGGTCGCGGAGGAGCACCCGCCTCTGAAACGGCCTCCGCCCCCGCCGGATCCCGGGGCGTCGCGGGCTGGGAGGAGATCCGGATCGGGACGGACGCCATTTTCAGCGGCCTTCACTTCGTGGACGCGGAGGTCGGTTGGATCGTGGGTGGGAGTCCATTCATCTCTGGCGGCATCGTCGGCCGGACAGAGGACGGCGGCCGGACATGGCGGTATGTCACGGGCGCGGTGACGGGTGGAGGCCCGCGAACCCCGCTCCATTCGGTGCAAGGGCTCGACCGGCAACGCGCCTGCGCCGTGGGGGGCCGGGAAATCTTCCTCACCATCGACGGGGGCGCGAGCTGGCAGCCGGCCCGCTCCGATCGAAGGGCCGTCTCGTCCGTCTCGACCCTCCACTTCATCGACGACCGCGAGGGATGGGCTGCGGGTCGCGGCGGCGTTCTCCATACGAACGACGGGGGTTTGAACTGGGTGGAACTGGGCGACGGTACCGCCACCTTGGGGTTCGAAGCGCGCGCGATTCACTTTGCCGACGCTCGGAACGGCTGGCTCGCCGGCGAGGGCGGGCACCTCATGCGGACGCGCGACGGCGGCCAGACCTGGGCGAGGGTTCTCGTCCCCCGTCCGGAGAACGGGACCGGACGAACGCCTTTCCTGTGGGGCATGTCCTGGGCAGGCACGCTCGACGGCTGGGTCGTCGGGGAGTTCGGGACGATCCTGCGCACCGCCGACGGGGGCGACTCGTGGGTCCTCGAGGACGCCGGGAACCGCGAGGCGTTCCTGACGGCCGTCGCGTTCACGGATCAACGGAACGGATGGGTCACGGGCTTCCTTCCGGACAAGGCCCGGTCGTTCGTGTGGCACACCGCAGACGGCGGCGCCACGTGGTCCGTCGAGCGCCGGCTGGAGGGAGAAGAACTCCGTGCCCTCCAGATGCTCGACGCGGAGACGGGCTGGACGGTGGGAGATCGCGTGCGAACCGAGCCGCAGAGGATGCTCCGGCGCGCGCGCCCCCCGGCGCGTTGACGCGGGCTAGTCCGGAAAGCGGATCGAACGCGCGAGTTGGTCGAGCGGCTTCTTCGTCGCCTCGAACGAACCCTGCGCCGTTCCCGCCACGAGCAGCCTCCCCGCGTTCACGAAGAGGACGGTGCGGCTGTGGAAGACGTGACTCAGGGGGTCCCAGGTATCGACGGCGAGCGCTTCTCGTGGGCCGACTCGAATCCGCGTCTTCGCACCGATCACCCAGCGGCGTGGATCGTGGTCGAAGAGACGCAGGGCGCGCTCGATGACGCGCTCGTCGTCGAGCTCTCCCGCGATGCCCGTGCTCGGCGCCGGGCCCCCGTCGACGAGGGCGATTCTCGTCTCGCCGTGCCGGAATTCCTGGCGTTGCCCGTAGTCGACGTGCTCCCACTCGCGGGGAACCCGGACCGAGACCCGGTGGTCTCCCACCTGGAGATCCATGACCTCGCCCTTGGCTTCGTCGCGGGGAGCCTCCTCGGTCGTCGTCCGAACGAGTCCTTCCGGCCCGCTCGCGGCCGGGAAACGCACGGACGCGACGAGGTTCTCGAAAATCAAGAGATCCGCATCCCGGCCGAGGAACGTGAATACGAAGGCATGGCCGCCCGCGACGGTGAAGAACTCGCGGCCGCGATGCTGCATCGACCGCTCTTTGAGCGTGTAGTCCGTCTGGAAAGCGGGGGCGCCGGCGACGACGGCTCGCACGGGTTCTCCCACGGTCGCCGAGTCGGCGGACCGGAACTGCTCCTCTTTCAGCCGGAACCGCGGAAAAATCTCGTCGGCGTCCCGTGGCGCCGTGTCTAGAGCCGCCTCGGCCATCGTGATGCGGCTCGGCGGCACCGCGTACCGGGTGAACGAAACGCCCTTCTTCCCTCCCTCGGCCCAGCGCTCTCGTGTCCAGGTTCCGGAAGGCGGCGTGAAGGTGATCGTCTGGTCGCCCCAGCGGAATGTCTCGGGCTCGGGCGCTGGCGAAAGGGCGGCGGCCTTCGTTCCGGCTACCGGTGCGCGAGAGCGGCTCTTCGAAAAGAGGACGGCGCCCGCGGCGAGAAGGAGCGCGCACCCCGCGACGATCAGGAGCGGGTCGGGCCTGCCGCCGGGCCGCGGCCGGTCCGAGGACGGGACCTCCACGTAATCGCGGACGATCGGATGCCGGAGCAGGCTCATCGCGAGGATCAGCGGGATCGTCTGCAGCGCGAGGCTGATCCAGGCGAATGACGTGACAAGGGCGACCGCGTTCTGGGCGTCCTGATTTCCATCCAGAAGGGTCGCGGCTGGAGCGGTTGCGATTTCGATCGAACGGAAAGCGTGAAAGACGGAGAGGCCGAGGGCCAGCGCGCCGACAGACACGAGAACCGCGCGAGACCAGGTGCGGCGCCTGAGCAGCCCGATGGCGCCGAAGACGCCGAGCGCTGCGAAGAGGAGGAGGGGCACGGACAGGTTCTTCTCGAGAGAGGCTCGCTGCGCTCGCTGGGCGAGGACGTCGCGCATCTCGTCCGTCACGAGATCCGGCTCCGCCGCCGCGACTCGCGACAGAGGGTCGGACGGTCCCAGCTTCGAGGTCGCGGCGGCCGTGCCGAGCACGACGATCGCGCGCAGTGCGCCAAATCCCGAGAGCAGCAGCCATCCCGTGACGAGGGCGGTCACGAGGATTGGGCGGGTGTCGGGGCGCGCCAGACGAGAAGCGGTTGGCTTGGCCTCGCTCATGGAACCCATTGGGGACACGCTATCAAATCACGTCGAGATCGAGGCGACGATGATGAAGACAAGGATGGCGGCGGCGGCGGCGAGGCCGATCTTGACCCACGACCACGGAGCGCGGCCGTCCGTCTTGCCCGTGACGCCGTTCACGAGGAAGCGGTAGGGCCGGCCGCCGTACTGGTACGCCGCGATCCAGACGGGCAAGAGCCCGTTCTTGTATGCGAGCGCCGACCAAGCCGTGCGAACCTGGAGGTTTCGCCAGCGGTCACCGGGCACTTCGTTCCCACAGGCGCTGAAGAGCTCCTGTGACATGCGCTCCTGACCCGAGGCGAGCGCCTCCTTTGGCCCGACCGCGTACTCCTCGGCGACGAAGCCCGAGAGATAGGAAGGCTCGTAGGGAATCAAATCGCGTGTCGGGAAGGGCTCGATCGCGCGCGCGAGATCTTGAGGCAGCCCCTTCGACGCGGGGACGGGAACGTCGTCGAAGAAATGTTCGAGAACGCCTTCCGCCGGCTCCCACCGCGTGCGCGTCTCGTAACGCGTGTGGACCTGCCCGTTCTCCTCCACCTGCACCTCGACCTGGTAGTCGAATCCCGCGTCGGCCGTCCACGCCGAATGCGTCGCGGCGTCGAACGTCCAGAACGGGACGTAGACGCCCTTCAGCTCGGAGAGCGCGGACTTCTCGGAAAGGTCGTCCGGCCGGAACCAGAGCGAGGACAGCCATTGGCGAAACGTGCCGGTCGCGGCGTTCCTGTCCACCCGGAACGGAAGAACGCTGCCGGGGCGGACCATCGTCGCGCTCGGCGGCGCCTCGACGACGGAGGGCGCACCGCAGAATGCGCAACGCGACGCCGCGACGCCTGCGTCGAACGTCGTCGTCGCGGCACAGCCGCGGCAGCTGACCGCCTTTCTCGACATCCCCCAGCCGAGCTCC
Source organism: Acidobacteriota bacterium (assembly GCA_039934255.1). Taxonomy (GTDB): domain Bacteria; phylum Acidobacteriota; class Thermoanaerobaculia; order UBA5066; family UBA5066; genus Fen-183. Next base: position 10,285 of record JBDTML010000226.1, on the reverse strand, counting down.
GTCGCGCCCTTCAGCGCCTCTTCGATCGGGCGGTCTTCGACCTCGCCGGGCGCCTTCGGAACCTCCTTCTTCGCGCCGCAGTACGGGCACGTGAGGGCTTTGGCGCCGGGATTCCACACGACGTCCGCCCCGCACGCGGCGCACGGGAACTTGCGGAGCTTCGCCGGCGCCCCCGGCGCCCCCGACATCACCGGGGGCGCGCTCGAGCTGCTCATGAAGGAAGCGTCAGCGGGCTGGCGGCGGAGGCGGAGGCGGCATCGGGGGAGCCGAGGATCCCGTGAACTCCTCGAACGTCGAAAGAGGGGCCCACCCGGCCGCTCCAGGTTTCCAGGCAAGCGTTCCGCCTGCGACCTGGCCGGAGGCCACCATCCCCTTCAACGCGTCATCCGAGTAAGGCCCGTAGGTCTTGCCGTCCACCGTGAGCGACCATTTCGGGGCGGAGAAGGCGGGACCCCCCGGGGGCGGGGGCGCCATGGGGCCACCGGCGCCCGCGCCCGCCATGCTGGCGCCCATCGCGTTTCCCATCATGCCGCCCATCGCGATGCCGGCGCCGATGCCGATACCGGCCCCCGCGGCGCCGCCCGGATTCGCCGCCGCGATCTTCATCGCGTCCGCGGCCTGGAGCTGCGTGTACTGGCCCATGCGATCCCCGAGGACGCCCAGCTTCGTGCGCTGGTCGATCGCGGCCTCCACTTCCTCGGGTAGGGAGATGTTCTCGATGAAGAACTTCGCGAGATCGAGGCCGTAGCCCGCGAACTCGGGCGCGAGCACCAGCCTGCCGGCCCCCGAGAGCTCGTCGTACCGCGACGCGAGGTCGAGCGCGGCGATCTTCGACTCGGCGATCGCGTCCGACAGACGCGAGAGAATCGTCGAGCGGAGCTGGCCCGTGATCTCGTCCGTCGTCGTGAGGCCCTGTGTGCCGACGATCTTCTCGAAGAACACCTTCGCGTCGGCGACCTTCATCGCGTACGTGCCGAACGCGCGCAGGCGGATCATTCCGAACTCCGCGTCGCGCATCATGACGGGGTTCGTCGTGCCCCACTTGAGGTCCGTGAAGAGGCGCGTGTTGAAGAAGTAGACCTCCGCCTTGAACGGCGACTGGAACCCGTACTTCCACCCGCGGAGCGTGGTCAGGATCGGCATGTTCTGCGTCGTGAGCTGGTAGCGCCCCGGCGTGAAGAGGTCGGCCGCCTTCCCCTCGTTGATGAACAGCGCCACCTGGTTCTCGCGAACCGTGAGCTGCGCGTTCATCTTGATTTCCTGGTTGTAGACCGGGAAGCGGTACACCAGCGAGTCGTTCGTGTCATCCAGCCACTGGATGATCTCGATGAACTGCGAGCCGATCTGCTGTTTGATGTTGTCGAGCAGGCCCATGAACGAACCTCCTTGGGACGGAAACGGGTTTTTCGGTGACTCCAATGATACGTATAGGAGACCGTCGGGGTTCAACGCTGATTCGGAAGGAGTTACGGGAGCCCCGTCTGCGCCTCAGGCGCCGCGGCAGTTTCGGCGATTTCCGCGAACGCCCTGACCGGGAACGTCCCCATTCCCACGACCTTGACGGGCACCGCGTAGAAGCGGAAGCCGGAGGCAGGCAGCGCCTCCAGATTGCAGAGATGCTCGACGACGGGAATGCCGGCCCGAAGGAGGATCGAGTGGACGGGACGCGCCTTGTCGTCCGTGTCGTCGATGTTGTGGGAGTCGATCCCGACGATTGCGGCGCCGCGCGCGACGAGCAACGCCGCAGCCGCGGCAGTCAGATGAGAAGAGCGTTGAAAGTAAGAGGGAGTTCCCCACAGCGCCGCCCAGCCTGTATGAATGAGCACGGCCTTGCCGCGGACCTCTTCACCTTCTAAGAAATCCGAATCTACGGCGAGCCCTTGCGCATGCGGTGCCGCGATGCAGATCCCCGGTCTCCCAGCAAGAACATCGAGCGACAGCCCCGCGAGATCGGCCCCGTCTTCCCACCGGTGAGATGGCGCGTCCACGTACGTGCCCGTGTTCGCCACCATCTCGATCTTCCCGATCTGGAACGAGGTGCCGGGCGCGTAGAGCGCCCGGGAGGCTTCACGACTGAGGTGGTCTCGAATGACCGGGCCGGGCAGGCCCTTGTACGTGACCATGCCCGCTTCCACCGCGTGGCTGAGGTCGAGAAGGCGCGGCATGCCGCGATCCTACCGTCCCCCGGGGCGCGAGCGGTGGGTTCGGGCGCGGCGGCGGGCCGCCGCGGCGCGACGCCATCGTCGCTTCGTGCTGGCCGCGGCGCTCGGCCTTCTCCCGGGCGCGCCCCCGCTCCTCGGACTTGCGGGCGCGGATGGCCGCGATGCGCTCCTGGAGGGGAACCTCGAGGCGCTCGGTCGGGCGCGACGTGTAGTCGAACTCGGGCACGGTGACTCTCGGCAGGCGTTTCCCGATCGCGCGCTCGATCTGGCGGAGATCGCCTTCCTCGTCGGGTGAGACGAACGTGAACGCGTCCCCCTTCAGCTCGGCGCGCGCCGTGCGGCCGACGCGGTGGATGTAGTCCTCGGGGACGTGCGGGACGTCGAAGTTCACGACGTGCGAGAGGGCCTCGACGTCGATGCCGCGCGCCGCGATGTCCGTGGCGACGAGGACCTTGAACTTCCCGTCCTTGAACCCGGCGAGCGCCTGCGTGCGCTGCGCCTGGCTGCGGTTGCCGTGGATGCGCTCGCACGCGACGCCATTGCGCGTCAGCTGGTCGGCGAGGCGGTTCGCGCGGTGCTTCGTGCGCGTGAAGGTGAGGACGCTCTTGAAGTCGCCGCGCTTGAGCAGCGAAAGGAGAAGCCCGAACTTCAGATCCTGCGGGACGGGGTAGACGGCCTGAGTGATGCCGACGGCGGGCAGCGCCTGCCGCTCGACGTTCACCGTGACGGGGTTCTTCAGCATCTCCTTCGTGAGCTGCGCGATCGGCGGCGGCATCGTCGCCGAGAAGAAGAGCGTCTGGCGATTCTGGGGGAGGTGCTTGAGCACGCGGCGAATGTCGGGCAGGAAGCCCATGTCGAGCATCCGGTCCGCCTCGTCGAGGACGAGGATCTCGAGGCCGGACAGCTTCGCGTAGCCGAAGCGGAAGTGGTCGAGAAGCCGGCCGGGCGTCGCGACGATCACGTCGACGCCGCTCCGGAAGGCGTGCTCCTGGGGACCCATCCCGACGCCGCCGAAGACGGCCGCGCCGGAGAGCGGCGTGTGGAGCGCCATCGCCTTGAGGTGCTCGTCGATCTGGGCCGCCAGCTCGCGCGTGGGCGTGATGACGAGCGCGCGCGTCGTGCCCCGCGGCTTCGCGATGAGGCGGTGGAGGATCGGGAGGACGAAGGCGGCGGTCTTGCCGCTGCCCGTCATCGCGCAGGCGAGGACGTCCCTCCCTTCCATCGCGGGCGGAATGGAGTCGTTCTGGATGGGCGTGGGTTTCGTGAAGCCCATTTCCTTGACGCCGCGGAGAAGGTCGGGATGAAGATGAAACGAGGAGAAAGGCATGAGAGAGGAGTCTCTTTCCGGGGCGGCCCCGCGCTCGACGCACGTCCGTCCCGTGGATGTCCGGCGGGGCGGGAGCGATGGATCGCCGGTGGGGCCATCGCACGGACCGGGGCAGTCGATTCCTGACTTCGAAGTCGTCGAGGTCGACGCCGGGTCCAGCTGGGTTCGGGGCCGGGACGCATGAACACGCCCGTCAGCCAATGTCAGGGTCTCACGGATCGCCGGATTCGGCAAATCCCATGCGTCAGCGCGGTGGGAAGGCGGGCTTCGTCTCGACGACGTCGACGAGCGGGCTTGCGAGGAGCCGGCGCGCCGGCCCGAGGCGCGAGGCGAGCGCGGCCGACGCGCGTGAGCCGCGCGGAAGAACGAAGAGGGACGGCCGTGCACGCGATGCGAGGAGGGCCTCGGCTTCCGCGCCGAGCCTGTCGGTCGAAATTTCCTCCTCGCGGTACCAGCCGGGGTGCGTCGCGACGGCCGAGGGAAAGAGGAGCACGCGACCGGGGGCGCCGGCGCGCGCGAGGCGGTAGTCCAGCTCCGGCCCCCAGTAGCCGACGGCGACGATCGCCTTCCCGGCCCGCGCCGGTGTTTCGAGGAGGCGGGCAAGCGTTTCGCCGGGCGACGGGCCGGCCACGTCCGTCGGGGAGCGCGCGAGAAGCGACGCGGCGAGCGTGCCCGCCGCGAACGGCACGGCGGCCGGGGCCGACGCAAGCAGGAGCGCGACGAGGGGGAGGAGCACGACCGCCGTGCGGCCCGGGAGGACGAGCGCGCCTGTCGCGAATTGCGCGAGCGCGAGGAGGACGAGTGAGCCCGTCAGGACGGCCGCGACCGGAGCGAGGACGCCGCGCCTCTCGCGAAAGAGGAGGGCGAGAAGCAGCGCCCCGCCGAGGAACGCGAGGGGGAAGGCGAGAGCGCCGGCCGGTTCGACGCCGAAGGCGAGGTTCGCGGGGAAGTCGCGGAGCGCGCCCGCGAACTCGGACCCCCGCGCCCACGCCATCGACGCGGGGGGTTGATGGAGCGCGATGGGGACCCACGGCGCGACGAGCACCGCCGCCGCGAGGCCGGCGAGGACGAGGGCCTTTCTCGCGGCGGGACGCGCGTCGATCGCGAGGAGCGCGAGCGCGGCGACGGGTAAGGCCGCCAGGTAGTGGGTGAGGACGGCGCTCGCGGCGCAGAAGGCGAGCGCCGCGCCGGTCCCGAGCCGCGGCCTTTCCCGGAGGGTGAGGGCACGCTCGAAGGCGGCGAGGGCGAGGAACGAGGCGAGCGCGTAGCCGCGGCCCTCGACGCCATACAGCACGGCGAGAGGGAAGAGGGCGTAAAGCGCCGCGGCGGCGAGACCCGACCCGGCGCGGCCGAGGCGCCGGCCGAGAAGGACCAGGAGGGGCAGGTGGAGGAGCGACGCGGCCAGGGAGAAGAGCCGCACGGCGACATCGCCGCCGCCCGGCGACGGGAAGGGAAGAAGAAGCAGGTGCGCGGCGAGGTAGTGGAGGGGCGGGCCCGAATCCACGCGCAGCGCCGCGAGGATTTCCGGGAGGCTCTTTCGCGCCAGCGTCAGCGTGAAGATCTCGTCGGCCCAGAGAGGCCTGACGACGAGCGTGAAGATGCGGGCGGCGACGCCGACGGCAATCGCGGTCCACGCGAGGGCGCGCGCGGGGAGCGGCCCGGCGCCGGCCGCGGAGTCCTTCACCCGGGGTTCTTCAGGGCCTTCGAGTCTCTCGCCCGCGTCTCGAGCGCTTCGAGCGCCGCGCGGTACTTCGACTCTGCCGGGTTCAGGCGGATCGCGTCTTCGTAGTACTGGCGCGCGGTGCGCCGGTCCCGAAGAGCCTCGCAGAGCGCGCCGAGGTTGTAACGCAGAGGGGCGCTCGTGGCGTTCGTCTGGAGCGCGTCCTCCCAGAGCCGCCGGGCTCCGACGAGGTCGCCGGCATCCACGAGCTTCAGTCCCTCTTCGCCGAGCGGCGCCCTCTTCTCGAGGGCGATCCGTTCCTGGAACCTCCGCGGCGTGAACAGCGAAACGGCGTCCGCGACGGCGCTATCGACGGCGTGGTCCTCGGCCTCGCCGCGCATCCCCGACTTCGCGGTGTCGCTCGTGGACGAGCGCCCGGTCTGGTTGAGGCTGTAGGTCGCGAGGTTGCGGCCGTCGTTCGCGTCGAGGAGCCTCACCTGCAGGTCGCACGTCGCCTCGGCGAAGGTGCGGACGACCTCGACCTCGCCGTTGTCGATTTTCTTCTTGTGGCGCTCGGTGCGATCAACCGCGTGGAGCTCGATGCCGAGCCCGACGTAGACGTCCGCGGGCCAGTTCCGGCGAAACGCCTTGGCCTCACGGGCGGCCGCGCCCGAGCCGAGCGCCGCGAGGCGAACGCTGTCGCGCGTCGCGTCCTGGATCGTGAAGACGCCTCCGGCGGCGACCTGCTCGAGGAAGGCGCGGGCCACGCGCGTCTTGCCGGAGAAGTTCCCTTCGACTTCCACGAGGACGAGCCTTCGCGCCGGGCCGAGGTTGTACGTCGCGGGCTCCATGTGGGTCACCGTGACCGCGGGCCCGCACGCGGACGCCGAAAGAACGAGCGCCGAAACGAAAGCACGGGTTCCCCGGCTCATGGCTTCCTCCCAACGGTTGTGTTTTCCCGAGAAGCCTAGCATCCGCTCCCGGCGGCTCGGCAGAGGCGTTAGAGGCGCGCGGCGAGGAGCGTGGCGAAGTCCGCCAGACGCGCGGAGTAGCCCCACTCGTTGTCGTACCAGACGAGGATCTTCGCGACGCGGTTCCTCAGCACCATCGTGCTGTCCCGGTCGACGATCGCCGAGTGCGTGTCGCCGAGGATGTCCCGCGAGACGAGCGCCTCGTCCGCCACCCGGAGGATGCCCTTCAGCGCGGGCGTCTCGGCGGCGGCGGCAAGGGCGGCGTTGATCGACTCCGGCGTGACGTCCTTCTGGAGCGTCGCGACGATGTCCGTGATCGAGCCGTCGGGGACGGGGACCCGGAGCGCCATCCCGTCCATGCGTCCCGCAAGCTCAGGAATCACGAGCGCGGTGGCCTTCGCGGCTCCCGTCGAGGTCGGGACGATGGAGAGCGCGGCGGCGCGGCCGCGGCGGCGCTTGCGCGTCGGGGCGTCCATGAGCGACTGGCTCGACGTGTACGCGTGGACGGTCGTGATCATGAGGTGCTCGACGCCGAAGGTCTCGTGGAGGACCTTCGCGACGGGCGCGAGCGAGTTCGTCGTGCACGACGCCATGGAGACGACGTGATGCTTCGCCGGGTCGTACGTGCCGGCGTTCACGCCGAGGACGAACGTTCCGTCGGGATCGTCCGCCGGCGCGGAGATGACGACTTTCTTCGCCCCGCCGGCGAGATGCTTGGCCGCATCCGCGCGCTTGCGGAACGCGCCGGAGCATTCGAAAACGACGTCGGCTTCGACCTTCCCCCAGGGAAGGGCCGATGGGTCCTTCGACGAGAAGAACGGGATCGCAACGCCGTCGACGACGATCTCGTGGTCCGTGACGGAGACCCGGTGGTCCCACCAGCCGTGGACCGAGTCGTACTTGAGGAGATAGGCGAGGTCGCCGAGATCGGCGAGATCGTTGATGCCGGTCACCGTCGCGCCGCGTTGAAGGGCGTTCTTGAAGAGGCAGCGGCCGATGCGGCCGAAGCCGTTGATTCCGATGCGAACGGGATGCGTCATGTCAAACCTCCAGAATGCAGCACCCGGCACGATACCTCCGTCGTGGAAGAATGGCTCGCATGCGGGAAATCGCTCCGCTCGCGGACCGGATCCCGCCCCGGGGGACACACGATCCCGACGAGATCCTGAGCCTGTTCCTCGACTGGGTCGCCTCGACGGGCCTCACGCTCTACCCGGCCCAGGAGGAAGCGCTCCTCGAGATCATGGCGGGGAAGCACGTCATCCTCGGAACGCCGACGGGCTCAGGCAAGTCGCTCGTCGCCCTGGGTCTCCATTTCAAGGCGGCCTGCGAGGGGAAGGTGTCGTTCTACACGAGCCCGATCAAGGCGCTCGCGAGCGAGAAGTTCTTCTCTTTGTGCGCCGACCTCGGACCCGGGAACGTCGGGATGCTGACCGGGGACGCGAGCATCAACGCGGCCGCCAGCGTCCTCTGCTGCACGGCGGAGGTCCTCTCGAACATGGCGCTCCGCCGGGGCCGTGCCCTCGCGGCTCCCTACGTCGTGATGGACGAGTTCCACTACTACTCGGACAAGGAGCGCGGCGTCGCCTGGCAGGTGCCGCTCCTCGTCCTCCCGGACACGCAGTTCCTCCTCATGTCGGCGACACTCGGCGACACGCGCGCGATCGCCGAGCGGCTCGAGAAGGACACGGGCCGGGAGGTCGCGCACGTGACGAGTGACGAGCGTCCGGTCCCGCTCGACTGGGAGTACCGCGAGACGCCGCTCCACGAGACGATCGAGGAGCTCCTCGCCGCCGGGAAGAGCCCGATCTACGTCGTGAACTTCACGCAGAGGGAGTGCGCCGAGCTCGCACAGTCGCTCACGAGCGTGAAGATCGGAACGAAGGAGGAGCGGGAGGAGATCCGGAAGGTCGCGGCCGGAATCCGCCTGGCGACTCCGTACGGCAAGGAGTTCCGAAGGTTCCTGTCCTTCGGCGTCGGCGTCCACCACGCGGGACTCCTCCCGAAGTACCGCCTCCTCGTGGAAAAGCTCGCGCAGAGAGGCCTCCTCCACGTCGTCTGCGGGACGGACACGCTCGGGGTCGGCGTGAACATCCCGATCCGGACGGTCCTCTTCACGAAGCTCGCGAAGTTCGACGGGACGAAGGTGGGTCTTCTCTCCGTCCGCGAGTTCAAGCAGATCTCGGGGCGTGCGGGCCGGCGAGGCTTCGACACGAAGGGCAGCGTCGTCGTGCAGGCGCCCGAGCACATCGTCGATAAGCGACAGTCGGAGAAGAAGTCGGAGATTTCCGGAAGGAAGGCGCGTCCGGCCAAGGGTCAGCCCAAAGGCGAGGTGTCGTGGTCGATCGAGACCTTCCAGAAACTGATCTCGAGGCCGCCCGAAACGCTGACGTCGAGGTTCCGGCTCACGCACGGGATGCTGCTGTCTCTGCTCCAGCGGGACGCGGCGGACGAGGGGGCGGCGCGAAACTTCGCTTCGGTGCGCGACCTCATCGCGCGCTGCCACGAGGACGAGAGCGTCAAGCGGCGGCTCGTGAAGCAGGCGGCCGTCCTCGTGCGCTCGCTCTACCGGGCGGGAATCATCGGCCTCGCGGACGGGCACCCCTATCGCGTCGTCGTGGCCGAGGACCTCCAGTGGGACTTCTCGCTCCACCAGGCGCTGTCGCTCTTCGCGCTGTCGGCTCTCGAAGAGCTCGATCCCGCGTCGCCGACGTACGCCGTCGATGCGTTGACCGTCGTCGAGTCGATCCTCGAGGACCCGGACGTGATTCTCCGGAGGCAGGTGGACCGGGCGAAGGGCCGGCTCATCGCGGAGCTGAAGGAGGAGGGCGTGCCTTACGAGGAGCGCATGGCGCGCCTCGAGGAAGTCACGCACCCCAAGCCGCTCGCGGATTTTCTTTACGCTTCCTTCAACGCTTTCCGGGCCGCTCACCCCTGGACCGGAGGCTCGGACGTGAGCCCCAAGTCGATCGGGCGAGAGATGTTCGAAACGTTCGCCGGGTTCTCGGACTACGTGAAGAGCTACGGCATCGAGAGGAGCGAAGGCGTCCTGCTCCGCTACCTCTCGCAGCTCTACAAGACTCTCGACCAGACGGTTCCCGAGGCCGCGAAGACTGACGAGCTGTGGGACGTTCTCGGGTTCTTCCGTTCTCTCGTCGGGGAGACGGACGCGAGCCTTCTAGAGGAGTGGGAGCGGATGCGCCATCCCGAGCTCCTCCTCGCGGAGCGGGCCGCCGAGACGCAGCCGGCGATAAGGAAGGAAGCCACGTGGCTCACGGAGCTCCTCGCGAATCCGCGGGTCTTCGCCGCGCGCGTCCGTGCCGAGGCGCAGCTCCTCGTGCGGGCGCTCGCGCGGAAAGACTGGGAAGAGGCCGCCGAGCGCGTTTTCGAGGGCGCGGACGAGGACCGCTGGGACGCCGAGCGCTTCGAGGCCGCGATGGCGCCGTTCTTCGCGGAGTACGGCGAGCTGCTCTCGGGGTCCGAGGCGCGCCTTCATCACCTGACGCGGACGAAGTCCACCGGCCCCCGCCAGTGGGACGTCACGCAGACTCTCGTCGACCCGAAGGGCGATCTCACGTGGGCGATCTTCGCGGCCATCGACCTCCGGGACGCGAGCGCGCAGGACGGCCCGATCCTGAGGATCCGGCGCATCGCAACCTGAGGCCGCGCCGCGCCGGCCGTGACGCGGGCTACTTGATCCGCTGGAAGAAGTCGTTCCCCTTGTCGTCCACGAGGATGAAGGCGGGGAAGTCGACGACGTCGATCGCGTAGACCGCCTCCATGCCGAGCTCCGGGAACTCGAGGATCGCGACCTTCTTGATGTTCTCCTGCGCGAGGATCGCGGCCGGGCCGCCGGGCGACCCGAGGTAGAAGCCGCCGTGCGCCTTGCACGCCTCGGTCACCTTCGGGCTGCGGTTGCCCTTCGCGATCATGACCATCGACCCGCCCTTGCTTTGGAAGAGGTCGACGTAGGAGTCCATGCGGCCGGCCGTCGTCGGCCCGAACGAGCCCGACGGCTTGCCCTTCGGCGTCTTCGCGGGGCCCGCGTAGTAGACGGGGTGGTCCTTGAAGTACTGCGGGAGGTCCTGGCCCGCGTCGAGGCGCTCCTTGAGCTTCGCGTGCGCGATGTCGCGCGCGACGACGAGGCGGCCCGTGAGCGCGAGCG
>JBDTML010000225.1:0-6526 GCA_039934255.1 Acidobacteriota bacterium | reverse complement strand
CCGCGGCCTGGTAGAGCTTCAGGATGATGTTCTCGACGTCCTCGCCGACGTAACCCGCTTCGGTGAGCGTCGTCGCGTCCGCGATCGTGAACGGGACCGAGAGCATCTTCGCGAGCGTCTGCGCGAGGAGCGTCTTTCCCGTCCCGGTGGGCCCGATCAGCAGGATGTTCGACTTCTGGAGCTCGACGTCGAGCTTGCGGTTCTTCTCGAAGTAGTCGATCCGCTTGTAGTGGTTGTAGACGGCGACCGCGAGCTTGCGCTTGGCCGTCTCCTGCCCGACGACGTACTCGTCGAGGAACTCCTTGATTTCGCGCGGCTTCGGGAGCTTCGTCTCGGGTTTCGCCTGGTCGAGAACCCGGTCCTCGGCGATGATGTCGAGGCAGATGTCGACGCACTCGTCGCAGATGTAAACCGTCGGCCCGGCGATGAGCTTCTTAACGTCCCGCTGGGACTTGTTGCAGAAGCTGCAACGCAGAACGTCGCCCGTACCCGTCTTCTTCGTCATGCCGGAATCGCCTGCCTTTTCGGACCGGGAGCCATCTTAACGCCGGTACGACATCGGGAACAAACCGCGGACTCCGGGCATTCCCGGCGGGCCGCACCCCCGAAGCTACCCTATTATCCCGACTCTACGTGAGGATGTCTTTCCCGGCGCGCGCCGCATTCGCGCTCTCGCTTCTGGGCTGCGCCGGGACTCTTCACGGAGAAGGCCCGCCTGAGGCTGCGCCCGCCCGCTTCCGCCTTTTTCCCGAAGAGACCCCTCCGCCGCCGTCGTCCGTCCGGCCTTCCGCCTCGAAGCCCCCGAAACGTTTCTGGAGGGCGGCCGGAGAGCTGCTCGGGCTCGAGGCCGTTTCCTGGGTCTTCAATCGCTACGTCGCGAATCAGGACTACGCGCGCATCTCCTGGAGCACGGTGCACGACAACCTCGACGCCGGCTTCACGTTCGACAACGACAAGTTCACCACGAACCAGATCGGCCATTCCTTCGGCGGGAGCTTCTACTTCAACACGGGGCGCTCTAACGGCTTCGATTTCTGGGAGTCGACGCTCTTCACCGCGGCGGGCAGCGCCATCTGGGAGATCACCGCCGAGACCCAGGGGCCCTCGCTCAACGACCTCGTGAACACGACGCTCGGCGGGGCGGTCACGGGCGAGACCACGCATCGGCTCTCGCAGATGCTGCTCGACGACCGTGCCCGGGGCGGGGCCCGGTTCGCGCGCGAGGCGCTCGCGGGAATCATGAACCCGTCGCAGCTCCTGACGCGACTCCTCACGGGAGAGCTGTCCGCGGTGCGCTCGGAGCGCGGCGACTATCTCCGCCCGTCGCGGTTCGTCGCCGAGCTCGACTCGGGCTGGCACCACTACGTCTCGAGCACCCGCGCGAATCCCGACTTGGCCTTCTTCCGGGCGGCCATCCGGTACGGCGATCCGTTCGACCGGTCCGTCTCGAAGCCCTTCGACGCATTCGACCTCGGGATCGACTTCTCGTCGCCCGGCACGATTCTCACGCGGGTCGAGGTCCGCGGGCTCCTCGGCGGCTGGGACCTCGATCCGGGGTCCCCGGGCGCGCGGCACGTCATCGGCATCTTCATGGACTTCGACTACACGAACAACGACACGCGCTCCTTCAGCTCCCAGTCGTTCCGCTTCGGGCTCCTCTCGATGCGCCCCCTCGGGAAGGGTGTCGAGCTGCGAGCCGAGCTCCTCGCCGCCGGCGCGCCCCTCGTCGCGATTCAGAACGACCATCTCGGCGAGAGCAGCTATCTCGTCGGGCGCGCTTACGACTACGGCGTCGGGGCCGCCGTCTACAGCGCGGTCCGGCTCCGCCTGAAAGAGCTGGATCTCCTGACGCTGACGTACTCGCTGTTCTGGACGCACACCTCGAACGGCATCGCGCGCAACAGCAGCATCCAGTCATTTCGGGCAGAGGCCCGCGTTCCCGTCGCCGGCCCGTTCTCGGTGGGAGGCTCGTGGTCGTGGGGCAAGAGGATCTCGACCTACGACGACTTCGACACGTTCCGCACGGACGCGACGCAGGGGCGGGCGTTCCTGTCGTGGGTCTTCCGGTAGACGGCCTTCGTCAGGCGATCTTCGTCCCCTCGCGCCGGCGGATCACGAGGTCGATGAGGCCGTACTCCTTGGCCCCGTCCGGCTCGAAGATGTTGTCGCGATCCGTGTCGCGCGAGATCTTGTCGACGGGCTGTCCCGTGTGGAACGCGAGGATTTCGTTCAGGCGGTGCTTCGTGCGCAGCATCTCGCGGGCCTGGATCTCGATGTCCGAGGCCTGTCCCTCGGCGCCGCCGTGCGGCTGGTGGATGAGGATGCGCGCGTTCGGCAGCGCCGAGCGCTTGCCCTTGGCCCCGCCCGCGAGAAGGAGCGCGCCCATGGACGCCGCCTGCCCGAGGCAATACGTCGCCACGTCGCACTTCACGTATTGCATCGTGTCGTAGATCGCGAGGCCGGCCGAGACCGAGCCGCCCGGCGAGTTGATGTAGAGCGTGATGTCCTTCTCGGGGTTCTCGGCCTCGAGAAAAAGCATCTGCGCGATGATGAGGTTCGCCACGTCGTCGTTCACCGCGGAGCCCAGGAAGATGACGTTGTCCTTCAGCAGGCGCGAATAGATGTCGTACGCGCGCTCGCCGCGGTTCGTCTGCTCGATGACCATCGGAATCAACATGGAGGTCCTCCGCTATCCCTAGTCTACGCAGCTCTTCAGCCCGCGACGACGGCTTCGGCGAGAAGAAAGTCGAGGACGCGGTCGATCCGCAGCTCCTCGCGCATTCCCTCGAGACGCTCCGCCTTCACGATCGCGGCCTTCAGCTCGGCGAACGTGATGCCCATCGCCTGCGCGCGGCGCTTGAGCTCGGCGTCGAGCTCGGTGTCCGTGACCGTCACGTTTTCCTTGTCGCCGATGGCGTCGAGGACGAGGTATTCCTTCACGCGGCGTTCGGCAGCCGGACGGGCTTCCTTGCGCAGCTCGTTCCAGTCGACCTTGGCCTCCTTCAGATCGACGCCTTCGCGCGAGAGGTGCCGGGCGTAGTCCTTCAAGGCCGAGTCGATCTCCGATTCGACCATCGTCTCCGGCGCCGGAATGTCGTGGAGCGCGAGAAGGCCGTCGAGAACGGCGCGCCGGCGCGTCTCCTTGACCGCCTGCTCCTTTTCGCGCTTCAGCGAATCCGCGACCTTCTCGTTCAGCATCGCGAGGCCCGCGCCCTCGGGGGCCTCGCCTTCCCGCGGAGTCAGCGCGAGGCGCGCGAACTCGTCGTCCAGAGCCGGCAGGACGCGCGACTTGAGCGCCGCCAGATGCACCGTGTAGAGGACGGTCTTCCCCGCGAAGTCCTTGTCCGGAACGTCGGCCGCCCAGTCCTTCTGGAACGTGACCGTGATCCCGGGCTCCGCGTTCCGGACGTTCGCGGAAAGCTCCGGCATCGTGTGCTCGCCCCCGACTTCCACGAGGGTCTTGTCGGCCGCGAAGTCCTTGCCGTCGCCCTTCGGGAACGAGCCCTTGATGTCCACGAGGGCAAAGTCGCCGTCCTTCGCGGCTCGGCCCTCGATCGGCTCGTACGTGGAATGCCCCTCGCGGATCCGCCCAATGAGGTTGTCGATGTCCTCCGCGGACGGCACCGCGTTGCCGGCGGGAACCTTCAGGCCGCGGTAGTCTTTCGGCTCGACGGCGGGGCGAACCTCGATGTCCACGCGGAACGAGAGCGGCTCGTCGTACGCGAACTTCAGGTCGGCAACCTTCGGCTGGCCGAGCGGAACGAGGTTCTTCTCGCGCAAAGCCTCGGCGACCGACGACTGGATCAGGTGCTCGAGCACGTCGTTCTTGACGTCCTCGGCGAAGCGCTTCTTGATCATGTCCGGCGGGACCTTTCCGGGCCGGAAGCCCGGGAGGCGCACCTGCTTCGCGAAGACCTTCACCGTTCGGTCCGTCGCCTTGCGGACGTCTTCGGCGGGGACCTCGAACGTCAGGACCTTCTTCGTCGGGGACTCATCGACATACGACGTGATCATGGAAACGCTACCCTTCTCTTGCTCGTGTGCTTTCTCTCGTGCCCGAAACGTTGGTGCGGGAGGAGGGAGTCGAACCCTCACGGGTTGCCCCACGGGATCCTAAGTCCCGCGCGTCTGCCATTCCGCCACTCCCGCGGCGCGGGCCGCCAAATCTAGCACGCGGGTCCTCCGGTGACGAACGCCTGCTAGGCTTCGGCGCGCATGCTCGTCCCACAGACGGCGGAGAACGGCGCGCGCACGGCCTCGACTCCTTCTCGCCGCGCCCGACTCCTGACGGGGGCGTTGTACGCCGGCCTCCTCGCGCTCGCCTTCATCGGTCGCGCGGTCATCTCGTCGGACGGAGCCGAGGTCGTCTCGGTCACCCTCGGGTTCTTCGTCACCGGCCGCTTCGAAGCCGCGATGCTTCCGACGACGGACGTCCTGCCCATTCCCCTGCTGCATTCCCACTACGGGTTGTTTCCGTCTCTCCTTCCCCTGCCGTTCATGGCTGCGGCCTGGCCCCTGAGGCACTGGCTCGGCGCGTCGGGCCTCGACGGCGCCGTCGCGCTCACGTGGGCCCTGGGAGCGCTCCTCTCGGCTCTTGCGTTCACGCGGCTGGCGCGCGTGTTCCGCCCCGACGCCTCGCCGCTGTGGGGTCCCGCGTTCCTCGCCGGCACCTTCCTGTGGCCCTACGCGGCGGACTCGTTCTTCGACCCCTACTCCGGAGCTCTCTTCGCGTTTTCCGCCGAGCGAATCCTCGGCGGCACGGCGCCTCGGAGAGGACGTCTCGTCGTCGCAGGACTCTGCTGGTCCGCCGCCTGCTGGCTGCGCCCGATTCTATGGGTCACGGCGCCCGTCTTCCTTCTCGCCGGCCTGCTGCGCGTTCGCACCCGGGAAGACTCGGGACCGCTCGGCCTCGCACTCACATCGGGGCTCGCCGCGGGCCTCGGGGTCGCCCTCGCCGTCAACTGGGTCTACCAAGGTTCGCCGCTCCACTTCGGATACGTTCTGGCCGGCGACCTGCCGTTCTGGTCCCCGCTCGGACACGGGCTCTATGGCCTTGCGTTCGGGCCGGGCCGCGGTCTGCTCTTCTATGCCCCGCTCGTCGTGCCGGCCGTCCTCGCGTGGCGGCGTCTGACGGGTCCCGCCCGCGTCCTGACATTCGGAATGCCGCTGGTCCTCGCGCTCGTGATCGCGCGCTGGTTCATCTGGAGCGGCGGCTCGTGCTGGGGCCCCCGGTATCTTCTCGCCGCCCTCCCGGTCCTCGCGGCGCCCGTCGTACTCGCGCCGCGCGCTCTCCGGCGCGGCGCTGTCGTGGCCGGAGCCGCCCTGAACCTTTCGGGCGTCCTCGTCGCGCCCGGCGCGTTCATCATGTACGCGGAGAGCCTCACGCCCCCCGCGGGCTCCGCCTGGCCGGTGCACGGCCCGGACCGCGTCTCAGACATTGCGAGCCTGACGCCCCTGTACGGCCATCCGTGGCTTCTCGCACGCGCTCTCGGCGGCGGCTCTCTGCCCGCTCCCTGGCTCGCGCAAGGGGCCCGCGAGACGATTCCGCCCCCCGGAATCCGCGACTTCCTTTCGCCGCTCGTGCTGCGCTCCGCACTCGGCGTGCCGCCGGTCACGCCTTACATCCCGAAGCTTCTGTCGAGAACCGCCCTCGCGTACGCGATCCAGGGACGCCCGAAAGAAGCGCGGCAGTTCGCGAACGAAGCGCTCGCCCTCGATCCGCGGGACAAGCAGGCGCGAGAGGTGCTCCTCGCGATCCCGAAGGGGAATTGAGGGGCTCGGGTCCGTCAGGGCGTCAGGTACTTTTTCATCCAGGAGAAGACCTCTTCGTGCCACCTCTTGCTGTTCAGGGGCTTGAGGACCCAGTGGCCTTCATCCGGAAAGACGAGCGCCTCGGACGGCACGCCTTTGCGGCGCAGCACCGTGAAGAGCTGCAGCCCCTGGTCGACGGGCACGCGAAAGTCCTTTTCGTTCGTGATGACGAGGGTGGGCGTCTTGATCCTGTGGGCGAAAAGGTGCGGCGACCACCGCGCAAACTGCTTCCGCGCGGCCTCGCTCCACGGGGCTCCCCCGAAGTCCCAGTCCGTGAACCAGAGCTCCTCGGTCACGGTCGTCATGGATTCGAGGTTGAAGACTCCGTCGTGCGTGACGGCGGCTTTGAACCGATCCGTGTGGCCGATGATCCAGTTCACCGCGTAGCCGCCGTAGCTCGCGCCCGCGATGCCCTGCCGCGACGCGTCCACGAACGGCATCTTCACGACCGCGTCGAACACGGCGTCGAGGTCCGTCATGACCTTCCCGCCCCAGTCCCCGGAGATCTCGTCCACGAACTTCTGGCCGAAGCCCGTGGAACCGCGCGGGTTGGGCGCGACGACGACCCAGCCCTGCGCGGCCCAGAGCGACGGGTTCCAGCGGGCCGACCAGCCGTCCTCCCACGCGCCCTGCGGGCCGCCGTGGATGAGGAACACGACCGGGTACTTCTTCGCCGCGTCGAACATCGGCGGCTTCACGAGCCAGTACTGCACGC
>JBDTML010000224.1:0-5493 GCA_039934255.1 Acidobacteriota bacterium | reverse complement strand
TGGAGTCGGAAGACCTCACTGCTGTCCAGGCCTCGTCGGTGCGACGTCCCCCCGAAGGCCGTCGATCTCCATCAGGTTCGAGGTGGATTGCCGCGCCGCGACGACGACGAAGCTCATGTCGGGGGCGAGGCCGAACGAGTGGAACTCCAGGTCCGGCTCGAACGTCGCCAGCTTTCGCCGCGTCGTCGACGTGTCCGCTCCGGGCACGACGTCCTGCACGTAGAGCGCCGTTCCGGCGCCGTCGCCCCCGAGGAAAGCGATGCCGTGGCCGTTCGGCAGCCACCGGTGTCGTCCGGTGATGAAGCCCCTCCCCGGCGGAACGTCCACCATCCGGAAAACGGGCGCACCGTCCGCGAGGCGCACGACCCGGATTTCCTGTGTCGGCCCCTGGTTCACGAAGGAGACCAAGGCTCCGTCCGGAGAGATCTCGGGCAGGATGTTGCGGCCCGGAGCGAGGAGCCGCGCGTTCGTTCCGTCCGGATGGATGGTCCATATGCCGGACTTCTTTTCATTGAAGGAGGCGTAGACGATCGTGGAGCCGTCCCTGGACAGCGACGGATTCTCGGCATCCACGCCGTCGTCAGAGATCCGGTGAGGCGCGCTTCCGTCCCCGCCCGCTCCCCAGATCTCGAAGTGGCCCGTGCGAGCCGAGGACCAGAGAAGATTTCTCCCGTCCCGGCTCAGGAAGACGTCGGCGTCGCTCGCGGTATGGCTGGTCAACCGGCGCACGGAGCTGGTTCGCCGGTTCAGCTCCCAGATGTCGCTGTTGCCGTCCCGGTTCGACGTGAGGACGAGCGTCTCGCCGTCTCCCGCGAGGAGCGGCTGGAAATTGACCTGGGATCCCTGCGTGAGCCACTTGCGCGTTCTGTCGCTGCCGGCCAGCCGGACCTCGAGAAGGTTCGTCGGGATCACGAGCGACGTCACGATCAGGCGCCCGGACGCCGCGATGTCGAGCCCCTGTCCGACGCCGAGCGAGAACGCGATCGTCCGGAGGGCGCCCGTCCCGACGTCCTGCAGGGAGTAAGCGCCCTCGCTTGACGGCACGATGGCCTGGTCCCGGCGGCCGTAGACGAGGTTGCGGCCTCCCTGTGTCCACGCCACATTCGAGAGCTCTCCGAGGCCGGAAGGAGCGGGGAGGGTTCGCCTCTCGGCGGTGGCCGGGTTGACGAGAACGACCATCCACGGCGATCCGACGTTGATCTGCCCCCGGGTCGTCGCCACCCACTTTCCGTCGGGCGACCAGCGCGGAGAGCGGAGTTGGGGAGTCTCGGCTGTGTCCACGAGGCGCTCCCCGCTGCCGTCTATTCCCGCCACCCAGAGCTCCGGGGTCCGCGCCGACTCCGAGACGCGGGCTCGGATGAACGCGAGACGGGCGCCATCCGGGGAAACGTCGGCCTCGATCGCACCAGCCAATATGCGCTGAGGCGGTCCACCAAGGGTGGCTACCCGGTAAAGCGCCGGGCCGGAGGTCTCCTGCCTCACGAAGAAGATGCCCGCCGAGTCTGGGGTGAAGCGAGGGGCCGCGTCCGGGCCCATGGTGAGTGCGACCTCGGAGCCTTCGGCCAGCTGCTTGATCCAGATTCGGGACACGCCGTCACGGCTGGAGGCAAACGCGCAGAGTCGCCCGTCCGGCGAGATCGCCGGGTCGGCGTCCCGTCCCGAGGACGTGATGTACGCCAGCCGCGGCGGCGGGAGGGGGGGCGGAACCGTGCGCCGGCCGAGGGCCGCGCCGAGGAGGAGGAGAAGCGCCCCACCGGCCGCCAGCGGGATCCAACGGAATGCGACCTTCCCGGCCGGCAGCGCCGTCGTCGACGCCGGCGACGCGTTCGTCCACGTCGACAGGCGGTCGCGCAGCCCTTTCAATTCGCGCACGATGTCGCGCGTCGCGTCGTAGCGGTCGGAAGGCTCCTTGGCGAGGAGCCTCTCGACGAGCCAGCGGACCGGCGCCGGGACGTGAGGAGCCCTCTTTTCGAGCGTCTCCGGCTCGTCGCGGATGATGGCCGTCAGCGTTTCCGGCACGGATGCGGCGGCGAACGGCTTGCCGCCAGAGAGCATCTCGTAGAGAAGGATGCCGAGGGAGAACTGGTCGCTCCGGAAATCGACGTCGCCCCCCCGCGCCTGCTCGGGCGACATGTACGCAACCGTCCCCAGGACGACGCCCTTCTCGCTGATCGCCGCGAGCGTCGGAGAGCGCGTGTCGTCCGGATCGCGGCGCGAGACGTCGTGGCGGGCGAGGCCGAAGTCGAGGACCTTCGCGCGGCCGTCCTTCGTCAGGAAGACGTTCTCGGGTTTGATGTCGCGGTGGACGATTCCCTTCTCGTGGGCCGCGGCGAGCCCGTCCGCCACTTCGCGGGCGATGTCGAGGGCCCGGCGCGGCGGCATCGGGCCATGGGCCATCGCCACGCGAAGTGTCTCGCCCTCCAGCAGCTCGCTGACGGCGTAGTGCACGCCGTCTTGCTCGCCGACGTCGAAGAGCGCGAGGATGTTGGGATGCGAGAGCGCGGCGACGGCCCGCGCCTCGCTCGCGAAGCGGGCGAGCGACTCGGGACTTGCGGCGAACCCTTCGGGGAGGACCTTGACCGCGACCTCGCGCTCCAGGCGTGTGTCCCGCGCCCGGTAGACCTCGCCCATCCCGCCGGCGCCGAGCGGCAAGAGGATCTCGTAGCGGCCGAGACGAGAGCCTGCCCTGAGTGTCATGGAAGACTGTCGAGATTCTATCCGGGAGCGGCCTCACCTACACTTCCCGTGCAATTCTTACTAGACCCCGACGGCTCCGACCAACGGTAGAGCGTTTGGCGAATGTTTTCAACTGTTTGAGGGAGCGTAAGACCGGCACGCGTCGTGCGTCAGAGCAGGAGATCATCGGTAGATTCGATCGCGGAAAAGTCCGATGATGTTGGAAGAAAAGGCTGGAGCTGCGGAATGCTTTACGAGTTTTTGACCCTCTACCGCGACGAGCTGATCAAGCGAACCCGTGAAAAGGTCGCACGGAGAATGGCGCCTCGCGCGACGCACGAGGAGCTCGAGAACGGGGTTCCGCTGTTCCTGAATCAGATCACCGAAACACTCCGCCTCGCCGAGAGCCCGCGCCGGGAGGAGGACTCGAGTATCGGACGGAGCGCTGCCCTGCACGGTGGGGATCTCCGGCGCCAGGGATTCACGATCGGTCAGGTCGTACACGATTACGGCGACGTCTGCCAGGCCGTGACCGAGCTTGCCGTCGAAACCGGAGAGCCGATCAGCTCGGATGATTTCCGCACGTTCAACCGGTGCCTCGACGACGCCATCTCCCAGGCCGTCACGGCCTTCCAGAGTCAGCGTGAGGACATCGCGTCGCATCAGGAGAACGAGCGCCTGGGTTTTTTCGCGCACGAACTGCGCAACCTTCTCCAGACCGCGACGATTTCGTTCGAGGTCCTGAAGCGCGGAGAGCTGGGAATCAACGGTACGACCGGACAGCTCCACGAACGGAGTCTCAAGGCGCTCCTCGACCTCGTGGACAGGTCGCTGACGGAGGTCCGCCTCGCTGCGGGGCCGCCGAAGAGGATCCCGATCCGGCTGGCCGAGTTCATCGAGGAGCTCGAGATCGGGGCGTCCATCGAGGCCCGGAGCCGGAACCTCAATCTCACCGTTGCGGTCGTCGATTACGGATTGATGATCCAGGTCGACCGGCAGCTTCTCGCTTCGGCCGTTACCAACCTGCTTCACAACGCGTTCAAGTTCACGCGATCGAACGGTCACGTCTCCCTGACGACCAGCGCCACCCGCGAACGCGTCCGCATCGAGGTCGAGGACGAGTGCGGCGGCCTGCCCGCGGGAACCGCGGACGGGCTCTTTCTGCCGTTCGAGCAGCGTTCGGGTGACCGCCAGGGTCTGGGACTCGGCCTCGCGATCAGCCGCCGAGCCATTCAGGCCAACGAAGGCTTGCTTTCCGTGCAAGACCACCCGGGGCGGGGCTGCGTCTTTACCGTCGACCTCCCGAGAGCCGCTCGCGTCTCGACCACGATGCCCGCCTTCGGCGGACCACAGGGTTAGTCGGACGAAAGAAAGCCCGTCTGGGGTTGACACCCAGCGTGGCAGGAATCGTGCAAACCCCCGGCAGCCGTGAATCTGCCTGAGGCGACTCCCGCGTGATCCACCCGCCATGAGAATCCTGCTCATCGAGGACGACCGGGATCTGGCTGACCTCATGTGGATGCTCCTCAGCTGCGCGAGCGATGAGGTCCTGATCGGACACGACGGTGCCAGCGCCGTCCAGATGGCCCTGGATTTCCATCCTGACGTCGTCCTGTTGGATATCGGCTTGCCAGATCTATCCGGCCACGAGGTCGCGAAGCGAATTCGAAGGGAGCCAACCCTTGCGGACGTCGTCCTCGTCGCCCTGACCGGGTTCGATGGAAAAGCTCATCGCGCGACGTCGATGGAGGCCGGCTTCGACTATCACCTCGTGAAGGGCGCGGGATTCGGACCCCTTCAGGAGATTCTGAATACGGTGGCGCGGAGAAGGTGTGTGTCCGGTCAGCCTTAGAGCGAAGGGACCCCTCTGCGCCCCGGCACATCGCTTGCTTTGTTTTGTGCGATGAACAGATGGGCAACCCTCTGTGAAGGGCCGCCAGACGGGAAAGGACGAGCCTCGGCGCTCCCGTCATCCAAGCTCGTGAAGGGCTCGACGCTGAATGTCTATCCGGGCCTTCCGCACGGCATGTGCTCGACCCATAAAGACCAGATCAACGCGGACTTGTTCGCGTTCATCAAGGCCGCGTGAAAAACAACGCGGCGAAGGAGACGTCATCATGAAGGGCTTCGTAAAGGACATCGAGGGGCTCGCTGTCAAGAATGTCGAGTTTCGCCAGGTGCTTTACACCGCGAAGAACTGCCAGCTCGTCCTCATGGCGCTAAAGCCCAAGGAGGAAATCGGGGCGGAAGTCCACAAGCTCGACCAGTTCTTCCGCGTCGAGGATGGGAGCGGTGAGGCGGTTCTCGATGGGGTGCGGACGGCGATCCGCGCGGGCTTCGCGGTCGTCGTTCCTGCCGGGACGAATCACAACATCATCAATACCGGGAACACTCCCCTGAAGCTCTACACGCTATATGCGCCGCCGAATCACCGGGACGGCGTCGTCCACCACACCAGGGCCGAAGCCGAGGCCGACCACGAACACTTCGACGGCAAGACGACGGAATAGAGGCTGTTCCGCAACGAAGAAGCCGGCGAAGAAGCAGTAGAACCTCACCAACGCCTTTTGCCGCTTTTGCGTTTCCTTGCCGAAGGAGGCGCCACGGGGATGCGGGCCTCGATCGGCTCGCCCTGCCGGAGCTCCGTCCCCGTCAGGTAGGCGCGGCGGAAGCGGATCGTCTGGCGGTCCTTCTCGAACTGGTCGTCCTCGATCCTGACGAGGCCTCCGCGCGCCATCCCGCCGAGAAGGTCTTCGAAAAGCCGCCGCTCCATTGCGGGGAACTGCTCCACGACCTCGCGGTGAAGCTGCCCGGTCG
>JBDTML010000223.1:0-2049 GCA_039934255.1 Acidobacteriota bacterium | reverse complement strand
AGCTTTCGGGATTCGACTCTTATCTCATCCTCTTCATCGAGCAGACGACGGGGCTCTTCGGCCGGCGCGCCACGGCGGGCGGCGGCTTTTACGATCTGAATGTCCCCGGCGCGGGAGGGTACGTCTACAAGAAGCAGCTCCAGGCGCGGCTGACGATCGGCGAAGGCGGCGAGCCCTGGCAAACCTGGGCGCACGAGCTCGGCCACAACCTCGGCTTCTGGGACCTCTACTGGCAGGCCGACTACGACACGCACTACAACCCGGCGTTCGACGAGCTCCGCAACTGGAGCATCATGGCGAACAGTTCGGTCGCGGACCATCCCGAGTCCTGGCACAAGCACAACATCGGCTGGATCGGGGCCGTGTCCGACGTGGGGGCGCCGCCTTCGGGCGCGACCGAGACGCACACCTTCACTCTCATCCCGCTCGAGTGGAAGCTCTCCGACTACGCGGGGTTCGGCAACCCGGGCGAGCCCGTCGCGCAGCTCGTGCGCGTGCAACTCTCGGACAAACATTGGATCCACCTCGAGAACCGCCAGCCCGGGGCTGCCTTCTCGCAGCTTCTGCCGGACGACGCGCAGGGATGGTCCCCGGCGGGCCCCGGCGCCGAACCGGGAGGGCTCCTCATCACGGACACCGTGGATCCGAACGCGCCGTTCTTCTACCGGCCGGCCGTGACCGCGCTCAACCCCGACGGCTCCGGCGCCCCGCCGGCCGGCTCGGTCATTCAGGCGCGCGGCATGAAGGACGGCGATTCGCTGGAGCTGAAGAACGCGTACCCGGCGTACGACGGCATCAAGGTGGCCGTCGTCGGAAGGATCCCGGGCCCGCCCGGCAAGCCGGAAGCGTTGAAGGTCGCGGTCACTCGGGGGCCGGGGGACTTCCTCGACCTCGAGATCCGGCCGTGGCACTCCCCGGACGTCTACGCGACGCCCGACATCTGGATCGACTGGCCGGGCAATGGCGCGGAAGACTATCCGGGCGGGGACCCGCCTCTCGAGAGCGGGGACCAGGTGCACTGGGATCCCGCCGGGAACGTCGTGAACTTCGTGAAGGTGCGCGTTCACAACAACGGCACGATCCTCGGCAAGGGCGTCGTCGTGAGGGCCTTCCACAACGAACCGATCGGCGTCGGCGACCACGGCACGTTCCAGCCGTTCCCGGACTCCGCGCCCCAGGACATCCCGGCGGGGCAGTTCCGGGACTTCGTGTTCGAGTGGCGTCCGACGAAAAGCGGCCACACGTGCATCCGAGCGGACGTGCTGACGCACGACTCCGCGCTCGGCGACCTCGACCCGACGAACAACAGCGGTCAGGAAAACATCACCGAGTTCGCTCCCACGGCGGGGAGCCCCTACGCTCCGGTGACGTTCGCCTTCAAGGTGACGAATGGCTACGACCATCCTGTCGAAGCGGAGCTGATTCCCTCGGGGCTCGCGGACGGCATGGATCTCGAGCTCGAGAAGCGCTACGTGAAGCTCGGCCCGAAGCAGGAGATCACGCTGAAGGGGCGCCTCTTCACGGACGTGACGAAGATTCCTCCCGCGCCGAAGTCGCGCCGCCCGTGCGACTACCGGTTCAACCTCCACGCGTTTCGCAGGACGAAGGACTCGATCCTCCCGTTCGGCGGCGTGACGGTGAACGTGACGCCGAGCTACGGGTCGAAGCTCGTATTCCAGGAGCTCAGGAGCGCGAAAGAGGGCGGCGTTCCCGTCGTCACGCTGACGGGGCGCCTCGACGGGCCGTTCAACGCGGGGCAGGTCGTCGACGCGGCGGTCGTGGGCTCGGACGGCGTCTCCTACGGGGGCACCGTGAAGACGGGCCCGGGCGGAGCGTTTTCGATTCCGGTCAAAGGCGCTCCGCCCGGCCCGGCGCGGCTGATGCTGTACTACTTCGGGCCGGACATGACGGCGTCGTCGGCGGGCCCGCAGAAGGTGACGGTGCCGTGACGCCTTACGGGAGCACAATCCCCACATGGAATTCGGAATCCTCGGCCTCGAGCTCTCCGGCAAGACGACGATCTTTTCTCTCCTCACCGGCCACGCGACG
>JBDTML010000222.1:0-40013 GCA_039934255.1 Acidobacteriota bacterium | reverse complement strand
TGGCCATCGCAGGAAATCTGCGCACGATGCAGTTGTCGGAGCTGCTTCAGTGGCTCTCGACGGGCCTCAAGACCGGTACGCTCGTCATCCGCGGCGCGCCGGGCGAGAAGCGCATCTACTTCAACAACGGCCGCGTCACGTCCTCCTCGTCCACTCTCGAACGCGAGCACCTCGGCCGCTTCCTCGTCGGCTTCGGCTTCATCACCGAGGAAGAGCTCATCCGCGCGCTCGAGGTCCAGCAGGAATCCCGCATTCTCCTCGGCAAGATCCTCGTGATGATCGGCGCCATCAAGGAGGAGGAGCTTGCGGACCTCGTGCGGCTGAAAGCGGCCGAGACGATCTACGACATCTTCCTGTGGACCGAGGGCTCCTTCGCGTTCATCGACGGCGACATCCCAAGTCTTCCGATGGTGCCGATCTCCTCCGACGTGACGGGCATCGTGATGGAAGGCCTGCGCCGCTACGACGAATGGCAACGCATCAAGACGCGCATCCCGACCATGCGCGTCATTCCCGCGATGGTCATGCCGGTCGAGGAGGAGCTGCCCGAGCGCGACAAGATGATCCTCGGCGCGACGAACGGCCGCCGCGCGATCGACCAGATCGCCCTCGAAACCCACAACCCCGACTTCCACGTCGCGAAGCTGATCTACGACCTCATGCTCACGGGCCACGTGATGCTCGTGGGCGAACGGGAAGAGGCGCCCTCCGAGCCCGTGTTCGCCGAAATCGAGCCCATCGAAGAAGATGCGTCTTCGTTCGACCCCCTCATGTCGGGTGACCTGCACACGATTCCCGAGCCCGCCCCTCCGGCAATTTCCCCCGACGAGATGCGGGTCCCCGCCCCCGGGCCGCGCACGCCTGTCCCGACGGATTTCAACCGGTTCCTGAAGCGCGGCGATTCCGGCGCCACGCTCTCCCGCCCCGCCCCGCGCCTGGCGGACAGTTCCGACACGCTGCCGAGCGCAAAGGGCACCCCGCCCACGACGACACCCGCGGCCAAACCGCCCGCCCCCGCCGTGGCAAAGACCGCCGCAAACGTCGCGCAGCCTCCACCCCAGGCTCCGGCGCCCACTCCGCCGCCCTCTCCGGCCGCGGGCGCCGAGGCCGCGCCGAAGCTCCCTCCGGGCTCCATCCCGGTCCTCTCGAAGCCGATGGAGGAGCTCATGAACTTCCCGTTCACGCCCCCCGAGGCTTTCATCGTGTCCCGCATCAACGGAATGTGGGACGTGCGTTCGATCGCCCGCATCTCGCCTTTCCCCGAGGCCGATGTGACCCGCGTCTTCCACAAGCTTCTCAAAAGCGGCGTCATCACCTTCAAGTGATGTGGAGCCTCGACTTCCGGCCCGCCTTCGTCGCGTTCGTCGCGCTCGGCCTCCTCGTGGCGGTCATCGTCGTGACGCGAAAGCTCGCGCGGGCCCGCTCCGGCGCCGCCGAGCTGTCGCGCAAGAACCGCGAGCTCGCGACGCTCCGCGAGCTCACCGCGATCGTCTCGAGCGTCGCAGCGGGAGAAGAGATCTTCGCCAGGCTCTTCGAGGCCCTGCGACAGGCGCTGCCCATTCGCGCGTTGGCTGCCGTTTCGTACGAGGAGGACCCGGACGGACAGGCGCTCGTGTCGTTCGGCGGCGACGTGACCCTCGAGCGGCGGCCTTTCCTCGACTGGCTCGCCGCGCAGAAGGACCTCGAGTCGCCGTTCCTGCCGGCCTCGCCCACCCCGCGCGTCGCGAGCGGTCCCGACCGGGAACTCGTACTCAATCCGCGCTTCTCCCATCAGGTCTTCCTCCCGCTCCAGACTCCCGCCCTGATCGCGGGCGTCCTGATCGCGGAATCCGACGACCCCTCCCTCGTGACGCCGCAGACGCTGCAGGAGCTCTCGGTCGTGTCGGATCACGTGGCCCTCGCTCTCCAGGACCGCAATCTCAGGCGACAGATGCAGACCGTGAACGAACGTCTTCAGGGGCGCGCCGAGATGCTCCAGCGCATCCTCGAGGTCTCCAACGAACTGAAGTCGCATTTGACCCTCGAGCACCTCGTGCAGAGCATCGTGCAGGCCGTCCATCACAGCCTCGGCTACCGCGTCGTCGCGCTCTCCCTCTTCGATCCCGCCGAAAACGTCTTCGAGCGCCGCGCCCAGGTCGGGCTCGACGACGCCTCCCCCGGGGCTCCGCCGCGAAAGGTGCCACGAGAGGAAATCGCCCGCTGGTTCGGTGAGCGCTACCGGATATCGAAGTCTTACTTCGTGAGCCACCTCGACCGCAGGGACGCGGGCGCGTCGATCGACGACTCCGGCCGCATCGAGCGCCGCCGGCGCAGCACCGTCGCGGGCGCGTGGCACCCGAACGACCTTCTCTTCGTCCCGCTCACGGCGGGCGACCAGCTCGTCGGAGCCCTTCAGGTCGACCAGCCGCGAAGCGGGCTCGTGCCGCGCCTCGAGGACGTCCAGGCGCTCGAGATCTTCTCGAACCAGGCCGTGACCGCGATCCAGTCGGCGCGCGCTTACGAAGCGACCCGGCAGATGTCGGTGCGCGACTCCCTCACCGAGGCGTTCAACCACCGCTACTTCCAGGAGACGCTCGCGCGCGAGCTCGCCCGCCACGAGCGGAGCGGACAGCCGCTCGCCCTCGTGATGCTCGACATCGACGACTTCAAGAGGATCAACGACCGCCATGGACATCCGGTCGGAGACCTCGTGCTGCGCGGGCTCGTCGAAGAGCTGACCAAGGGCGTGCGTGAGATGGACACGGTCGCCCGTTACGGCGGAGAGGAGTTTGCCCTCATCTTTCCCGAGACGACGCCGGCGAAGGCCTGGGTCGTCGCGGACCGCCTCCGCAATCGCGTGGCGGGGCGTCTCTTCGTGGCGCCTAACCTCGACCACGCCCTCGGCGTGACGATTTCGCTCGGCCTCTCGTCCTTTCCGGAAGACGCGGGCACGAAGCGCCTCCTCATCGAGCGCGCCGATCAGGCCCTCTACCAGGCGAAGCGCAGCGGGAAGAACTGCCTCGTGACCGCGTCCGCGATCGCCGACCTCAAGACGCTGTAGGCATGGCCGGGCCGCTGGCTCCGACGCTCGTTCAGGACCTTTTTCTTCCACTCCAGGAGGAGCTCGTCGGCGTCCTCCGCGGTCTTCCCGCCGGCGCCTGGGATCTCCCGACGCCGAACCCCCGCTGGCGCGTGCGTGAGATCGCCGCGCACATCCTCGACGGCCAGCTCCGCCGCATCTCGGCGCAGCGCGACGGGCACGCGCCGCCCCCGCCCGCCGCCCCGATTCGCGGGCACGTCGAACTCGTGCTCTACCTTAACGACCTGAACGCGAGCTTCGTCGAGACGAGTCGGCGGCTCAGCCCCCGCGTCCTCCTCGAGCTCCTCGCATGGGCGGCTCCGCGCCTCCAGGAAACCGCGCGAGCAACCGACCCCCATGAGGCCGCGCTGTTCGCGGTGTCGTGGGCCGGGGAGGCGCGGTCGGCGGCGTGGTTCGATCTCGCGCGCGACCTTTCAGAGCACTGGCACCACCAGCAGCAAATCCGTCTCGCGGCCGGAATTCCGCTTCTTCTGGACCCGCGCTACGCGGTCCCCGTCATGGACACGTTCGCGCGCGCCCTCCCGTTCGCCTATCGCGACGTCGCCGCCGCCGATGGCGCGACCGTCGAAGTTGCGATCGCGCCGCCGGTCGATCGCCGCTACGCGCTCCGCCGCGAAGGCCGCCGCTGGCTGCTCGAAGAGGGTCCGGCCGAATCCCCGAAGGCCCGGATTTCCCTCGATGGCGAGAGCGCCTGGCGCATCTTCACGGGCGGGGTCCCGCGGGACGAGGCGAAGCGCCGCGTCACCGCGAGTGGCCTCCGGGCGCTCTACGAGCCATTCTTCGACGTCGTCGCGATCATGAAGTAGGAAACTTCCCACGAAAGGTAACCTCGGCGCAGTCTGCAACGGCAAAGCGCAGCGGCCACGCCGCGGCCTCGCCGGCGTAATCCACGCCGATACGCGGCCCCACGAGTACATTGAAGCGGCGGCGGGGCCCGCGCGACAGCACGAGCTCAGGCCCGGAAAATGAAACCCCCGAGAGCTCCCGAGTGACCTGAAGGTACTCGCACAGCTTCGCGGGTCCGGAGGCCCCTCCCCTCTTCCCTTTCAAAGCAATCTTCTCTTTTCCCCTCTTTCTCTTCCTCTCTTCAGCAAAATCTTCCTCCGAAACTCCCGCCCGAAGCAGCACCGCCTCCGGCTCGCCAGCCCCCCGCGTCACGACGTTCATGCAGAAGTGCAGGCCATACACGAAATAGACGTAGGCATGGCCGCCCTCCCCCCACATGGGTTCAACGCGCGGCGTGCGTCGGCCGTTCCACGTGTGCGCCGCGCGGTCCTTCACGCCGAGGTAGGCCTCCGTCTCGACCAGAATCACGGAGCGCGCGCTCCCGTCCGGCAGATGCCGCGTGAGTCGGCAGCCGAGCAGCGCCCGCGCGACCTCCGCCGTACCCTTGCGATAGAAGCTCTTCGGGAGCGGCTTCGGCTCGCCCATTGCTATCCTCGTCACCATGATGCCTGAGGCGCGCTCCGTTCTCGTCACCGGCGGGGCCGGTTTCATCGGCTCCCATCTCGCGGACGCCTTCCTGGCAGAAGGCAAGCGGGTCGTCATCCTCGACAATCTCTCGACGGGCCACTCCTCGCGGATTCCCGCTGGCGCCCTGTTCGTCGCGGGCGACATCCGGACCTTCGACATCGCGGGGCTGCTCCGAGCCGAAAAGGTCGACACGATCGTCCACCACGCGGCCCAGATCGACGTGCGCAAATCGGTCGAGGATCCCGTTTTCGACGCGGAGGTCAATGTCCTCGGCACGATCCGCACGGCAAAGGCCGCGCTCGAGGCCGGTGTCACGCAGATCATCTTCGCGTCCAGCGGCGGCGCGATCTACGGTGACCCCGATGGCTTCGCCGCCGACGAGAGCCACGCGACGAATCCGGTTTCCCCCTACGGCGTCGCGAAGCTGGCCGGCGAGAAGTACCTCTTCGGTCTCGCACACGGCACCTCGCTCCTCGTGACGGCTCTCCGCTACGCGAACGTCTACGGCCCGCGCCAGGACGGGCGTGGCGAGGCCGGTGTCATCGGCATCTGGATGAAGAAGCTTCTCGCGGGCGAGGGATGCCTCGTCAACGGCGACGGCAGGCAGTCCCGCGACTTCGTCTTCGTCGGCGACGTTGTTCGCGCGAATCTCGCCGCCGCCCGGCGCCGCGTGGGCGGCATCGTCAACGTGGGGACCGGCGCCGAGACATCCGTAAACGCTCTTTACGAGTTCGTCGCCGCCGCATGCGGCGTCTCCAAAGCCGCCGCGCGCGCGCCGGCGATGCCCGGCGAGCAGATGAGAAGCGTGCTCGACGTGACGAAGAGCCGTACCGCCCTCGGCCTGACCGACCTCGTACCGCTTCCGGAAGGCCTCAGCCGGACCGCGGCCTGGTTCCGGGGGGCGTCGTCTCGAGCTTGACCCGCGGAAACTCGCCGGATCGGCGCTTCGGGTCCGGGGGCTTCGGTGCGCGCCGTATCGCGACGGCCGTCATGTCGTCCTCCGCGGGGGCTCCGTGCGACCAGGAGCGCGCCGCGTTGATCACGCGCTGCACGACCTCGCGCGCCGTTTCCTTCCGCGCCTCCACGAGGAGGCGCTTCAGCCGCGGCATCCCGAATTCGCGTCCCTTCGAATCGTGGGCCTCGACGACGCCGTCCGTATACAGGAGCACCACGTCGCCCGGCTCCATGTGCGTCGCCCGCCGGCTGTAGACGGCGTCGGGAGCGGGGCCGAGGACCATTCCCGTGGACGCGAGCTCGCTGAACGCACCCGTCTCGGCATGCAGGTGAAGCGGTGACGGGTGCCCGGCGTTCACGTAGACGACGTCGCCGTTCGTTTCGAACTCGCCGTAGAAGAGGGAGACGAACTTCGTCGTGAGACGGCTCTTGTTCAGGATGCGGTTCAGCCGCTCGATCGTGCGGGCGATCTTGAAGTCGTTTCCGATCCCCATCCGGAGGCCGACGTAGATGTCGCGCACGAGAAGCGCCGCGAGGAGCCCGTGGCCCGACGCGTCCGCGACGGCCGCGCCGAAGCTCAGGTCGCCCAGAGGGATGAAGTCGTAGAAGTCCCCGCCGACCGCCTCTGCGGGAACCGACATGCCGTGGAGCTCGAAGTCGCCCACCTGCGGGATCGCGCGCGGCAGGATCGACTGCTGGATGCGCCGGGCGTCCTGCAGGAGGCCCTCGAGGCGTTCCGTGCGCACCTTCGAGTCGACAACGGTGCGGATGATGCCGAGCGCGAGGAGGAGGTCCTCTTCGCGGGCCCTCGGATGGACGTCGAAGGACAGGAGATAGCGCTCTTCACCGAAGGACACGGCGGCGAAGCGCGACACGCCGAGACTCTTCTCGAACTCCCTGTCGATGGACGGATCGTCGAGATCGGCGAGCGCCATCCCGTCCTCTTCCGCTCGCCTGATGGGGCCATAGTCCGCGGAAACGGAGATGCCGGTCTGGACGCGGCGCGAGCGGCCGAAGCCCCGCTCGAGGACGTACTGGTTCTCTCGCCGCACGTAGAGCCGGCCGCCGAGGATCCCGAGCTCGGTCTGGAAGTTCCGGGCGATCGCCTCCCCCACGCTGACGATCGTGACGAGCGGGTCGTCGCCGCCCTCGATGGCTTCGAGGGTCTTCTCGACGTTCTTCAGGAGGAGCCGATAGTCCATCGGCCCAGTGTAACCGGCCCGCGCGTCAGCCGAATATCGCGCGCTTACACGGCGCGCGTCAGCCGAATGTCGCGCGCTTACACGGCGCGCGCTAACCGGACATCGCGCGCTTACACGGCGCGCGTCAGCCGAATCTGGCCAGTTCGTTGACGAAGCGGTCCTGGAAGGCGTGGCCGCTCGCGTCCCGGCAGCCGCCGTTCACGAGGATGCTGAAGACGTAAACCTGGCCGCTTTGCGCCTGCACGTAGCCGCACAGCGTCACGACCCCCGCGACGTTCCCCGTCTTCGCCCACACTTTCCCGTCCGTGGCCTCGCCCTGCAGACGGTGGCGGAGAGTGCCGTCCGGAGACCCGGAGACCGCCATCGTCCCCTTGAAGGCCTCGAAGTGTTTCCAGCGTGTGGCGAGCGCCGTCAGAAAATCCACGTACGCCGCCGCGGAGGCGCGATTCGAGTGCGCGCGGCCGGATCCGTCGGCGAGCTGATAGCGCGTGGCGTCCAGCCCGAGCGACGTGAGAAAAGACGCGACCTCGGCCCGCCCGTTCTCCCACGTGCCCCGGCCCCGCGTCTCGGCGCCGAGCGTCTTGAGGATCTGCTCGGCGAAGAACGACTGCGACCGCTTGTTGCACACGGCGAGCGCGGAGAGGATCGGCGTCTCGTGCGTGTGGAGGAGCACGCGGCCCGAGAACGCGAGCGGCACGGACGACGGTTCGGTCTTCACGGTGGGTGGGGCGTCGATGCGGATGCCGCCTTCGCGCAGGACCTGCGAAAGGGCCGCCGCGAAATATTGCGGCGGGTCGGGCACGGTCACGTCGCCGACCCACGTCCGGTTCTTGCCCACGCGTCCCGCCGCCACGACCGTATTGCTGCCCGCCCCGCGGCTCACGCCCACCCATGTCTTTCGCGCAGCCGTGACGACGTTCGAGATGAGACTGAGGAGAGGAGGTCCGAGCGGGTCGAAGCCGAGCAGCGCCGGGCTTCCGGGCCGAAGGCCTCCCGAGGCTCGCACGAGCACGACGTTGTCGTTGTAAGACAGCGCCGAAACCGGCGCCTGATACCACCGCTGCTCCTGTTCGCTGGGCCAGTCAGGGTGAGACCTCACATCGTCGAAGAACGACACGTCGAGCAGCAGACCGTCCCTGACGCTGCGCAGTCCCTTTTTCGAAAGTGACGCCGCCCACGGACGGAAGACGGCCAGCGGGTCGTCGTCGTACCACCGGCCCGAGATTCCAGGATCCCCACCGCCAACGACGACGAGATGCCCGGGAAGGACGCCGTCCTCCCCGATTTCCGCATCGCGATAGAGGCGCGTCCGGAACTTGTAGTCTGGCCCGAGACGATCGAGAGCGGCGGAGCCCGTGAAGAGCTTCGTCGTGGAGGCCAGGATGAGCGGCCGGGAAGGGTTCAGGGAGACCAGCGGCGCCGTGTCGCCCAGCCGGGTGACGACGACGCCGATCTCGGAGCGCCGCACGGGGCCCCTGCGCAGCAACGCGTTCAGACGCTGCTCGAGCGTCGGGGGCGACGCCGGCTTCTTTGCGGCGTGTGCGGCCCCCGCGGACATCGCGCAGGCAAGCGCGAGAGCGACGGCCAAGCCGCTCCTATTGCGAAACACCCGTGACATCGATGCATTTTAGCTGAACAGCGCGTCCATTGATACCGGGTGCGGCCCTTACAATCGGCTGTGGCGCTCACTGTCGATCTCGAAACGAAAACGATCACGGTTTCTCCCGGAGCGCTCCTCGCCGGCGCCGCAAGGCGGGCCGGCTTCGACCGGGGCGAGGGCTTCGAGAGGCTCTGGATCGGGCAGGCCGTGCATCGCCGCGTCCTCGGCGAGCACCTCGGGAAGATTCCCGGTTACGCGGTCGAGAAGGGCATTCGTCTGACGTACGCCGTGGACGACTTCACGGCCGTGCTCGAGGGCCGCCTCGACGGCCGCTTCGAGGAGAACGGGCGCGTCGTCGTGGACGAGGTCAAGTCGCTCCATTTCGCCGAAGACCTCGTGAAGCTTCCCGGGTCCCCGCGCCTCGAACGCTTCCAGCTCCAGCTCCGCTGGTACATGCTGGCCGTGGCGGCCGCCGAGGGCCGCCCCGTGCACGGCCGCCTCGTGCTCGCGGACATCGAGACGGGCGCGACGAAGCTTCTCGACGTGCCTCACGAGTCCGAAAAGACGCTCGAGGACCTCGTGCGGCGCACACGAGTTCTCCTCGACGCCTTCCTCGAGGAGGAGGCGCTCGCGGAGGCGAAGGCCGCCGAGGCCGCGACGCTCGTCTTCCCGCACGCGCATTACCGGCCCGGGCAGCGGGAGATGGCCGCCGCGGCTGCCCGCGCCGCGGCGCAGGGCGAGCACCTCCTCGCCCAGGCCCCGACCGGAATCGGAAAGACCGCCGCCGCCCTCTATCCCCTCCTCGTCGGCGCGCTCGAGTCCCACCGCCGCCTCTTCGTCCTGACCGCCAAGACGACTCAGCAGGACATCTACATGAAGACGCTCGCCGCCATCGACGGCGAGTCGTTCCGCTCCGTGCGGCTCCGCGCGAAGGAGCGCATGTGCGCGAACGACGTCGTGCTCTGCCACGAGAACCACTGCAATTTCGCGAAGGACTACGGCGCCAAGATGGAGGCTTCGGGCCTCCGTGAGCGGCTCGTCGAGAGCCACCGTCACCTCGACCCGGACACGATCTTCGAGGAAGCGCGCAACGAGGTCGTCTGCCCGTTCGAGGTCTCGCTCGAGCTCGCGGAGGAAGCGGACGTCGTGATCGGCGACTACAACTACGTTTTCGACCCCGTCGTCGCGCTCGCGGGCGCCCGCGACCCCTCGGCCCTCTCGCGGTCGTTCCTCCTCGTGGACGAGGCGCACAACCTCGTGGATCGCGGGCGCGGCTACTACTCGCCCGAGCTCTCCGACGCCGTGCTGCTCGCGCTCGAGAAGCGGATTGGCGTCTCGAACGCGAAGACCGCCTGGGACGCGGGCGAGGCCGCGCGCCGCCTTCGCAAACTCGTGGCTGACGCGGCTTCGAGCCTGTCTCAGGAGGAGCCGGAGCCCGTGGACCTCGTCACGCTGGACGAGGCGCGCCTCGACGACCTCAGGCTGGACTTCGAGTCCCTTCTCGTGCGCCATCTCGCGGATCTGCGCGCGGGTGGCGAACGGGTGCCCGACGACCCGGTCCTCGACCTCTACTTCGCGTTTGCCCGCTTTCACGACGTGAGCAAGCAGGCGCAGCCGTCGGAGGGGCGGCCCGATCCGGCGTTCGACATTCTCGCCGCGCGCGGAAGGGGCGGCGCGCGACTCGCCATCCTCTGCAAGGACCCGTCGAAACTCCTCGGCCAGACGCTGAACGCGGCCGCGGCCACGGTGTCGATGTCGGCGACGCTCTCCCCGCCCGAGTTCTACCGCGACCTCCTCGGTCTGGACCCCGACCGCACGACGGTGCTCCGTCTGCCCTCGCCCTTCCCGCGGCAGAACCGTGCCGTTTTCGTCGCTCCGGACATCGATACGACCTACGCGGCGCGGGGGCGGGGCGCTCCGCGCCTCGCGGCTCTCGTTGCGGACGTGGCGCGGGCGTGCCCGGGCAACGTGCTCGCGTTGTTCCCGTCGTATCGGTTTCTCGACGAGGTGCGCACGCACATGCCCGCGCTTCCCGGCCGCCGCGTGCTCCGCCCCACCGACCGCTCGACGGAGCTCGAACGGAATTCGGTCCTCGCGGCCATGCGCGACGGCGGCGCTCCCCTGCTCGTCTTCGCCGTCTCCGGAGGCGCGTTCGCCGAGGGCGTGGACTATCCGGGCGAAATGCTGCAGGCCGTCGTCGTCGTTTCGCCGGCCCTTCCGATGGTCCGCTTCGAGCAGGAACGCATGCGCCGCTATTTCGAAGAGCGCTTCGAGCGCGGGTTCGAGTACGCCTACGTGATCCCCGGCATGACGCGTGTCGTGCAGAGCGCCGGCCGCCTCATCCGGTCGGGAACGGACACCGGTGTCGTCGTCCTCGCCTGCCGCCGTTTCCTCCAGGAGCCGTACACCCGCTACCTGCCCGAGGACTGGTACCTCGACGACCCCGGCGAGCTCGCCTGCATCGAGATCGGCCAGGCCACGAAGGAATTTTTCGCGCGCGTGAAAACCGGCGAGCTGCCCGTCGGTTAGCGGTGGAGGGGCGCCGGCGCCCGCTCTTCTCGATCAGCTCTTCGGTTCGGAGCCAGGTTCCCGCGGCGGGAATCCGGGCGCATCGATGTTGACGGCCGTGCTCTCCCCGGACAGGGACACGGGCCGCCGAATCGCCACGTTGCCGCCGCTTCCCGCGTCCTTACCCGCGGTGTCGCCCGTCACCTCGATGACGATCGCGGTGATGTTGTCCACGCCCCCTCGGTCGTTCGCCGTGTCGATCAGCTGACGCACCGTCTTCTCGATGAGCCCTTCGGAGCGGAAGTGGCTGAAGAGATCCTCGTCGGGAACCATGCCCGTCAGGCCATCCGAGCAGAGCAGGAACTTGTCGCCCGGCCGGACGGGGACCTCGATGAGATCGACCGAGACGTGGGCCGCGCCGCCGAGCGCTCGCGTCACGACGTTCTTGAGCGGGTGGCTCTTCGCCTCGTCCTCGCTGAGGATGCCGGCGTTGACCTGCTCCTGAACCCAGGAGTGGTCGTCGGTGAGACGCCGCAGCTCGCCGTCGCGGAAGAGATACGCGCGGCTGTCGCCGACGTGGACGAGTGTGGCACGATCGGCATCGAACAGCGCCGCGACGACCGTCGTGCCCATGCCCTTCAACTCGGGCCTGTTCTGCACGGCGCGCATGACCTTTTCGTTCGCCTTCTCGACCGCCGTCGTCAAGCGGTTCCCTTCAACGGACACACGGCTGTTGAAGCCGAAGGGCCACGAGCTTTCGTGCTCTTCCTCGGTGGCGGCGATGTATTCCTGGATCGACTCGACGGTGATCCGCGAGGCGACCTCGCCGGCCGCATGGCCGCCCATGCCGTCGGCGACGACGAACAGGCCGCGTTCGGCATCGAGGAGGTACGCGTCCTCGTTGTGTCGCCTCTTGCGGCCGACGTCGGTGAGTCCGAATGCAGAGACGCTCACGCCGCGATTATGCCTTCCGTCCGAAAATACCGCTCGGGGGCTTCCGTTCACCGCTCTGCCCCTTCTTTGGGCGCACGTCCGCGAGGAGCTTCAGGGTTTCGGCGTCCTCGGGAAGCCACGAAAGGGCCTGCTCGAGGTGACGCTCGGCCTTCGCGTTCAATCCGGCCAGGATATAGAGCTTGCCGGCATCGCGATGGAAGAGCGCGTTGTTGCCGTCGAGCTTGATCGCCGCCTCGATCGCGTCGACACCCCGGCGCACCTGCCCGACGACCTTCATGCAGGAGAGGCCGAGGTAGTGAAACGCTTTGGCGTCCTTGTCGTAGTGCCGTACGGCGAGGTCGAACTGCGTGATCGCGTCGGGGAAATTGCCCTCGCGATAGGCCTTGACCCCCATCGCGAGATAGACGCGCGCGATCGCGGCCGGATCCTGGGAGAGAGGGCGGTTCTTCTCGAGCTCGGTGTCGTGGACCTTGCGCCGCGCCGGGTTCGTGAGGACGTTCATCGCCTCCGTCAGGAGCTGGAAGTGCTCCTCGGCGGTCTTCTTCTCGGCGACGTCGCGGAAGCGGTCGGGGTGGCCCTCCCGGGCGAGGAGGCGGAACTTCGCCCGGACCTCCTCGTCGGAAGCGTCACGAGAAACCCCCAGAACGTCGTAGTAGCTCGTCAACAGTCCCTCGACGGGCGCCCGGCCCGCCCGACCCAGCTTGTCGGCACGCGGCAGATTCTCACACCGCTCGCCCCGATTTCAAACAATCCGTGAGGCGCGTCACGTCTCCTTGCGCGAGACCTCGCGGCGCGCGAAAGACCGGACGGCCTCGGGCACGTTCCGGTCGCCCGCGAGCATCTTCTGGTCCTTCGCATTCAGGCGCATGACGAGCGAAAGCGTCACGTCGATCGGTGACCGCGGATTCTTCACGATGTTCCGCATGATTCCGTAGTGGCGCATCCAATCGCGCCGGAATGTGACGCCCCGGAGAACATCTTCCGAAACGCTCTTCATGTTCGCGATGGCTTCGGCGTCGGCATCGCGGGTTTTGGGAGACTTCAGAACCGCGGCAGAGACGAGCCGGTTGCGGTCCTGCACGAGGAACATGCGCTCCTCCTTGTTGCCACGGTAAGCGAGCCGGATCTTCTGGACGACGGTCATCGTCGCGACCCGCGCGAAGAGGCTCCGCTTCGCGGCCTCGGTGAGCCCCGCCTCGTCCACTTCCACGGCCGGGGCCGGCGTCGGGACTTCCGCCTCGACCACCTCCTCGATGTCCCCTGCCGCCTCCCGCTCACGCTCCTGCTTAAGGAAGAACTCCTCGAGAAACTCGTCCGCCCGCCGCCGGATCTCGGGCGAAAGCCTCGGGTTCTCGAAGAGCCGTTCGACGATGACCGGAGCCGCGATCAATCGCGTCTGGTTCGTGACGATGATGTCCTGGAGCGGCGCGTCGACGCGCTCGGCGAGCCACGCCAGGGTCTCGTTCGAAACGGCCTTGTGCCGGATGAGGGGCTCCAGCACGGAAGCGTCGTGGGTGTGCTGCGCCACGGCGGCGAGTTGCTCTGTCCGCACGCCAGGACTCAGGACGGCGCTCCTCAGCGAGTTGGCGTCGAATTGCTTGAAGGACTCCGCGGCGATGGCGGCCAGGCGGGAGTCGCCGGACGCCATGATGGTGGCCATCGCTCGGACCAGCTCTTCGGGGGGCAGAGGAACCATCCCGCGTGCCGCGAAATCGAGAATCTGGGGCGTGGCTTCGCCCCGTTCGATCTGGGCGAGGAGGTCGGTTTCGGAAGCGGCGTCGGCCACGGGCCGAGCTTACGCCGGGTCCCGGACTCCGCGGGTCAGCCCTTCCGGGTCGCGGCGATCACGTAGTTCTTGATGATCTCGTGTTCGCCGCCCAGAGTGCCGAGCGAACGGCCATCCACGACGACGTCGACGACTCCTGCGTTTCCGAGCGTGAGCGTGAACGTGCCGCCGTTCGAGAATTCACGATGCGAGCCCTTGGCAAAGAGCCCGCGCACGACGAGCTTCCCGTCCACGAGAACCTCGGCCCAGCACTCCTCGCGGAACGTGAGGGAAAGCGTTCTCCCCGTCGACGATGCCCGGGAGGACGAGGCGCTCGGCAGGGACGTGCCTGCCGGCAGCGCGACGGTGGCGGCCGCGACCGCGGGCGGAAGGGCCAAAGACGCAGGTCCGCTCTCGGCGCGGGCGACCGGAACCGCCGGGACGGCGGCACTGCGGCGATCCGCGCCGCGCGTCCTGAAGAACGCCGCGGCGCCGGTCACGGCGGCGAGAACGAGCGCTATGGCGATACCGCGAAGCGTCATCGACGAAGAAACCGCGCGTCGTGGTGTCGAAAGGCGAAGGACGCCGGTACTCATCGGCGCCTGGCGCTGACGCTTCGCGCAGTCCTCTTCCCAGCCCGCGTGGACGTGGCGGAACGCCGCGACGGCACGGTCGGCGTCGAGACCGAGGTGTAGCGCGATCACCTTCACGAAGCCTTTCGAGAAGACGCCGGCGGGAAGCTGTTCGTAACGGCCGGCCTCGAGCGCGGCGATGTGCCGCATCGATACCTTCGTCACGGCCGAGAGTTGTTCCCGGCTCACGTCTCGAAGCTCGCGTTCGCGGCGAAGTTCTTCGCCGAATTCCTGAGCAGTCTCCGCAGTCACCCGAATCCCCGTAACGTGTTAGTTTAAGATGACTTATCGCCCCTGTCAACGGTTTGCCAGGAATTT
Organism: Acidobacteriota bacterium; assembly: GCA_039934255.1. Taxonomy (GTDB): domain Bacteria; phylum Acidobacteriota; class Thermoanaerobaculia; order UBA5066; family UBA5066; genus Fen-183. The sequence continues at coordinate 25,528 of JBDTML010000222.1, read as the reverse complement.
TCGAGCAAATCTCGCGCACACGCAGCCAGAAGAACGTCCGCGTTCGGGTCCTCCGCGAGACGCCGCCACTCGCCGCGCGAGGCCGACGTCAGAAGCGAGAGAGCCGCGGCACGCGGCGTCGCGCGGTGCGTCAGGAGCGCGATCCGGATCGCGGGCCGCCTCGACCACCGCGCGTCCCGCGCGAGAAGCGCGAGAGCGTCCGGCCGCGCGTGCCCGGTTGCGAGCCAGCGCTGAAGGTCATCGGTCGTGAGCCTCGGGTTCGCGAGAACCGCCTCGAGAACGCGGAGGTCCGGTTCGTCAAGAAGCGCCGCGAAGAGCGCGGGAGCCGCGAATCGTGCCACGGCGATCTTTTCGCCGACGGCGAGAAACCGGAGCGCCTCTTCCAGCCTGCGGTTGGCCGCGGCCCTCACGGACGGGTGCGCGCGCGCCTCGCGGCCCACGTCGAGGAGGTCGCGCCACAGAAGATCCTCGAGGCATTTGAGAGCGGCATGCCGCGGTGTCAGGGGGTGCTCCGCGAGCGCTCTACGCTCGGCCCTCGAGATCCGGGCAGGCCGCCCCGCGCCGCTGCCGGCCACGTCAGCCCTTCGGCGTAGCCGCCGCGAGCGCGCGGACGAGGGCGGCCGCTGGTTCGACCGGGTCCCGGCCCGCCGCGCCGGCGGCTTCCATCTCGGCCACGATCGCGCTCCCCACGACGACGCCGTCCGCAAGAGAGGCGACATCCCGAACCTGCTCCGGCGTCGAAAGACCAAAGCCCACGGCGATGGGGAGGCGCGGCACCTGGCGCCTGACCCGGGACACCAGACCGGCGAGACCCTCGGGCAGGGCCGCGCGCGCGCCGGTGATCCCCGCGCGCGACACGACGTAGAGAAAGCCGCGAGAGAGCGACCCGGCCCGCCGGATGCGCGCGTCCGGCGACGTGGGCGCGACGAGATACACGGGATCGAGCTTCGCGCTCTTCAGGACCGACGCGAAGTGGCGGCCCTCCTCGGGCGGGAGGTCGGTGACGAGGACGCCGTCTGCGCCCGCCTCCGCCGCACGGTGCGCGAACTCGGCCTCCCCCATCGCGAGAATCGGATTCGCATAGCTGAAGATCAGGACGGGCGTGTCGAACCGTGAGGCGCGAAGTTCCTCGAGCAGAGAGAGGGCCCCCGGAAGCGTCATCCCCGCCGCACGCGCGCGCTCGCTCGCACGCTGGATCACGGGCCCGTCCGCGAGCGGGTCGCTGAACGGGATCCCGAGCTCGATCACGTCGGCCCCCGCCTCCGCGAGCGCGGGAAGGAGCCGGCGGGTCGTGGCTGGATCGGGATCACCCGCCTCGACGAAAACGATGAGCGCCGCACGTCCCGAGGTCCGTGCCTTCGCGAAGGCCCGCCCGATGCGATTCACGGGGCTCAAAGTTCCACGCCCTCGCGCCGGGCGACCGAGACGACGTCCTTGTCGCCGCGGCCGGAGAGATTCACGAGGAGCGCCGCGCTCTTCGGGCGCCGGCGCGCCTCCTCCATGGCCCAGGCCACGGCATGCGCCGTCTCGAGGGCCGGAATGATCCCTTCCGTCTCGGCGAGGCGGTGGAAGGCCGCGAGCGCCGCCTCGTCGCTCACGGAGACGTAGCGGGTCCGTCCGAGCTCCGCGAGACGCGCGTGCTCGGGTCCCACCGCCGGATAGTCGAGACCCGCGGACACGGAGTGCGTCGGGAGTACCTGCCCGTCCGCGTCCTGCAGGATCAGTGTGCGCGTGCCGTGGAGGACACCGACGCTCCCCGCCCCGAAACGGGCCGCGTGCTCGCCCGGTGCGAGGCTCCGCCCCCCGGCCTCGACGCCCACCATCTCGACGTCACGAAACGGCAGGAATTCCCGGAAGAGGCCGATCGCGTTCGAACCCCCGCCCACGCACGCCACGAGGAGGTCGGGCAGCTTCCCGAGGGCCTTGCGGCTCTGCCCGAGGGCCTCCCGCCCGATCACGGAATGGAAGTCGCGCACCATGGTCGGGAACGGGTGCGGTCCGAGGACCGACCCGAGAATGTAGTGCGTCTTCGCTGTCGAGGCGACCCAGTCGCGCATGGCCTCGTTGATCGCGTCCTTCAGGGTTCGCGTGCCGCCCATCACGGGAACGACCGTGGCGCCGAGCAGCTTCATCCGGTAGACGTTAAGCGCCTGGCGCTCGACGTCGACGGCTCCCATGTAGACGACGCACTCGAGGCCGAGAAGCGCGCACGCCGTCGCCGCGGCCACCCCGTGCTGTCCGGCGCCGGTCTCGGCGATGACCCGCGTCTTGCCCATCCTCTTCGTGAGGAGCGCCTGACCGAGCGCGTTGTTGATCTTGTGCGCGCCCGTGTGGAGAAGGTCCTCGCGCTTGAGGAAAATCCGCGCGCCGCCCAGGCTCTCGGACAGCCGCTTCGCGTACGTGAGCGGCGTCGGCCGGCCGGCGTACGTCTTCAGGAGTCCGTCCAGCTCGCTCCGGAACGCGGGATCGCGGCGGGCGTCCTTGTAGGCGCGCGTGAGCTCCTCGAGCGGAGCCATGAGCGTCTCCGGGACGAAGCGGCCCCCGAACGCGCCGAATCGCCCCTGCGCGTCGGCCTCGGGCGGGCGAAATGTGTCTTGGGCCTTTTCAGGCACGACGGACCTCCCTCACGAATGCGGCGACCTTCGCCCGATCCTTGATTCCCGGAGCGGATTCCACTCCCGATGCGACATCCACGACGTCGGGTCTCACTCTCCTCACGGCGTCCGCCACGTTCTCGGGTTTCAACCCTCCCGCGAGAATGACGGGGCGCGATCGATCAACGGCGGACAGGAGGGTCCAATCGAAGGTCTTCCCGGTACCGCCGCGCACTCCCGCCACCGACGTATCGAAGTGGAGTGCGTCTCCCGGGCGATTTCCCACATCCGCGAGGTCGTCCTCGCCGACGCGAATGGTGTTCCAGAAGGAGGGGACCGAAGAGAATCTTCTTGGAAGGGGAAGAGGGAAAGGTAGACCCGGCATTTGAATGACGTCGGGGCGGACGAGTTCGATGACGTCGCGGAAGTCAGCCTCGGAATTTCCCGCGAAGACGGCCACCACACCCTTCGCGGCGCCACCAGCGCCGCCCGAGGCGACATCGGCCCCGCGCCGCGCTTCGGCCTCCCCTTTCGCTTTCATTCGCAGAAATATCCCCTCTTCCCATGTCACCCGCCGCGGAGACCCCGCCGCGAAGATGAGGCCGATCCAGTCCACGCCGAGCCCGATGCAGGCGTCTACGTCCTCTTCCCGGGTGACGCCGCAGATCTTGATCTCGGTCGTGTTCTCGCCGCGCAGCTCGCGGAGGGCGCGCGCCGGATCCGCGGCGCGCAGCAGCGACTCGCCGACCAGAAACGCCCCGTAGCCTGCCGCCCCGAGGACCTCGACATCCGCCCGGGTCCTGATCCCGCTCTCGGCCACGCGGACGACCGACGGCGGCAAAAACGTGTCGAGACGGGCCATGCCCGGCAGGTCCACGTCAAACGTCGCCAGATCGCGCGCATTCACGCCGACGATCTCTGCGCCAGCGGCCAGGGCCCGCCGGATCTCGGTCTCGTCGTGCGCTTCGACGAGGACCGCGAGACCGCGGGCGCGCGCGGCCCCGTGCAGTCGCAGAAGCGTCTCGTCGTCGAGTGCGGACACGATGAGGAGCACCGCGTCGGCGCCCAGGGCCACGGCGAAGTCCAGCTGGACCTCGTCCACGACGAAATCCTTCATCAGAACGGGCAGGCCCGACGCCGCCTTCGCGCGCGGGAGCCACGAGGGAACACCGCCGAAGAAGTCCTGCTCGACGACGACGGAAAGCGCCGCGGCCCCGCCGCGCCGATAGGCGCGGGCGATGTCCTCGATACGCGAGTCGGCATCCGGCAAGAGAAGACCCGCGCTCGGGGAGCGGTGCTTGATTTCGGCGAGAAACGAAGGAGAAAGAGGAAGAGGGAGAATTTGCTTAGAAGGGGAAGAGGGAGAAGAGCGGAGGGCGGCGGCGAAGCGCGCACCGTCCGGGCGCGCGCCGGCAGGCGCGGCGCCGAGGGCAGGGGCCGCAGCAGCCGTGAATTCCCCCGCCGCGATGCGCCGCCGCTTCGCCGCGAGTATTTCCCCCAGAATCGACCCGACCTTTCCCAAGCCTCTTCCTTTCCCTCTTCCCCTTCTAAGAAATCTTCTCTTCCCTCTTCTTCTTCTCTTTCTAAGAAGAAATCTCTCTTCCCCCTAAGCGCCCCTCGAAATCCGAACGAGATCGTCGAGCGCCTGCCGCGCCCTCCCTTCGTCGATGGACCGCGCCGCCCGCGCGACGCCCTCCCGGCAGTCCGTGGCCAGCCCCGAGACGACGAGCGCGGCGGCAGCGTTCATCAGGACGACGTCCCGCGCGTCACGCCGGAAGCCTCCGAGGATCGCCCGGAGGATCTCGGCGTTCGTTTCGGCATCGCCGCCTTTGAGGGGCTCGGGGCTCCCCTCAGGCAGTCCGAAATCGATTGCGGAAAGCTCGATGAGCTCGACCCGGCTGCCGCGCACGTCTGCGGCGAAGGTGCGCCCGAAGGGGAGCAGCTCGTCGCCGCCGGTCTCGTGGGAGAAGACCAGCGCGCGCCCGGCGCCGAGCTCCGCGAGGGCGCCCGCGATGACGGGAACCCGCTCGGGGTGATCCACGCCCACGATCTGCCGGGTGACGCCGAGAGGATTCGAGAGAGGCCCGGCGAGGTTGAAGAGCGTACGGAGGCCCAGCTCGCGCCGGATCGGCCCGACCTTCTTCATCGCCGGGTGATAAAGCGGCGCGAAGAAAAACGTGACGTTCGCGCGCACGAGAGCTTCGGCGGCGCGGCGTGGAGTCATTTCGATCTCGACACCGAGAGCGGTAAGGACGTCGGCCGAGCCGCAGGCCGATGAGACGGCGCGGTTCCCGTGCTTGGCGACGGGTGTCCCCGCGCCCGCCACGACGAAGGCGGCTGCGGTCGAGACGTTGAAGGTTCCGAGCCCGTCGCCCCCCGTCCCACAGACGTCAATGGAGCGGGCGGCCAGGGCCTCGTCCACGGGCGGCCGTACCGCCCGCGCCCGGAGGACGTCCACCGCGCCCGCCACAGCCTCGATCGTTTCGCCTCGAGCCGCCAGCGCCGAGAGGAGGCCGCCCGCGATCGCCGAGGAGACGTCCTCGTCGAGGAGCGCCGACACGGCGGCCCTCGCCTCAGTCCGCGTGAGGGGCTCGCCGCGCGCCACCGAACGGAGCGCGCGGTGCGCGGCCGTCGTCATGCGAGCCGCCCCTCGACGAAGTTCTTCAGGAGCCGCTCTCCCTCCTTCGTCAGGATCGACTCGGGATGAAACTGCACGCCCACGATAGGGCGAGTCCGATGCGCGAGGCCCATCACGAGCCCGTCTTCGGTCGTGGCGGTGATCCGGAGTACGGGGGGGACCGAATCCCGCTCCACGACCAGGGAGTGGTAGCGGGTGGCGGTGAAGGGGCTCGGAAGCCCCTCGAACAGCCCCGTCCCGTCGTGCGCGATCTCGGACGTCTTGCCATGCATGAGGACCGGCGCGCGCGAGACCGTTCCGCCGAACACGACCCCGAGGGCCTGATGGCCGAGGCAGACGCCGAGGAGCGGGATGCGCTCGTTCCGCCGGATCAATTCGCACGAGATCCCCGCGTCTTCCGGACGGCCCGGCCCCGGAGACACGACGAGTCGATCCGGCTTCGCGGCGAGGATCGCATCGACCGTGAGCGCGTCGTTTCGCACGACCCGGACGTCGCTGTCGAACAGGGAGAGGATCTGGACGAGGTTGTAGGTGAACGAATCGTAGTTGTCGACGACGAGGATCATCGGTACGTTCCCGCGTTCTCGACGGCGCGCATGAGCGCGCGGGCCTTGTTCTCGCACTCGGTCGCTTCCGCCTCGGGGTCCGAGTCGGCGACGATGCCGGCTCCGGCCTGCACGTGGAGCGTGCCGTTCGCGACGACGGCCGTTCGGATCGCGATCGCGACGTCGAGGTTTCCCGCGAAGTCGAGATAACCCACCGTGCCGCCGTAAGCGCCGCGACGCACGGGCTCGAGATCCTCGATGATCTCCATCGCGCGTATCTTGGGCGCCCCCGTCAGGGTCCCGGCCGGAAACGTCGCCACGAGGGCGTCGACGGCGTCTTTCCCCTCGGCGAGAACGCCCGTCACGCGCGAGGCGATGTGCATGACGTGGGAATAGCGTTCGACCCGGAAGAAATCCTCCACGCGAACGCTCCCGGCCTTCGCGACGCGGCCGAGGTCGTTTCGCCCGAGATCCACGAGCATGACGTGCTCCGCGCGCTCCTTCGGATCAGCGAGGAGCTCCCGCTCGAGCGCAAGGTCTTCCTCGCGGGTCGCCCCGCGCGGCCTCGTGCCGGCGAGCGGAATCGTCTCCACGGCCGCGCCGCCGGGGGCCGCCGCGACGCGCACGAGGCGCTCGGGAGAGGCTCCGAAAATCGCGCCGTCGGGCGTCCTCAGGAAGTACTGGTACGGTGACGGGCTGATCGACCGGAGAGCCCGGTAGACCGCGAAGGGGTCGCCGTCGAACGGCGCGGACCAGCGGCGCGAGAGCACGACCTGAAACACGTCGCCGGCGCGGATGTGCTCTTTCGCGCGTGCGACCGCCGAGAGATAGGAAGAAAGAGGAAGAGATTCCTTGAAGGTGAGAGGGGACCGGGGCAAAGGGCTCGCTTCGGCAATGGGCGCCGCGGCGCGGGCCTCGAGATCCCGCAGCTTTTTGAAGGCTCTTCTCTCCTCGTCGGCCCCTTCTCCGGCGTGCGTGACGAAGAGAAGCCGGTGCCGCACGTGGTCAAAGGCGATGACCGAATCGAAGATCCCGAACCACGCGTCCGGCAGCCCGATCGGATCGGGGTTCGCCTTCGGGATTCTCTCGAGGCGCCGCACCGCGTCGTAGCCAACGTACCCGACGGCTCCTCCGGTGAAAGGCGGAAGGTCGTCGCTCCCGTCGGCGCTCACGCTCTCGCCGCGAGGCAGCGCGCGGAGGGCGGCGAACGGGTCCGTGTCCCGGCCTGAGATCTCCGCCGAGGGCGACGCTCCGAGGAAGGACCACCGCGCCACGCGGTCGCCGCCCTCGACCGACTCGAGCAGGAAGCACGGGCCGCTTCCCGCGAGAAGGCCCCGCATGAGGGCGACCGGTGTCGTGAGGTCCGCCGGCCGTTCGACCACGACGAGACGAGGGACGGGCATCAGGGTCTTTCGCGTCTGGCGGCGCCGCGGCGCTCGGCGAGCTTCGCGGCCACGTCGCCCGGCGCGACGCCGCGCGCCGTGAGGAGAACCGCCAGATGATAGAGAAGGTCGGCCGCCTCGCCCGCGAGAGCGTTGCCGTCGCCCGTCACGGACGCGAGAGCCGTCTCGACGGCTTCCTCGCCTACTTTCTGGGCGATGCGCGCGACGCCGTCGTCGAAGAGCTTGTTCGTATAGGAGCCCTCGACAGGCGACTCCTTGCGGTTCTTCACGACGGCAAAGAGATCCGTGAGGTCGAGACCATCGGCGTCCCGGGAGACGGCTTCGAAGCTCTCGACGCGGGTGAAGCACGATTCCGCTCCGGTGTGGCAGGCGGGACCCGATGGGCGAACGTCGTAAAGAACCGCGTCGTCGTCACAGTCGAGGGAGATCCCCGCGACGCGCTGGACGTTCCCCGAGGTCTCCCCTTTCAGCCACAGCGCCTGCCGGGACCGGCTGTAGAAATGCGCGAGACCGGTTTCGCGCGTCTTCGCGATCGCGTCCGCGTTCGCCCATGCGAGCGTCAGGACCTTGCCGGTCGCGACGTCCCGCATGATCACCGGTACGAGCCCGTTCTGGTCGTAGCGAGGCAGGAGCGTGCGCGCCCGGGCCGGTGCCGGACGCACGGGGAGGCCGGCCCGCCGCATCGCTTCCTTCACCGCGCCGACGGTGAAGATCCGGTCGTGGAAGACGGACGCCGCGAGGACGGCGTCGGCGCCCCCGATGAGGACCGCCTTCGCGAAGTCGTCGAGATGGCCGGCGCCTCCCGAGGCCACGATCGGAACGTCGACGGCCGAGCGCACGGCGCGGAGCATTTCGAGATCGAAGCCGGCCTGGGAGCCGTCGGCGTCGACGGACGTGAGCAGGATCTCGCCGGCGCCCGCCGCGGCCGCCGCGGCCGCCCAGGTCGTCACCGAGCGGTCGACCGGACGCCTTCCCCCGTGGGTCATCACGCGCATCACCGCGAGCCCGTTCGCGTCGCGCAGACGCTTTCCGTCGATCGCGACGACGACGCACTGCGCTCCGAACCGCTCGGCGAGTCGCGTGATGAGGGAGGGGTCCTCGACGACGGCCGTGTTGACCGTCACCCGGTCGGCCCCCGCCCTGAGGAGCGCGTCCGCGTCCTCCACGGAGCGCACGCCGCCGCCGACGGTAAAGGGGATCGAGAGCGCCTCCGCGACGCGCCCCACGAGCTCCACGAGCGTTCCCCGTTTCTCGTGCGCGGCCGCGATATCGAGGAAGGCCACCTCGTCGGCCCCCTCGGCCTCGTAGCGCGTGGCCGCCTCGACCGGATCCCCGGCATCGCGGAGGTTTTCGAACGAGACGCCCTTGACGACGCGGCCGTCGGCGACGTCCAGGCAGGGAATGACGCGCACGGCGAGGGTCATGAAAGCCTCCCGGCGTCGCGCGCCGCCCTGAGCTTCGCCACGGTCGTGGCTCCGCCGTGCAACGCCCGGCCGAAGATGGCGCCGCGAGGCCCGCCCGTGAGCGCCCGGTCGACGGCGTCGAGGTCCTCGACGCCGCGCATGCCGCCTGATGCGAGGATCTCGCCCGCGAACACTCGGCGCACGGCGGAGAGGAGTCCGAGATTCGGACCCGTCATCGCCCCGTCGCACGCGACATCCGTGACGAGGAGCGCCGAGACGCCGAGAGCGGCAAGCGAGCGCGCCACGGACACCGCGTCGCCCACTCCCGCGTCCTCGGTCCAGCCCCGCACGGTCGGGCGGCCGTCCTTGCAGTCGAGGGCAACCACGATGCGCGAAGACAAAGAGGAAGAAGAATCTTTTGCTGAAGAGGGGGAAGGAGAAGAAGAAGATGGGGATTTTCTTAGAAGGTGTGTAAGGGCCTCGCGGTCGAGCAAGGCGAGGCTTCCGAGGACGGCCCTTGCCCCACTCACCCTTTCTAAGAAATCCTCAATTGCGCCTCCCGTGCGGAGGCCTCCCCCAACCTGCACGGCGACCCCCGCAGCGTCCGAAACAGAAAGAATTTCTTCTATCTCTCTTCTGTTGTTTCCATCGTTGTTCCCATCGCTCCCGCCCCCGAATGCCGCATCGAGGTCCACGACGTGTATGCCGTCCGCGCCCTCCCCCGCGAATCGCCTCGCGGCTTCGACCGGCGGCTCGTCGTAGAACGTGACGGCCTCGCGTTTGCCCTGGAGCAGTCTGACGACGCGCCCGTTCATCAGATCGATGGCGGGCCAGAGGGCGAGCCGGTCGTCACTCACGTGTCACCATTCTTCAGGAAGTTCGACAGCAGGAGACGGCCGTTTTCAGACGACTTCTCCGGGTGGAACTGGCAGCCCCAGACGTTCCCGCGCTGCACGATCGCGGGAAACTCCCCACCGTGGTCGCAGGCCGCCGCCACGTCGGCGGCGTCCGTTCCCTCGGGCCGGTAGGAATGGACGAAGTAGACGTAGCTCCCTTCCGGGAGACTTTCGACGAATCCGTCGGAACGGCGCGCGAGGAGCTGGTTCCAGCCCACATGAGGCGTACGCACGCCCGCCTGGAAGGGGCGGACGCGGCCCGGCACGAGGCCGAGCCCCCGGTGAATGCCGTGTTCCTCGCTCTCCTCGAAGAGAAGCTGAAAGCCGAGACAGAGCCCGAGGAGGCGCCCGCCCCGCTTCACGGCCGCCCGCACGGCCGATTCGAGGCCGGTTTCCAGCAATCGGTTCATCGCCGGGGCGAAGGCGGCGACGCCGGGCAGAACGAGGCGGCGCGCCTCCGCCACCCGGTCGAGATCGGCCGTGAAGTCCACCTCGGCGCCGAGCCGGCGGAACGCGCGGATGACGGAGGCCGTGTTCCCGACCCCGTAGTCCACGAGCGTGACCGTCGTCGCGGGTGCGTCGCTCATGCCGTCAGCGTCCCCTTCGTCGAGAGGACACCGGAACCCGTGATCGCCATGGCCTCGCGCAGCGCGCGCGCGGCCGATTTGAAGACCGCCTCCGCCGCGTGATGGCCATTCCGGGCGCGGATCACGTCCACATGGAGGTTGAACTTGCCGCGGAACGCGGCGGATTTCCAGAATTCCTCGACGAGCGCGAACGGAAATTCGCTCGTGACGAGGAGGAGCTCCTTGTCGATCGGGGATTCGAAGACGATGTACGGCCGGCCGGAGAGATCGACGACCGACCGCGCGAGGGCCTCGTCGAGAGGCACCAGGCTCGTGCCGAAGCGTTCGATCCCCGCGCGCGATCCGAGCGCCTGATCCAGCGCCTCGCCGAACGCGAGCCCGACGTCCTCGACGGTGTGATGGGCGTCGATGTGCACGTCGCCGGACGCCCGGACGGTCAGATCCAGCCTCGCGTGCTTCGCGATCGTCTCGAGCATGTGAGTGAGAAAGCCCACGGGCGTCTCCACGTCCGTTCGCCCCGCTCCGTCGAGCGTCAGCGACAGGGACACGGACGTCTCTTTCGTCTTCCGCTCGACTGTTCCGGTCCGGCTCATAGCACCTCCAGAAGCGCTCCGAGAAAGAAGTCGTTCTCCGCCGGGGATCCGATCGAAACACGGAGGCGCCCGGGCGCCGCCGCCGTCATGTCGCGCACGAGGATTCCCCTGTCGAGAAGCGCCCGGCGCACGCGCCCCGCCTGGCCATCCGGCGGCCGCACGAAGAGGAAATTCGCGAAGGACGAGGCCACGAGGCACCCGGCGGCGGTGAGCGCCTCGGCCACGCGCCTTCGCTCGGCCACGATCCTGCCCACGTGAGCGCGCGCGACCTCGGGATGCGCGAGGACGGCGACCGCCAGCTCCTCGGCCGCGAGGTCGATGCTGAACGGCAGTACGGCCTTCTCGATTTCCCGGGCGAGGACGGGGGGCGCGACCGCGTATCCGATGCGAAACCCGGCGGCCGCGTACGCCTTCGAAAGCGTCCGAAAGACCACGAGGTTTGGCCGTTCGTCGAGCAGGGCGATGGCGTCGTCGCCGGGCCCCGCGAAATCCACGTAGGCCTGATCGAGGAGCACGACGGGCGCGGCCTCCAGCAGGCGCTCCAGGATTTCCCGCGGTACGACGCCGCCCGTCGGGTTGTTGGGCGAGCAGACCAGGGGAACGGCGCCCGGCTGCGCCGCCGCCGCGAGGAGCACCTCTTCGGAGAGTTCGAAGTCCGGCCCCGTGCGCGGCACGTCCACGACGCGGGCCGCCGCGATGGCTGCGATCTGCCCGTAGAGTGAGAACGTGGGCGTCGGAAGAACGAGGGAGCCGCCGCCCGCGAAGACGGAAACCGCCGCGAGCAGGACCTCGCCCGACCCGTTCCCCACGACGATCTCTTCGGGCCGCCGACCGATGGCCCCGGCGATCGCCTTCTTCAGGCGCGGCGCGCCGAACTCGGGATAGCGGCCCCATCTCTTCGCGGCGAGCCTGGAGAGAACCTCCGCCCTGATTTCCTCGGGCACGTCGAACGGAGACTCGTTGAAGTCCAGTTTCGCGCGGAGAGACGGAGAGTCCTCGGGTTCGAGGCGATACGCGTGGAGAGCCCGGATCTCCTCGCGGACCGGAACCGAACGGCGACTCACGTCGACCTCCGGTCCAACGCGCTCGCGTGGCCCACGAGGCCTTCGAAGCGAGCCAGGGTCGCCGCTTGCGGAGCGAGACGGCGTGCCGCCTTCCCCGTCGCGTTGACCGAACGGCCCCAGCGCAGGAAGTCGCGTACCGAAAGGCCCGAAAAGCTGCGCGCGGCGCCGCCCGTGGGAAGCACGTGATTCGGGCCGAGAACGTAGTCCCCGAGGGCGGTCGGCGTCGACGAGCCGATGAAGAGCGCTCCGGCAGTCGCGAGCAGCGAGGACGAGAGGCGTTCAGCGCGCCGGCCCATGACCTGCACGTGCTCGGCAGCAACCGAAGACCCTGCGGAAACGGCGGAAGAGATTTCTTTGAAGGTGAAGATCCGGCCATGCCCGAGCAGCGAGGCGCGAGCGGTGGCCGCATTCACCTTCGAAGAAACGGTATCTTCGAACGCCCCCATTTGCGTGGCGACCGCGGCCCGCACGTCCGAAGCAAAAGTCTTCGAATCCGAAAACAGCAGGCAGACCGCGTCCGGATCGTGCTCGGCCTGCGCGAGAAGGTCCGCCGCGACGAGAGCCGGATCGGCGTCGTCCGACGCCACGATCAGCACCTCCGACGGCCCTGCCGGCATGTCGACCCCCACGAGGCCGGACACGAGGTGCTTCGCGGCCGCGACGAACCGATTTCCGGGACCGACGATCTTCTCGACGCCGGAGACGGAGACGAGACCCGCGATGCCGTGCGCCCCTCCCGCGAGGAGCACTTCGTCGACCCCCAGCTCGGCGGCCGCCCAGCGGAGCTCGGGACTCCCCGCCCATGCGCCGCGCGGCGTCGCGACGACGATTCGCGGCACTCCCGCGATGCGCGCGGGAAGGACGCCCATGAGGAGTGACGACGGATAGAAGGCGCGGCCTCCGGGCACGTACACGCCGACCGAAGCGAAGGGAACGGGTTTCTCGACGAAAGAAACGCCTAGAGAGTCTCTGAAAGAGAAGCCGGATGAAGCGGAGGCGAGCTGCTTCCGGTGATACGCCTCGATGCGCCTGCGCGCAAGGCGGAACGCGCGCGCGAACTCCGGGCCGACACGAGCGGGTTTCTCGCGCCGGGGGTCCAGGAGAATCTTCCTAGAAGGGAAAGAGGAGAGTGGCTCGAAGCGTTTCACCCAACGTCTGAGCGCGGGTTCCCCATTTCTAAGCACGTCCTCCACGACCGGCAGAATCTGCTTCAGCGTGGCGAAGTCGGGAGAGCCGCCCCGCCGCCCCTTCAGCAGAATCTCCAGTTCCTTCTTTCCGGCCTTTGCCTCCGCGTCGACGATCCTGATCATGTCGGCGCCCCCGCATAGGTCCTGATGCGCTCGACGAACGCGGCGATCTCAGCCCGGCGGGCGACGAGCGAAGCGCGCCCCAGGATGAGCGTCGCGCGGCTCGTGAGGATGGTCTCGATCTCGGCGAGGCCGTTCGCGGCGATCGTAGATCCGGATTCGATGAGGTCCACGACGACGTCCGTGAGCTTCAGGGCGGCCGCGAGCTCGACCGAGCCTGCGAGCGGGACGATCTCGTGGGCGATCTTCCTTTCGTCGAAGTAGCGGGCCGCGAGGCGCCGGTACTTCGTGCCGACCCGCACGGGGGCGCCGTTCGGGCGGAACGTTTCTCCCGCCCGCCCGATGAGGGAAAGGCGGCAGACGCCGAAGGGAAGCTCTACGGGAGCCGTCACGTCCTCGCCGCTCTCGGCGACGCGGTCGCTGCCCACGATTCCGAGGTCGGCCCCGCCGTGGGCTACGTACGTCGGCACATCGTCGTCCTTGAGAAGAAGCAGCTCGAACGCGCCGTCGGCGGAGGGCAGGAGAAGGCGCCGTCCGTCGGGCTCGCCGAACGAAGCGCCACCCGCACGGAGCGCTTCGAGCGCCTTCGGCAGAAGCCGGCCCTTGCCGACCGCGATGCGCAGAGGCCGCGCGCGCGTGTCGCCGGCTTCCGTCGCGGCACCGAGAGTCTCGAGGCCGATGCAGAAGCCCAGAGCGGGAGCCGCCGCGCCGAAGCGCCCGAGCAGGCCGTCATAGCGACCGCCCCCCGCAATCGTGCCTCCCCCGTTCGCGGCGTCCACGCTGAACGTGAGCCCCGTGTAGTACGGCGCCTGGGGCGCGTCCGCGAGATCGACGACGACCGTGAGGCCGGGCCGAGCGCCTTTCGCGACGGCGACCGCGCGTGCGAGTTCCGCCGCCGCGCCGGCGAGATCGGGCGCACGAAACAGACTTGAAGCGGGCTCGAATCCGACGAGGAGGGCGCGCGCCGCTTCGGCCGCTGCTGCGGGCGCGGCGCCCGCGGCCGCGAGCCGCGTCTCCAGCTCCGTGACGTGCCGGGCGCGCGCGGCCGACACCGCGCTCACGAGCCCGCTTGCGCCGTCGTCGGTAAGCCTCGGTGCGAGGGTGCCAAGCAGTCGCTCGAGGAGGCCGGCCCAGCCGAGCGTGAGGCGGAGGCGCGCAACCGGAAGATTCCCGAGGCACGAGAGTGCCAGGGCGAGCATTTCGCCATCGGCTTCCGGGCGGCCGTCCCCGTAACGCTCGGCGCCGACCTGCGCGAACTCTCGGCGGCGTCCGACGCCCGTCTCCTCGTCACGCACGACGTCCCCGCGGTAGAAGAGGGAGACGGCTCCGGAGAGCGCGCCGAGCCGCGGTGCGACGACCCGGGCCGCCATCGGCGTGAAGTCCGCCCGGAGGGCGAGTGTGTTTCCCTGTCGGTCCAGGAACCGGTAGATACGCTCGTCTCCCTCGGCCGTCACACCGGCATACGGGTCCGCGAAATCGAGGACGGGAAGGATCACCTCGCGGAGGCCGGCCTCCAGGAGCCGGCGCACGACGGAATCCTCCGCCTTGCGGCGGCGCTCGGCCGCGTCGAAGAGAAACGCCTGCACGCCCCGGGGGAGATTCGGGTCGGGCCGCTCGAGTTTCACGGAAAAACCTCCTCGACGGAAGAGAACAGCGAACGCAGGCGCGGCCCGAGGTGCGCGAGCAGGTCCGCCGAACTCGTGTCCCGTCCCGTGAAGAGCGTCGCCTGGCCCGCCGCCTGAAGAAGGAGCAGGGTCTGGCCGTCCACGACGCGGGCGCCGGCGGCGCGCGCCGCGCGGACGAGCTCCGTTCCGCCGGCGCGATACGGCGCGTCGATCACGAGCACTCCGGGGCGGAGAAGATTTTGCTCGCAGGGAAGAGGATCCCCCGGGTGAAGTCCGAGGGCGGTCGCGTTCACGATGACGTCCGGCTCGGGCCAGGGCGATGAGGATTTCTTCGATAGCGCGTGCGCCCCCGTTTCTCTGGCCAGGTCTCCGCCGCGCGCGTCGGTCCGGTTCGAGATGAAGACCTCACATCCCCCCCTTCTAAGAACATCCACCGCGACCCGTGCTGTGCCACCCGCCCCAAGAACGATCGCGACCGGCGCACTTCCCTTCTTCTCTTCGCTCTTCCGAGCAAAAAACTCCCTGGTGACGTCCTCGAATGCCGCGCGATCGGTGTTTTCCGCGCGCAGTCCGAGCGGCTGGCCCGGGGCGCTGGACCTCAGCAGCGTGTTGACCGCCCTCTCCCCGGCTTCGTGTTCGGCCGTGCGCGAGAGGAGCGCCGCCTCTTCCTTGAACGGAATCGTCACCGAGGCGCCCACGAGCGGGAGGCCGAGCGCATCGAGCGAGGCGACGAGCGGCTCGAGCTCCCTGCCGAGCATGCGCATCGCGAACGGGACGTAGAGCGCGTCCTGGCCGAGGGCCTCGAAATTCGCGTTATGAAGCGCCGGCGAGAGCGAATGCGAGACGACGCTGCCGAGGAGCGCAAAGAGGCGGGAGACCTTTCGCGCGCGGCCCACGCCGTAGATTTCGGCGAGGTCGCGCGCGAGAAGCTGGCCTGGCGCCGTGGCGCGCCCGGGAAGGAGCGCGCCGTAGGCGAGCGCCGCGCCGAGATACGGCGCGAGGACGCGCGTCGCGATCCCGGCCTCGCCCATACCAAAGGCGGCGAGGCGTCCCCCGGGGTTCGCGGACTGAAGCTCGAGAACGCGGCGGGCGTCGCCGCTGTCGTTCGCGGTCGCGACGACTTTCACGAATCGCGCGGGGGAGGCGAGCATCCGCGCGACCAACGCACCCATGTCGGCAGGAATTCCTTCCGTGTCATGCAGAGAGAGAATTTGCTGAGAAGGAGGAAGATCGAAGAGCGTCGGGCGCGCTCCGCCGCGAAACTCCACGTCGGCGAAATCGAAGCCCGCGGAGAGGGCACCTTCTAAGAAATCTCGTTCCTCTTCCTCCGTCCCCCTGAAATTGCCCCCCTCCGAAGCCGAGCGAACCGTCGCGATGAGCGTTCGGCCTTCGAAGCACGCGCGGAGAGCGCCGAACGCGGGCGGCTCCGTCATCGCGTCGAGACGCAGCTCCAAGGCCGTTTTCGGAGGCAGTGCCGCGACTGCCGCGCGCTCCCCCAGAGCGTCGGCGTTCGACGCCGGCGCGAAGGAAGCGACGAGAAGCGTGTTTTCCGCGGTCAGGACCAAAACGAAAACCCTCCGGTTTCGGAGGGCGTCGGGGTGACTTCTTTGGAAAACCCGCGCGCCTCCGGACCTCGACGGGCCGGCGGCGCGAAGCGCGGCCGGCTCAGCTGTGATGCACGTGCCAGTGGCGCGCGACGAAAATCATGACCCTAGGAGTAGACCCGAAGTGACGCGCCCCTGTCAAGGCTTCCTCTTCCAGCGCACCCCCTGGGGCGTGTCCTCGAGGACGATTCCCTTGCCCAGAAGCTCGTCGCGGATCGAGTCGGCGGCCTTGAAATCGCGGGCCTTCTTCGCCTGCTTGCGGGCTTCGATGCGTGCCGCGATCCACACGTCGTCGGATTCGGCGGGTTTGGCCGTGCCCGCCATGACGCCGAAAATGTCGCCCGCGATCGCCCTCAGGAGGCCGCGCGCGGCCGTGGCGTCGGCCGCCGAGAGGCGGCCCGCCTCGAGGTCCACATTCGTCGCTTTCACGAACGAGAACAGCGCGCCGAGGGCTCCGGCTGTATTGAGGTCGTCTTCGAGGGCGGAGAACACGGCTGCGTGCGCCGCCGCTACTCGCCCCGCGAAACCCTCTCCCTCTTCCCCTTTCAAAGAAATCTTCTCTTCTCTTTTTCCTTCTCTTTCTTCAGCAGAAATCTTCGTTTTCTCTTCTTCTCTTTCCTTGAGCCGAAGGTCGAGCGACTCCAGCCGTTCGACCGCGGAGGTCGCGGCCTTCAGACCCTCGAAGGTGAAGTTGAGCTTCATCCGATACGGAACCGAAATGAGGAGGTACCGGATCGCGCGCACGGAGAAGCCTTTCGCGAGGAGGTCGGGCAGCGTGTAGAAGTTTCCCTTGCTCTTCGACATCTTCTCGCCGTCAACGAGGAGGTGCTCGGCGTGGAGCCAGGTGTTGACGAACGTCTTTCCTGTCGCGCCTTCGCTCTGCGCGATCTCGTTCTCGTGGTGCGGGAACGTGTTGTCGACGGCGCCCGTGTGGATGTCGAGCGTCTCGCCGAGGTACTTCATCGCCATGGCGCTGCACTCGAGGTGCCAGCCGGGCCGCCCGCGTCCGAGGGCCGTCGTCCACGTCGCGGACTCGGGCTCGCCTTCTTTCGCCTGCTTCCAGACCGCGAAATCACGCACGTCTTCCTTCTCGTACTCGTCGTCGGCGACGCGCGCGCCGCGCTTGACCGCGGTGAGGTCGATCTTCGAGAGTTTTCCGTAGCCCGGGAACGTCGAGATCCGGAACCAGACCGAACCATCGCTCTCGTACGTGTGGCCGCGGGCGGCAAGCTGCCCGACGAGCGCGACCATTTCGGGGATGTGCTCCGTGGCGCGCGGATAGAGTGCCGCCGGCACGACGCCGAGCGTCTTCAGATCCTCGAAAAACGTCGCGATGTGCCGATCCGTGAATTCCTTGAGCGGGACGCCCGCAGCGACGGCGCCCTTGATCGTCTTGTCGTCGATGTCCGTCAGGTTCATCACCTGGGTCGTCTCGTAGCCGAGGGCGCGGAAGACGCGGCACATCACGTCCTCCCAGACGAACGTCCGGAGGTTGCCGATGTGGACCCGGTTGTAGACCGTGGGGCCACACGTATAGAGGCCGACCTTTCCCGGCTGGAGGGGACGGAACTCCTCGAGGGAGCGGCTCAAGGTGTTGTAGAGGCGCAGCGTCACGACGGGCGATTCTCAGCGACCGCAACGAATTTCGCCAGCGAGAGCTCGGCGCCCCGCCGTGCGATATCCTCCGCCACCATGTTCCGATCGCCGGCCTCGGCGCCCCTGCTTCTCCTCGTGGACGACGACCCATACCAGGCCGAGGTGGCGTCGTACATCGCCTACGAGCTGGGCTGCGACTTCGAAAGCGCCCTCTCCGGCACCGAGGCCCTCGAGAAGGTGGACGCCCGCCGTCCGGACGTCGTCCTCCTGGACGTGCGCATGCCCGACCTCTCCGGGTACGAAGTCTGCCGCCGGATCAAGACCGTGGCCGCGACCGCGGGCACCCAGGTCATCTTCGTGACGGCGCGCACCGAGGAGGAAGATCTCCTGCAGGGCTTCGAAGCGCTCGCGAACGACTACGTCACGAAGCCCTTCTCGGCCCGCGAATTGAAGGCGCGTGTGAAGAACGCGCTCCGCATCAAGGAGCTTCTGGACACCCTCACGGCCCGCACCCAGATGCTCGAGCTGCAGCAGGAGATTTCCGCGAAGGTCGAGGAGGACGGAGTCACCGCCGAAGACTTCCGCGCGCGCCTTCTCGTCCCGGTCCTCGACCGGATCTCGTCCGTCTTTGGCGCCGACGGCGTCACGCTGCACCTGCGACGCACCGGCCACGTCGAGCTGTTCGCGGCCGCGTCCAGCGCCTGGCCGGGCGGAAGCGCTCCGGAGTTCGTCGCGGCGCTCGGCCTCGAGGAAGACCCGCGCACCGGCCGCGCGCCCCGGCTTCCGGGCGACGCCACGCCCGACTGGACCATCACGGCCGCTCCGGTTTTCGGCGGCAAGGAGCTCCTCGGCACGCTGCGCCTCTATCGGCGTGGACCGCTTCCCCCGCCCGGCGAGTCCCCCGAACTCGAGCACCTCATGGCTTTCGCGGCGCACCTCGGCCGCACGCTTCAACGGCTCAACCTCGTCGACGAACTGCGGGCGAAGGCCGGAGGGTAGCGGCGCTGCTTACCAGGCTCCTTTTTTCTGGCGCTTGACGACCTGGCGGAGCACGAGACCCTTCTTCAGGGACGAGAGCCGGTCGACGAAGAGCCGCTGGTCGAGGTGGTCAACCTCGTGACAGAAGGCCCGCGCCAGAAGGTCGCGCCCGTCGAAAGTCTGTTTCCTCCCGCGCGCGTCGAGGGCCTCCACCGTCACCTTCTCGGGCCGCTCGACCGTCTCCACCATGTCGGGGAAGGAGAGGCATCCCTCCTCGTCCCGGACGAGCCCCTGCGCGTCAACGACGACCGGGTTTACGAGGATCAGAACCTGGGACGGGTCCTTTCCGACCGAGAGATCCACGATCGCCACACGCAGGTTGACGCCAACCTGGGGAGCGGCGAGACCGAGGCCGGGCGCCGCCCAGCACGTCTCCTTCAGATCCTGTATGAGCGCGGCGAGATCGGGTTCGTCGAACACCTCGACGGTCCGGTTTTTCGCGAGGAGGCGCGGATCCCCGTACTTGACGATTTCTCGAATGGCCACGTTCACTCCGGCTGTCGGGTCGGCTGCTCTCCCTTTTTCAGGAGAATCGTCCCGCACCTCGAGATTGCAGGGCTTGCCCGGCGCGGTCAAGCGTCCCCGCGGGGGGACGCGGGAGGCGCCGCGATGGTGGTACGGAGGTCGCATAGGATGGCTTGGAGGCCCGGAATGAACGCCCCCAGAATTTCGCCCCCCGCACTTGCAGCCGCCCTTCTCGTGGCGGTGCTGGCGCCGGGCCGGGCGGACGCCCAGCGCGAGGGGTACACATACCTCTCTTACGTCCAGCCGGACGTCCTCCTCATCTCGAGCGCCGACGAAGACACGGCGGCCCGGATCAACACGCCGGTTCTCCCGGGCGACAACCTCGTGACGGGAGTCGGGTCGCGCGCGGAAGCCGTGCTCGCGGACGGCAACGTCGTGCGCGTGGACGGATACACGGATCTCCGTTTCGAGCGCATGGCCCGCACCTACGAATCCGACGACGACCGGGACCTCCTGTTCCTCGCGCGCGGCACGGCGGCCATCGAAATGCGCGACGTGACGACGCGCGAGCGCGCCCTGCGCCTCGACACGGACGACATGACGATTCTCGCGACCACCCGAGCCCTGTTTCGCGTCGACGCCGGACGGCGCGGCACGGAGGTCTACGTCCTGTCGGGCAGGGTGGAGGTCGCAGGAAAGGGCGGGCGCGCCATCGTTCGCGCGGGCGAGTACGCGTTCGTGAGCGGCGACAGCGAGGTCGAGGTCGAAGAGTCGGCCTCCCCGCGCGACCGCTTCGCGCGCTTCATCGAGGAGCGGCGCGACCGGACCGACGGCCGCAACACGGCCCGCTACGTCTCCTCGGACCTCGGGTACGACTACGACAACGCCTCGTTCGAGGACTGGGGCACCTGGGCGTATTCCGCGACGTGCGGGTGCATATGCTGGCGCCCGCGCGTGGCCGCCGGCTGGACGCCCTATGCGCTCGGCTCCTGGCGGTGGACGCCCGCGGGCCTCACGTGGGTCTCTTCGGAGCCCTGGGGCTGGCTGCCCTACCACTACGGAACCTGGATCCTGGATCCCGCGCTGGGCTGGATGTGGTGCCCGGGAACGGAGTACTCGCCCGCGTGGGTCTACTGGGATTACACGCCGGACTGGGTGGGCTGGTGCCCGATCGGGTACTACGGCTCGTGGGAACCCTCCACCTCGTGGGGACCTCGAGGACGGAACGCCCGCGTGGACGTCGGCGGTGGACGCGTTCCCGTTTACCCACACCTTCGCGGCCGCATCGCCGTCTCGCAGATCGATCAGCGCGGCTGGAACTACGTGCGGTCCGGGCGTATTGGCGTGCGGCTGGACCCGGCCCGGGACATCGTGCGCGGCGAACGGATGACCTTCAGACCGGGCGAGATCGGCGTGATCGCGACGGCCCCCTTCCGCTTCGAGCGGGGGAGCAATCCGGCCGCGTCTCTTCAGGACGCGCTCCGCCGCATGGTCGGTGGCGAGGGCGTTCGTCAGGCTCCCGTGAGCGAAGGACTGACGGCCGTCTTGCGTCGCGAACGCGCGCCTTCGCCCGCCGCCGAAGAGGAGCTGAGGAGGACCGCCGTGCGCGTCGGCCAGGACCCCGCCTACCGCCGGCTGTCCACTGACGTTCCACGCCGCGCGGACCGTCAAGCCCCCGCGGACTCCTGGCGGCAGGCCACCGACCGGGGCCTCGTGCGAGGCTCGTCCCAGCCCGGGACACTCCTTGCCGCCCCATCCCGCGATACGGGCGCGCCGCCGCGCCTTCGCGACGAAGGCTGGCGCTCCTCTTCCGCGCCGGCCCCCGCCCCGATCCCACGGCGCGTCGACGAGGACCGGCCGGCTCGCCACGACGATTCGGGATGGCGTGCGCAGCAGCCCCGCGTGGTCGAGCGTGAGCGTTCGCGCGAGGCACCCGGCGCCCGGGCACCGGCTCCGGCCCCGGAGCACTCGGCGCCCGTGCGCTCCGCGCCGGTCTATTCGGCGCCGCCGCCCGCGCCGGCACCCGCGTCTGCTCCGGCACCCCCGCCCGCGCCGGCACCCGCGCCTGCTCCGGCACCGGCCGCTCGCGAACGGTAGCGGGGCTGCTTCCGCCCGACGCCTCTACAATCCGAGGGTGCCAAGACCCGTTAGCCGGCTCCTCCGAGTCCTCTTCGTGCTCTACGCCCTGGAGGCTGGCGCCTTCCTGACGCTCGCACCCTGGGGGCGGTACTGGACGGTGAAGGTCGTCATGCGGTCCCCCGATCGAGCGCGCCCCTTCCTCGAATCGCCCTATTTCCGGAGCTTCCTCCTCGGCCTCGGGCTCCTGCACCTTTGGGCCGCGGCCACCGAGATCGAGGCCTGGAGACGCGAGTCGCGCAAGTCGCGCGCGTCGCGCGAGCCGCGGACCGAGGCGCCTACGCCGTCCCCACGGGAGCCTGCGTGAGCGACCGCGCCCGGCCGGAGGATGGTCTCCCTCCGGGATCGGGAGTGGTGGGACTCGGCGTCGACCTCTGCGAGATTCCCCGTGTCGCTCGCGCGATCGAACGACACGGAGCGCGATTCGCCGCGAGGCTCTTCCGGCCGGGCGAGGTGCGCCGCCCTCCCGACTCGCCGGCCTACGCGGAGCACGTTGCGGGACTCTTCGCGGCGAAAGAGGCGGCGATGAAGGCGCTCGGAACGGGAATGCGGGGAATCGCGTTTCGCGAGCTCGCCATCGTCCGAAGCCCGGGCGGCCCGCCCAGGCTCGCCTTATTCGGCCGGGCGCGTCTCCACGGGGCGCGCCTCGGCGTCACGGGAGCGCACGTCACGATCACCCACACCCGGGAGATGGCCGCCGCCGTCGTCGTGCTCACGGGAACCCCGCTGTCGCTAGAATGAAGGCTCGATGAGCAGCCTTCCTTCGGCTCTGGCGGGTCGAAAGGTCCTGGTCGTAGACGACGAGCCAACGATCCTGAAGATCCTCTCCTTCAAACTTCGCCTGACGGGTCTCCTGCCCGTCGAGGCGACGGGCGGCGAGGAAGCGCTCCGCCTCGTGCGCGAGGAGGCGCCCGACCTCGTCCTCCTCGACGTGTCTCTCTCGCCCGGCCTCACGGGCTTCGACGTCTGCCGAATCCTCAAGGAGAACCCGGCGACGACCCGGCTGCCGATCGTGATGCTCACGGCGCGCACGCTGCCGTCGGAGCGCGACCTCGGCATGCGCCTCGGCGCGTCGAGCTACCTCACGAAACCCTTCTCGACGAAGGTGCTTATGCAGGAGATCGAGAAAGCTCTCGGGTAACCGCGCCGCCTGCCTCATGAAACGAAGGCCCCGGCGAACCGGGGCCCTCTTAGCCACTCAAAGAAAATCCGAATCCGAATCTTGTCTTGTCTTTCTCTTCCTAACCGGTCTTGCGCTTGCTGCCGCCGTGAGAGCCGCCGCCCCTCGGTCCGGAGCCCTTCGGCCCCTTCGGAGCCGTGTAACCCTTCTTCTTCTCGACGGGAGTCTTGGCCTTTTTCTCGGCCTTCTCGGTCTCGCCCTCGGCATCGGCGCCCTCGACCTTCTTCTCGGCCTTCTCGCCTTCACTCTTGTCTCCGCTCTTGCCGGAGACGAGCTTCTTGGCCCGCTCGAGAAGCGAAGCCTTCTTCTCATCGGCGGCCTTCGCCGCGACCTTCTTCGCCGCCTGGCGGTGCGCCCAGTCGAAGTCGATGAACTCGAGGATGGCCATCTCGGCGCCGTCGCCGGGACGCCGCCCGAGCTTCATGATGCGGGTGTAGCCGCCTGCGCGCTCCTTGAAGCGCGGCGCGATCTCCTCGAAGAGCTTCTTGACGGTCGTCGCCTCGGGAATGGTCTTCAGCGCGAGACGGCGCGCGTGGAGGCCGCCCCGCTTTCCGAGGGTGATCATCTTCTCGATGAGCGGCCGGAGGTCTTTCGCCTTCGGCAGCGTCGTCTGGATCCGCTCGTGCGTGATGAGGGACGAGAGCTGGTTCCGGAAGAGCGCCTTGCGATGCGCCGTCGTCCGGCCGAGCTTGCGGCCCGCTCGATTGTGCTGCATGGGTTCCTCAGCGACCCGCGCCGGCCGGAGACTCGAGCTTCATGCCGAAGGCGAGGCCCTTGTCGCGCAGGATGTCCTTGATCTCGTTCAGGCTCTTGCGCCCGAAGTTCTTGGTCTCGAGCATGTCCTTCTCGGTCTTCTGGACGAGCTCGCGCAGCGTGCGGATGCCGGCGTTCTTCAGGCAGTTCGCGCTGCGCACCGAAAGCTCGAGCTCCTCGACGTTCGTGTCGAGAAGGGCGTCGAGCTCGCTCTGCGGCATCTCGGCGCCGGCCGCCTGGGCCGCCTCGTCCGTCTCGACGTTCACGAAGATCGCCAGGTGGTCCCGGATGAGAACCGCGGCCACGCCGACGGCGTCGCGCGGGGTGATCGTGCCGTTCGTCCAGACCTCGATGACGAGCTTGTCGTAGTCCGTCGCCTGGCCGACGCGCGCCGCCTCGACGTGATAGTTCACGCGGCGGACGGGCGAGTGAGCCGAGTCGAGCGGAATGGTGCCGATCGGGGCCTCCGGGTCGAAATTGCGGTCGGCCGACACGTAACCACGGCCCTTGCTGACCGTAGCCTCGAGGCGCAGGCGTCCGCCATCGGCGAGCGTCGCGACGGGAGCGTCGGGATTGAGAATCTCGAGCTGGGCGTCGTCCTCGAAGGCGTCGGCGGTCACGCCGCCCTTCGTCTTGACGTCGAGCGTGAGCGCGCGCGGGCCATCCTCGTGGAGGCGGATCGCGAGGCCCTTGAGATTGAGGATGATGTCCGTGACGTCTTCGACGACGCCCGGGACGGCCGTGAACTCGTGCTCGACGCCTTCGATCTTCACCGCGGTGACCGCGGCGCCCTCGATCGACGAGAGGAGGACGCGCCGGAGCGCGTTGCCGACCGTCGTGCCCCAGCCCCTCTCGAGCGGCTGTGCCGTGAAGCGGCCGTAGTTACCCTTTTCCTCATCGACCTCGAGACGGTTCGGACGCTGAAAACCCTTCCACAACATGTTTCTCTCCTGTCCCTGCGACTTATCCGCTGAGCGGCGCGCGCGGGAGCGTTCGTGACTGACTTACTTCGAGTACAGCTCGACGATGAGCTTCTCGTTGACCTGGAGCGCGACGTCTTCGCGCTTCGGAAGCGTGACGACCTTGCCCTGGAACTCGGCCGCGTTCAGCTCGAGCCAGGCGGGGATCCCGCGGCCCTTGGCCGTCTCGACGGCCCCGGCGATCAGCGGATTCGCCTTGCTCTTCTCCTTGACGGAGACGAGCTGGCCCGCGCCCACGACGTAGCTCGGCACGTTCACCTTCTTGCCGTTCACGCGGACGTGGCCGTGGCGGACGAGCTGGCGGGCCTGGGCGCGCGAGCCGGAGAAGCCGAGACGGTGGACGACGTTGTCGAGGCGGCGCTCGAGGAGCGAGAGGAGGTTCTCGCCCGTGACGCCGCGCATGCGCTCGGCGGCCTCGAACGTGAGCCGGAACTGGCCCTCGAGCACGCCGTAGAACCTCTTCAGCTTCTGCTTCTCACGAAGCTGGATGCCGTAGCCGAGGATCTTTGACCGGCGCTTGCCGTGCTGGCCCGGCGGAAAATTCCGGCGCTCGATGGCGCACTTGTTGGTGAAACAGCGGTCCCCCTTGAGGAACAGCTTCATTGCTTCGCGCCGGCACAGCCGGCAGACCGATTCACGATAACGAGCCACGGGAAATCAGGCCTCCGTCGATTCCGTCATTAATCGTCGCGTCCTTCTTCCCGGCCCGGAATCGAGAGCTCGGTTTACGGACGAGAATTCCTGAGAATTCGGAGAATTCTGAAGAATTCTTAGAAGGTGTCCGTCGACGCCGCCGTTGCCTGGCAAGAGCGGCCGCTGCTTTCTTTACCTTCAAAGAAAAAACAGCAAGACACCAGTCGAAGCATAACTCGTCTAGACCCTGCGCCGCTTCCGCGGCCGGCAGCCGTTGTGCGGAATGGGCGTCGCGTCCTTGATGGACCGGATGTCGATACCCGCCGCGGCGAGGGCGCGGATCGCGCTCTCGCGCCCGGCGCCGGGGCCGTTCACGCGGACGTCCAGCGAGCGCACGCCGCTCTCCTGGGCGATTTGCGCGGCGTTGCCGGCAGCGAGCTGCGCCGCGAAGGGCGTTCCCTTGCGCGAGCCCTTGAAACCGATGCGTC
>JBDTML010000221.1:0-4261 GCA_039934255.1 Acidobacteriota bacterium | reverse complement strand
GAGCGCTACCTTGCCAAGGTAGATGTCGCGAGTTCGACCCTCGTGTCCCGCTCCATGAAACCCCTTCGGGGCGTGTGAGTTTACCGGCAGAGACGCTGGAATCCACCGCCCCGATTTCTTCATGGAGTTCGGCCAAAGATGCGGGGCACGCGGCCGGAACCGTGAACTCAACACCTAGTGCCGACATGGGCGAGGCATTCTCGGTCGCGGGCGTGAGCGGAACTGTCCACGATTACTCTTGTTCAAGAATAATACATACCCCCTCGCCTCGCCTAATTCTTCACATGCTTTTGTGATATAGCTACCGACATCTTTCTTTAGGAGGACCCGAATGGAACGGACAGCTCGATTCACCACGAATCAGCCGCTGGAACGCAACCGTAATGGCTTCCTGGGCCTCGCTTGCGTTGCTTTCCTCGTTACCGCGTTCGCTACCTCGGCCGCCTTTGGCGCCGACTGGCCGACGTGGCGCGGTACGTCTTCGAATGCTGCCGCGTCATCGGAGACGATCAACCTTCCGCTGACGCTCGGCTGGCATACAACGGCACCGGCCGTCGAGGAGAACGGCGTTGTCGTCGCCGGGGGCATCGCGTACATGGCGTCCGCCAACGGCCAGCTGTATGCCTTCACGGTCGCTACGGGCGTCGCCGTACCCGGTTTCCCCGTAACAACCGGAACCAACAACGGCACGCCCGCCGTGGATGTGGCGAACGGCAAGATCTACGCGCTGGGAGGCGGCACGACGCTCTTCGCGTTCAACCTGAACGGGAGTCCGGCCTGGACCGCCATCGTTGGCGCCCTGGGGACCAACTATAGTGAAGGGCCCCTACTCGACGGAGGCTTCGTCTACGTGAAGGCGGGCGGACAGCTCCTGAAGTACAGCTCCGCGGGGGTGCAGCAGTATTCCGTACCATGCCCCGATAGCAGCAGCCAGCCGGCGCTCTCCGGAGCCTTTCTGTACTCGAACTCGGGAGGCACGATTCGCAAGTATGACAAGGCGACCGGCGCCGAGGTCCTCGGAGGCGGCTTCCCGATCTCGACGGCGTCGAGCGTCTCGAGCGTGACGGTCGTCGATGGCTTCATCTTCTTCAAGGCCGATCAGCTCTACGTGTACAAGATCTCCGACGGGACACTCGCGTGGTCCAAGCCTGACGGGGGAAATAGCACGTACTCCGGCTCCCCGGCAACCGTCTCGGGCGGCGCCGTGTACACGTACGGGTTTGACGGCCGCCTGTACGCCTTCGACGAGAACACGGGCGCGACGATCACCGGCTTCCCTTCGGTTCAGCTCAACACAGGGGGCCGCGACTACAGCTCG
Source organism: Acidobacteriota bacterium (assembly GCA_039934255.1). GTDB lineage: Bacteria > Acidobacteriota > Thermoanaerobaculia > UBA5066 > UBA5066 > Fen-183. The sequence continues at coordinate 2,943 of JBDTML010000221.1, read as the reverse complement.
CCTTCCGTCGCTGGCGACAAGGTTTTCGTCGGCGCGGGCACAACGCAGAAGCTGAAGGTTGTCGGCGCCGCCGGAACCGGCTCGGCAGGCCAGGTGCTGGCGGAGTACGCGACGTTTTCCACGGACCCTCAGGGTTTCGATCTCTGCTCACCCGCCATATCCGACGGTTGGGTGTTCGCGATGCTGGACGGGGGCGGGCTGTATGCCTTCTACGCCTCGGGGACCGCGCCGCCGAACGGCGGTATCAGCATCAACAGTGGTGCGGCCTGCACGACCTCGGCGAGTGTCGTGCTCTCGATCAACAACTTCGGGGATCCCTCGATCACGCAGATGATCATCTCCGAAAGCCCATTTTTCACGGGGGCGGTCTACGAGGCGTACGCGGCGACGAAGAACTGGACTCTTTCGGCGGGATTCGGCCTGAAGACCGTCTACGCCAAGCTCAAGACGTCGGGTGGAGTGGAGTCGAACGTCTTCAGCGCCACCATCGACTACGAGGCGATTTGCCAGGCGGGGCCGACACCGACACCGACTCCGACGCCGACCGGCACGCCCGGGCCTTCGGTGGCGACCGCTATCCCGACGCTCTCCTCTCCGATGTTCGGCCTGCTCGCTCTGGCACTCGTTGGGGCCGCATTGTTTCTAATCCGTCAGTAATCCTGATCCCGCTCCGATGTCGAAAAACGAGGCCCGGCATTCGCCGGGCCTCGTTTTTTTCGGCGATCGCGGCGCAGGGCGGGATGTAGGCCGGCCCTCCCCTCCTCTGATACGCTGAGGCCGTCCTTCATCGAGGTCGACGAAATGAGCCTTCTTGCGGTGTGGTTGGTTCTGGCACTCGTGGCCGGAATCGTCGAAATCGTCGTCCCGGCTCTCGTCTTCCTGTTCGTCGGCGTCGCGGCGGTGCTGACCGCGGGGACGGCCTGGCTCGGCTTCTCACCCACCGTTCAGGTCGTCTTCTTCGCCGTTTCGTCCCTCCTGCTGCTCCTCCTCGTGAGGCCCGTCTTCGCCTCCAAGCGGCTCGGCGGCAAGGGCGTCCCCTCGCGTACCGAGGCCCTCGTCGGCCGCCGCGGCCACGTCACGGAGGCGATCGACGCCGCCCGAGGCGGTGGGCGCGTGAACGTCGGCGGCGAGGACTGGGCGGCCCGCAGCGTGGAGCCCCTCGCGAACGGCAGCGAGATTCGGGTGGACGGCGCGGACGGAATCGTCCTGCTCGTGTCGAGCGCCCCGGCGGCCCCGGCTCCCGTGAAATGACCCGACGGAGGTTTCGATGGCCCAGTTCAGCTCCCTCGTCCTCTTCCTGCTCGTCCTCCTGGCCTTCATCATCCTCGCCAAGTCGATCAAGGTCGTGCCGCAGAAGCAGGTCAAGCTGATCGAGCGCCTCGGCAAGTACCACAAGAAGGCCGAAGCGGGGCTAAACGTCATCCTGCCCTTCCTCGACTCCGTCCGCGACACGATCGACCTCCGCGAACAGATCACGCAGATCGAGCCGCAGCCCGTCATCACGCGCGACAACGTGACGATGGAAGTCGACGCCGTCATCTACTACGTCGTCGCGGATCCCGTGCGCGCGACCTACGAGGTGCAGAACCTGAAGTGGGGCATCGAGCAGCTGACGCTCTCGGGCCTCCGCAACGTGATCGGGGCTCTCGACCTCGACCACACGCTGACGTCGCGCGACACGATCAACACGCAGCTCCGCTCCGCGCTCGACGCCGCGACGCAGCAATGGGGCGTCAAGGTGATGCGCGTCGAGCTGAAGAACATCGACCCGCCGCAGGAGATCAAGCTCACGATGGAGAAGCAGATGACCGCCGAGAGGGCGCGCCGGGCCACGGTCACGCAGGCCGAGGGCGAGAAGTCGTCGGCGATCCTCCGCGCGGAGGGACAGAAGCAATCGCAGATCGTCAGCGCCGAAGGGCAGAAGGAAGCCGCCATTCTCGCCGCCGAGGGCCAGGCGCAGGCGCGCCTGCGCGTCGCGACGGCCGAGGCCCAGGCGATCGACGTCGTCGCGAAGGCGATCGGCGCGACCGGCAACCCGGCGCAGTACCTGATCGCCCAGCGCTACCTCGAGTCGCTCACGCAGATCGCCGCGGGCTCCCAGAAGATCGTCTTCATGCCGTTCGAGGCCGCAGGCGTCATGGGGTCGATCGGCAGCATGAAGGAGCTCTTCGACTCGACCGCGACTTCCGCCCGCCCGCCAGCGCCGCCGCCGCGCTGACTCGCGAGGACCCGCTCAGCCGGAACCGAGCCTAGCGCCCCGCGTCGAAGGCGCCGGGAATCCAGAGGACCTCGTGGGGCTCGGCCCGGATCGCCACGACGTCGAAGCGCACGGACCGCGCCCGCGACGGGTGCGCCGCGAGCCAGCGGCGCGCGGCGCGGACGACGCGGGCTCTCTTCCGGGCGGTCACCGCCTCGGCGGGCGTACCCAGCGAATCGTTCCGCCGCCATTTCACTTCGACGAACACCACGACAGCGCCATCGAGGGCAATGATGTCGATTTCGCCGTCGGGATACCGGACATTTCGAGCGAGGATGAGAAGAGAATTTTCTATGAAAAGTGCGCAGGCGGCATCCTCGCCGAGCCGTCCGCTCATCACCTTTCTAAGATCTTTCTCTCTCTCTTTCCCCGTCTTCGTCTTCCTCTTCCGGACGACTCCCAGAGCCTTCAGCCGCTTCTTCCAGTCTTCTCCCTCTGGCGAATTCACTCCGGGAGGATAATTCCTCCCGCCATGAGCGATCACGTCTTCGTCCACTGCCCCGACTGCGGGTCCGTCCTGAAAGTCGAACCGGACACCGGCGCCGTGCTCTCGTCCGAGTCCGCGGCCACGAAGTCGAAGCTCGGATCGTTCGAGGAGGCGGCGCGCGAGAACACGCGGCGCAAGGAGCGCGCCGAGGACCTCTTCGCCGCGACCGTCGAGCGCGAGAAGAACAAGAGCGCGATCC
>JBDTML010000220.1:0-6823 GCA_039934255.1 Acidobacteriota bacterium | reverse complement strand
GTCCAGATTCGCGCGGCCGAGCTCCTCCGCATGTCCGAGCGCTCGTTTCGCTACTACGCGAAAAAGTACGGCATCCGCCGGGACGGCGAGGAGTCGATGGGTGAGCACGCGCTGCCGTCGCCGCCGGTGGAGGAATCGTGACCGACGGGCGGGCCGTCGGCGGCCTCGGGCTCGTCGCCCTTGTTCTCGCGACGGCCTGCGCGAAGCCCGCGACCTCCCCCGGCGCCTCGCCGGCGTCGGCAGTTACCGCGGGGACCGCCGTGGCTGCCGGGCCCGTGGGGCCGCGCGTCGTCCTGCCCTCGGGCGCGGCGATCACCGTGGAAATCGCCGTGACGGATCAGGAAAAGGCGCAGGGGCTGATGTTCCGCGAGTCGATGCCGAACGGCGCCGGGATGATCTTCCCCTTCGACGCCCTCGAGATCCGCCCCTTCTGGATGAAGAACTGCCACTTCGCTCTCGACATGATCTACGCGACGAGGGACGGGACGATCGTCGACGTCCTGAAGAACGTGCCGCCCTGCGCCCCCGATCCCGCACCCTGCCTCAACGTTACCCCGAAGGCCAAGGCGGACACCGTCGTCGAGGTCAACGCGGGCGTCGCCGACGCGAACGGGGCCGTGCCGGGGGCGAAACTGAAGTGGGTTGGAATTCCGGGACGTTGAGAGCGTGCGTCCTACGGATCTTGAATCGATCCGCATTCGGTACTACACTTCTCCCGTGGCCCGCACCGTCGTTTCGACGAAGTTCCAGGTCGTGATTCCGAAGGACATCCGCGAAGAGACGGGCCTTCGAAAAGGCCAGTCGTTCCAGGTCATCAGCAAGGGAGGGGTCATCTCCCTCGTGCCCGATCGACCTCTCTCGGAGCTGAAGGGCTTCGCCCGGAACGCGCGGTCGAGCGGTTTCCGGGAGAAGCGGGACCGGCTCTAGGACGCTGAAGCCTTGAGAATGATCGACTCGTCGGGATGGCTCGAGGTCTTTCGCGGCGGACCCCACGCCGACCGCGTCGCCCGGCTCCTCGGGGATCCCGCGGAGATCCTGACTCCAACAATTGCCGTCTACGAGGTCTACAGGGTCCTGAAGCGCGACGCGTCGGAGGAAGACGCGCTCCAGGCCGTCGCACAGATGCTCCGGACCAACGTCGTGCCGCTGAACGAGACGCTCGCCCTCGAAGCGGCCGACACGAGCCTCGAACATTCCCTCGCGATGGCGGATGCGATCGTCTACGCGACGGCCCGGTCGCGCGGCGTCGAGCTCGTCACGACCGACGCAGACCTCGAGGGCCTTCCCGGCGTCGTCTTTCTTTCGAAGAGAAAGGGCTGAAGACCCGCGCCGTCAGCCGGCGGCGGACGCGCCAATCGCCACGCGGATGCGGCGGACCTGCGCGAGGTGCACGAGGTCGTGGCCCGCGTACAGGGGAATCGTCTGGGCGATGGACTCGTCGCCCCGTTCGAGGTGGTGCATGACGCGGGCGAGATCGGCGGGCGAGGCGCGCCGGAAGAGGCGGAGATTGGCCCGGCGCAGGGTTTCGAAATCGTCGAGCGCGGTCCGGAGATCGCTCTCCTCGTAATGCAAGCGGTTCGCCCACAGGTCCTGGTCGTAGCCCGGCAGCTCGGGCGCTTCGTGCGCGAGGATCATGCGGAAGCGGAACGCGCCCACGAGCTCGGAGTCGGCCAGGTGCTGGACGACGTGCCTCACGGACCACTTTCCCGCGCGCTCCTCTCTCCCGTCCTCGGCCGGCGTGAGTCCGCCGACGGCGCCGCGCAGAACCGCGGGGGTCTCCGCGAGGACTTTCAGCGCGTCCCGCGGCCCGAGGGCGTCCAGGATCCGCGCGACATATGCCTTCGCCTGCTCGCGCGCGCTTGAGGAACTGTAGGAAAGTTCGGACATCAAGCCTCCGAAGCGGCGCCGGCCGTCGACGGAAGATACCTCTGAAGCGTCACCCGCCCGGCACGAACCGGAACAATCCCCGCCCGATCGTCGCCAGGTAGAGACCGTCCTTCGCGCGCGGGTCGCCCGCCCAACCCGCGACGACGAGGCCGGTTTCCGGCATCGTGACGGAAACTCCGCCCTCAGCGTCGTCCTCGGGACGAAAGACGAGAACTGACCGCTCGCGAGAGAGCGCGACGCCGATCGGTTCGGGCACGAAATGCGCGACGGCGCGCGGCCGGCCGAAGCCGCCCGACAGCGTCCGTCCCGCGCCCGGCAGCGGCCGCCGCGCCCATTCGGCGCCGTCCCACCACAGCGTGACCCCCTCGGCGTCGGCGGACCACGTCTTGAGGCCGCGATCGGGAAGGCGCGCGCGCCGGACGTCTTCGACACGCGACTTCAGGCTGCCGAGCCGCCGCCACGCGCCGCCGCCGTTCAACGACTCGTAGACGCCCGCATTCGTCGCCGCCAGGATTCTCCCGTCGCCGTCTGTCGCGAACGCGCGCGACCCGAACTCGAGTACGCGCGTGAACGGGGCGCCTGCGCGCGCGGCCCGGTAGATTCCGTCGGGCGTGCCCGCGAGAAGCGCCTCCCCGGCGGACGCGAGGGAGAGCACGGTCGCCGGCGGGGACGAGAGGAGGCGCTCCACGGCGCCCGAAACCGCGTCCACGGTCCAGAGCCCGCCGCTCTTCCCGTCCGCGGCGCGCGCCACGACGACGCGGCCCGACGGCAGGAGCGCCACCGCCGACACGCGCGCCTCCGAAAGGCCGCGGTTCGACTCCGTGAGCGTGACGCCGCCGTCCTCGGACCGGAGCACACCCTCGGCCTCCGTGCCCACGATGATGCGCGACGGGTCGCGAGGATCGAAAACGATCGCGTTGATGACGACGTCCGCGGAGATGCGCCGGAACGTCTTCCCGCGGTCGCGGCTCTCGAACAGGCCTCCGGTCGTACCGACCAGGACCCGGCTTGCATCCCGCGGATCCACGCGGACCACGTGCGAACGGCGGTCGGCGAGGCCCTCGCGGTAACGGGTCCAGTTCGCGGCACCGTCGGTCGTGCGGTAGACCCAACCGCACGTTGCCGCCCAGAAGGTGTTCGGGTCGTCGGGCGCGAAGTCGATCGCGAAAACTTCCGTGTCCTCCACCATGCCGTTCGCGATGCGCAGCCAGGTGCGGCCGCCGTCCCGGGACCGGAACGGGTGGCGGAAGGAGCCGCAGTAAAGGACGCTCGGGAGGAGGGGGTCGAAGGCGAGAAAGGAGACGCCGCTTCCCGGGTCGAGCGGCGGCGCGGAGACGCGCCACGTCACCCCGTCGTCCTCCGAGAGTTCGATGCCCCAATCGCCGCCGACACCCACCGTTTTTCGCCCCCGCGCGGAGACGGCCACCACGCGCGCGCCCGCGCGATCTTCCCAGCGCCGGACGACCTCGAACGTCTTCCCGAGATCGGTCGAACGCGCGAGGAGACCGCCCTTCACGACGCCCGTAAGCGCGGCCCAGACGGCCCCGGGCCTCGCGGGATCCGTGGCGAGCGACGTGACCGCGTAGCCGGGAAAAGGTGCTCCGCCCGGCGCCGACGTCCACGACGCGCCGCCGTCCCGGGACCTGTAGATGCCTCCCTGAGCCGTGCCCGCCCAGAAGACGCCTGGCATGGCCGGATCGGCGACGAGAGACTTCACCTCCGCGCCTGGCAGCGGGTAACGGTACCAGGAGCCCGCGGTCCCCCGCGGCGCGTCCGCCGCGAATGCGGACGCGGCGAGCGAAAGGGAGAGCGCGAGGGGAAAGGTCGAGGCGCGGAAGAACACGAGAGAGTTTAGCGGGAGAGTCGGAAAATGCAGCGGGGACCGGCGCGCACGAGAATCGACGAAGCTATATCCTCTCGTTCTTTTTCTTCTTAGAAGGCACGGGGGGGGATCCGCCCGTGGGCGCGGCCGCCGCCGCGGCCGAATCGCCGCCGCTGTCTTTCTTCCCTTTCGAAGAATCTTCGGTGCTCTTCCGATTCCCCGCTTCGGCGCCCTTCGACTCGCTGCCACCGTCCCCGCCGCCCTTTGCCTCGTCACCCTTCGAAGAATCTTTCTTTTCTTCGGACTTCTCCGATTTCTCGCCCTTCGACTCCTCGCTCCGCGACCCGGACTTCCCGTAGTCCGTCGCGTAGAAGCCCGAGCCCTTGAACTGGACCGCCGGAGACGAAAGGAGCTTTTTCAGCGCGCCGCCGCACGTGGGGCACTTCGTCTCGTGCGGGTCGGAGAAGTTCTGGATGAACTCGGACTTCCTGCCGCACTTCTTGCACTGGTATTCGTAGAGAGGCATGGATCCGTTCTTCCTTTCGGGACGGGGCCGTCAGCCGCTGGAGCCGCCGCCGACGGCGGGCGAGCCGCCGGACGTCGTTTTCCACTGAATGCGCTTGATGCCGCTCGTATTGACGTCGCGGCGCGTCACGAGGTGCAGCACCCAGAAAGCATAGACCAGCTTCGCATTCGTCGAGACGTCGCCGGGCCCCGCGGTGATGAAATCCCGAAGCGTTCGCCGTCCGTCCACCAGCGAGAGGAGCTTCAGCTCGGCGGCGTTCCAGGAAACCCCGGAGGCCTCGGCGGACACCTCACCGCGATCGAACACCGTCCACGACGGGCCGAGACGCAGGACGACGCGGCGCGGATCGGGCAGCAGGCGGATGCCGTCGGCGATCACCTGCGGCGTCGGCACGTCGAGCTGGATGAGCTCGTCCTTCCGGAAGTCCCCGACCTCGAACGTCACGCTGCCTTTCTCCCACGAAAAGACCGAGTAAAGGATGGCCTTCACCTGCTCGGTGACGATCTGTCGAAGCACCTCGGGCGTCAGGACGCCCATCTCGACGAGCAGCTCGCCATGGCGCTTGCCCTGCGAGGCGTCGATCCGGTCGACCGACAGGCGCAGCTCGGCGGACGAAATAACGGCGCTTTGCTTCAGGTAGGCGCCCAGAGAATCCCTGAGATCCGACGAGGTCGCGAAGATGACGTTCCCTCCCATGAGGTAGATCTTCTTGACGACGTCGCCGGACGTGGCCGTAACGACCCCGGGGACGCGATGATGATGAATCGTCCGGAGGATCTCGGGGAGAGGCTCCTCCCCGAGATCGCCCGTGTACTGGAACCCGGATCCCGTCACGATCGACGGATTCTACTCACGGACGTCCGGGGCCGCCTTGCTACGATCCCGCTGTGCTCGCATTCGATGAAGCCCTCGCCGTCACCCTGGGCGCCGTCACGCCGCTCGCGGCGGTCGTCACGCCCCTCGCAGACGCCGTGGGCCGGGTGCTCGCCGAGGACGTCGCCGCAGATCTGCCGCTCCCTCCCTTCGACACGACGGCCATGGACGGGTGGGCCGTTCGCGCGGCCGACGTCGGAAGAACGCCGGTGCTCGTCGCCCGCGCCGGCGCCGCGGGCGCGGGTCGCGTCCCCGGGACGCTGCTCGAAGGCTCCGCCTGGAAGGTGATGACGGGGGCCCCGATGCCGCCGGGCAGCGACTCCGTGGTCCCCGTCGAGGACGCGGTCGAGATCGACGCGGGCGACGTGCGGCTCGACGTCGCGCCCCGTCCCCGCGCGCACGTGCGTCTCCGCGGAGAGGTCTTCTCGAGAGGCGCCCTGCTGCTTGCCGCGGGCCGCCGCCTCACGCCCGCCGACCTCGTCCTCGCCGCGGCCGCCGGACGGGCCACGCTCAGGGTGGCGCGCCCCATTCGGGCCGCCGTGCTCGTGACCGGGGACGAGATCGTGGCGACCGGCGCGACTCCCGGCCCCGCGCAGATTCGCAACACGAACGGGCCCCTCCTGATCGGCGCGCTCGGGCGCGCGGGCGCGGAGGTCGCGGACCTCGGAGTGGCGCGCGACACGGAGGCCGTCCTCCTGAAGACGCTCCGCGCCGCGCTCTCACGCGGCGACGACATCCTCCTCACGACCGGCGGCGTGTCGGCGGGCGACTACGACTTCGTGGCGGCGGCGCTAGAGGCCGCGGGCGCTTCGATTCGTTTCCACAAGGTTGCGATCCGTCCGGCGAAGCCGATGCTCTTCGCGACGCAGGGCGCGACGCTCGTCTTCGGGCTGCCCGGCAACCCCGTCTCGGCAGCCGTTGCCTTCGACTTCTTCGTGCGGCCCGCGCTGCGCGCCGCGGCCGGAATCCGGCCGCCTCTCCCGCCGCCGCTCCCCGCGCGCCTCACGGCCTCCATCCGGAACAAGGGGCCCCGTCTCGCGTTTCATCCCGCGGCGCTGTCCCTCCGCGACGGCGTCGAAATCGTCGAGCCTCTCGCGACCAAGGGCAGTCATGACGTCCTCACCCACGCGCGGGCGAACGCCTTCCTCGAGCTTCCCCCCTCGTCGTCATTCGACGAGGGCGACCTCGTGCCGGTCCACCGCTCGACCTTCGAAAGCACCTTTTGAGGGGACGGCGCGTCGCCCTGACGGGTCTCGGCTGCCTCACGCCGATCGGAAACGGCGTTCCCGCCTTCACCGAAGGACTGAGGACGGGCGTTTCCGGCGTCCAACGCATCACGCTCTTCGATCCGGCCGCTCTCGACGTCACGATCGCCGCCGAGGTGAAGGGCTTCGACCCCGAGTCGGCCCTGCCCGCCCGGGAGCTCAGGCATGTCGCGCGCGTCGTGCCACTCTCGATCGCCGCCGCGGGAGAAGCGCTCCAGAGCGCGGGGATCGACGCAAGTTCCCTGACTCTGGACGAACGGCGCCGCGTCGCGGTGGTCTTCGGCACCGGCGGCGGGCCGGTGGAGTTCTTCGAGAAGATGTACGGTCACTGGTACCGCGGCGACCTCAAGAAGGCGTCCGTCTACTCCATCCCGACCGGGACGATGGGAACGCTTTCTTCCGAGATCTCGATGCGCTTCGGCCTCAAGGGCCGCTCTCACGTGATCACGA
>JBDTML010000219.1:0-13136 GCA_039934255.1 Acidobacteriota bacterium | reverse complement strand
GCCGGAACCCTCGCGGCCCGAGGAGAAGCGGCGCCGCGTCGCGGACCTTCTGAAGGCCGCCGGGCACGCGTCGAACGGCTCTGAGTCTCTTCTGGCGGCCGTGAGCGCGTGGCGCCAGGAGCGACTCGTCCCCGGCAAGTCGATACCGGCGCTCGGCGACGCGTTCATCGCGCACTACGACGCGCTGACGGCGAAGAACCTTCTGCCGTTCCTCCCGAAGGAGCTCGCGCGCGTGCCCCGGGCAAACGTGAGGTTCCTCGCGATCGAGAACGCGTGGTTCTCGGGGTCGATGAACTACCTCGGCCACGCGCGCAAACCCGACGGCTCGCCCGAGTACGAAGCGACCTACGAGCTGAACGCGTCGCTCCAGATCTCCGTGCCCGAGTTCCAGCAGCTCGTGAGCCACGAGGTCGTGCCGGGCCACGTGACGACGTTCGCCTACATGCAGGACCTTTTCGTCCGGGGCCTCGTGGGATTCGAGGCATCCGTTCTCACCATGAACACGCGCGCCGCCGTCCTCTTCGAAGGCATCGCGAACAACGGCGTTCTCGTGGCGCACGGAGTGACCGAGGTTCAAGACCTTCCCGACCGCGATCTCCAGATCGGCGTTCTCCTCGCGCTGCTGCAGGACGACGCGAAGAACCACTCGTCGTATCTGACCTGGAAGGAGAAGCTTCCCCAGAAGGACGTCGCCGCGACCCTGCGGCAGGAGTTCCTCGTCTCGCCCGAACGCGCCGACAAGCTCTCCGGGGCGTGGGGCCGCCACCCGCTCCTCGGCCGGATGTACCTGCCGGCTTATCGCGCGGGAACCGAGCTCGTCGCGCGCCTCCGGCGCGAGCACCCGCCCGCAACGATCCTGCCCGCGATGTACGGCGTGAAGGGCCTCGTCGACTCCTCGACGCTGCCGCGGCTCCTGGAGGGCTTTCCGGCTTTCCCCTGACGGGTCAGTGGCGCTGAGGCCTCGGGGCCGCTTCGCGCCGGCTGACCTGCTGCAACAGTTCGCCGGCCCGCGGGCCCTCATCGGCCATCGGGATGTCCGAGAGGCTGATCACGCCGACGACGTGGCGGCTGTCGTCCACGACGACGATGCGCGACTTGCGCTCGGACGCCATCCGCTCTTCTGCGAACCAGAGCTCGTCCTCCTGACGGCACGTGACGAGGCGCTTCGTCATGATGGCTTTTGCCTCGGCCGTGAGGTGGCGGCTCTCGGCGATCCCGCGCACGACGAGGTCGCGGTCCGTGACGATGCCGACGAGCTGCTCCTTTTCGTCGACGATCGGGAGCATCCCGATCTTCCAGTTACGCATGAGGTCTGCGCAGTGCTTGAGGGAGCTCTTCTCCTTGCAGGTCACGACCGTTTTTTTCATGACGTCACGAACGAACATGAGCACCTCCCACGATCGACACGCCGCAAGGTCACGCGACCCTGCGACGGATCCACTCGCTAATGCAACGTGGGGGCCCGCGCGCCCCCACGACGATGAATCACGTGCATCAGGGATGAATCCGCGATCCGGCACGCCTGATGCAGGGCTCAGTTTCGTGCCGGAGGCACTCCGAGCTCGTGCAGCAGGAACGAGTCGACGTCGGTGAGGAGTGAGACGGTGTCGTTCACGCTCGCTCCGATGGCGCCGTGGCCGGTCGATCCGCTCGTACGGAGGAGGAACGTGCCCTTCGGGTCCGCCGCCTGCAGGCGGGCGATCATCTTTCGCGACTGCATCGGGTCGACGCGCGGGTCGTTCGCTCCGGTGGGCATGAGGACGGCCGGGTAGCGCGTTCCGTTCTTCACGCGGTGGTACGGCGAGTACGCGTAGAGAGCCTTGAACAGGTCCGCGACTTTCACCGTGCCGAACTCCACGGTGTTGAACTGGCCGTTCGGCGACGTTTCCACGCGCAGCATGTCGTAGATGCCGACGTGCGAGACGACGGCGCGAAACAACTTCGGCGCCTGCGTGAAGGCCGCGCCTATCAGGAGGCCGCCGTTCGAGCCGCCCTCGATTGCGAGCCGCTCGGGCCTTGTGATCTTCAGCTCGACGAGGCGGCGCGCGCAGGCGAGGAAGTCGTCGAAGACGTTCTGCTTCTTCGTGAGCCGGCCGGCGTCGTGCCACTCCTGCCCGAACTCGCCGCCCCCGCGCAGGATCGCGGTCACCCGGATGACGCCGCGCTCGATGAAGACGTGTGCGAGGTCGTCGTAACGGGGCGTCTCCGAGATCCCGAATCCGCCGTACCCGGTCAGAACGACGGGGTTACGGCCGTCCCGCTTCGCGCCCTTCGGCTGGAGGATGAACATCGGTACGAGTGTTCCGTCCTTCGAGATGGCGCGCTCCTCGACGACCTCGGTGTCCGAGAAGTCCGCAATGCCCTTGCGGCCCACGACCGTGGGCGTCGAAGTCTTCTTTGCCGGGTCCCAGACGAATCCCGCGTACGGCTGCAGAAAGCTCGAGACGCCGTAGAACATCCGGTCGCCGTCCAGCGCCTGGAGCTCGTCCGCGGCGGAGACCGCCGGAGCGGGCAGCTCTTCGACGAGGTTGCCGTCGAAGTCGTACGCGCGGACCCGGCTCTTCCCGCCGAGCGCCTCGACCGTGTAGAGACGGGACCGGCCAGGCGCGATCGCATCGATCACACCCGCGCGCTGGTCCAGTACCATTCGGGCCGCGGCCAGGATGGAGTTGCCCGCGGGGATCCGGAGAACGCGCCTGCGGGAAGCGCCCTTCTTCGAAATCGCCCAGATCGATCCGTCCGGGCCGAAGCGCGCGTCGACGACGCCGTCCGCGAACGTCGAGGCGCCCAGCCAGTTCGTGGCGCCCTCGGGGAGGACGTAGAGAGCGAAGTCGCCGCTGTCGCCGTTCTGGACGAGAGCGAGGTGTCGCCTCCCGTCTTCGCTCGAGCGGAGGAAGATCTCCGCGATGCGCGGCAGGTCCCTGCCGAAGGCGTATCGGTCCTCGCCGACGGGCGTGCCGAGTTCGTGAAACCAGGCCTGCTGGTAGAAGTCGAGGTCCTCCTTCGGCCGCTCGCCCTCGTGGGGATAGCGCGTATAGAAAAGGCCCTTGCCGTCGGCCGTCCATGCCGCGCTCCCGGCTGCCGTTCCCTTCTGCACGAGCGGGATCACGTCGCCGGTCTCCCTGCCCGTCGCGACGTCGAAGACGTGCAGCGTGCCCTCCTCGCTTCCGCCCCGCGAGAGCGACACGGCGATCCGGGTGCCGTCTGGCGACGGCACGAACCAGTCGAAGGCCGTGTGGCCGCTCGGGTCGAGGGCGTTCGGGTCGACGATCGCCTGCATTCCCTCCGCGCTCGTGAGCGAGGGCAGGAGGACGATCCACGGCTGCTGCTTCCGGGCCGGATCGAAGCACACGGCGAACGTCTTGCCGCCGCGGACGACGGGGCTGCCGATCGAAGGCGGGCGCGACGTGACGAGCTTCTCGATCCGCGCGCCCAGAGCCGCCCGGACGGGCAGACGGTCGAGGAAAGCGCGGGCGCGCGCGTTCTGGCCCTCGCTCCACGCCTTCACTTTCGACCCGTCGCCGTTCTCGAGCCAGCGGTAATCGTCGACGACCTTGACGCCGTGGTACGTGTCCGTCACCGGGACATGCGGCGTCCCAGGTTCCTCCGCGATGGAGGTGTGAGAGAGGAGCGACGCCGCGGCGGCGAGGATGGGCAGAGATCGCGGTCCTCGCATTACCTCGTCCGTCCGAACGCGTCGAGGGCAGCGCGGTCATCACGCTCGAAGGCAACCTCGGCCTCGAGCCCGATCCGGTCGCGTCCGATCGTGACGACCGCGAGCGTGCGCTCGCCTTCCCGGTACGCAAGCGTAGCGTCCTTCGACGCGAGACTGCCGTGGACGTCGATCCGGTCCCACCGCTCGGCGTGGCCGACGTAGGCGAGGAAGACGTCGTAGTGCGCGCTCCAGAAGAAGGGCACGTCGCGAAACGGCTCGGGCACTCCGAGGATCGCGCGCGCCGCCGCCGCCCCCATCCGCTCGGCCACGACCCAGTGCTCGACGCGGATGGACCCGCCGAATCTCGAATCGTTCCATCGCGCGACGTCACCGGCCGCGAATATTCCTTTCACGCTCGTTTCGAGGCGCTCGTCGACGAGGATGCCGCGGTCCGTACGGAGCCCCGCGCCTTCCGCGAGGCCGGTCGCGGGGCGGACCCCGATACCGACGACGACGAGGTCGGCTGTAAGTTCCGCGCCGCTTTTCAGTCGGACGGCCGTCTTCGAGATCGAGGCGACGCTCTCGCCAAGGTGAAAGACGACGCCGTGCTCCTCGTGGAGGCGCTTCAGGAACGCGCCGACTTCCGGCCCGAGGACCTTCTCGAAAGGAGGACCCGGCGCGACGACGTCCACCGCGACGCCGAGCTTGCGCAGCGACGCGGCCGCCTCGAGCCCGATGAAGCCAGCCCCGACGACGACCGCGCGTCTCGAGCTCTTCGCGGCGGCGGCGATCGCCTTCCCGTCGGCCAGGGTCCGGAGCGTGTGGACGTGGGGCAGGTCCCCGCCGGGGACCTCGAGCCTCACGACCTCGATGCCCGTCGCGAGGAGGAGCGCGTCCCACGGGACGGCCGAGCCGTCGGCGAGAAGCACGCGCTTCCCGGCGACGTCCAGCGCCGCCACGCGCGCGCCGGCGCGCACGTCGACGCCCTCGGGCAGAGGGAGCGGCATCCACTCCTCAGGCGCCTCGCCCGTCAGGTATTCCTTCGAGAGGTTCGGGCGGTCCACGGGGCCCGTCTCCTCGGCGCCGAGAAGCGTGACGCTCCCGCGGAAGCCCTCGCGCCGGAGCGCGTCTGCAGCCGCGTACCCCGCGGCTCCCGCGCCCACGATCACGACGGACGCCGGGCCCTCCGCGCCGCGGGTCCGGGTCGCCGGTGCCGCCTTGCGCGCGCCGACCCTCACGAGGCCGTCCCGGACCTCGACCGCGTAGCAGGCGAGCGGCGCGAACGCCGGCGCGCGCAGGGCCTCGCCGGTCGAAAGGTCGAAGCACGCGTGGTGTAGAGGGCAGCGCAGCGCTCCGCCGTCGACGAGGCCGCCCGCGAGCGGCGTCGAGTAGTGGGTGCACGTCGCGCCGACCGCGAAGAGCGCGCCGCCAGTGCGCACGAGGACGACGGCGTCTCCGGCCGCGTGGCCGAGGAGAGGAACGCCCTCGCGAATCTCCCCCTCGCGAATCCCCTTCGCGAAGTCCGGTCCGTCGAGGGCGCCTTCGGCGTGTGCCAAGGGTCAGTCCGGCAGGTATTCCCGCGTCAGGTTGCGGTTCTCGTTCTTGCCGACGTAGACGTTGTCCTCCACCCGGATGCCGCCCGAGGGCACGAGCCGGTCGACGAGGTTCCAGTCGAACGCGGCGGCATGGGGGCCCGCGCGGAAGGGATCGAGGAGCATCGGGATGAAGTACAGGCCCGGCTCGATCGTGAAGACCATGCCTTCCTCGATGGCGCGCGTCGTTCGGAGGGCCGGGTGGCGCGCGGGCGGCGGCGCGATCGTGCCCTCGCGGTCGACCTGGCGGCCTGCGACGTCGTGGACCTGGATGCCGAGGAGGTGGCCGAGGCCGTGGGGGAGAAAGGGATACGTCAGGCCCTTCTCGAACGCCTCCTGGGCGGGGATCCGGAGGATGCCGGCCTCGGCGAGGAGCGCCGCGACGCCGCGGTGCGTGTCGAGGTGGAGGTCGACGTACGACTTGCCCGGCCGGCTCGTGACGCAAAGCTCGGCCTGGAGCTTCTTCATGCCGTCGAGGAGCCGCACGAAGACCGGGTCGGCGCCGGGAGCGACGTATGTGCGCGTGATGTCGGAGGCGTAGCCGCGCGCCGTCGCGCCCGCGTCGATGAGAAAGACGCGCGCCTTCGTGGTCTGGCGGCCGCTCTTGCCGTGGTAGTGGAGCGTCGCCGCGTGGTGGTCGAGGCCCACGATCGACGTGTACGGGAGCGAGTCCTCGACGTCGCCGAGGGCGGTGAGATAGGCGTGGTGGATGTCGATCTCCGGAGCGCCCGCGTGGAACGCCGCCTCGGCCGCACGGTGCGCGGGCGCGGCCTTCGCCGTCGCCGCGACGAGCGCGTCCACTTCCCACGCGCTCTTGTACGTCCTCTCCCAGTCGAGCCGCGCGACGAGGCCCTTCGGATTCACCCCGGCGGGGGCGACGCCGTTCTCGGACGCCACCTCGGAGGCTCCGCCCACGAACGCGGTGCGGGAGCCGGGCGCGCCGACCTCTTTCCACGCCGCCTCGGGCGTCGCGACGTCGACGACGTCGAACTCGGCGCGGACGTAGTCCGGCGCGGGCGCGGGCGGCGCGTACCAGTAGTCGCGCGGCTGGACGCGCACGAGGCGCGGGCGCCGGCCCGGCGCGAAGTCGAGGATGTGGTGCGGTCCCTCCACGGGCGCCCAGTGCGCGAAGGCGGGGGTCGAGTGGAAGGGAGCGTCGTTGTCGTCTGCGTAGTACGTGAAGGGCGCCCCGGAGTGGATCAGGAGCCGGTCGAACCCGGTCTCCTGGAGGGCGCGTCCCGTCGTCGCGGCGCGCGCCGCGACGTGCGTCGCGTAGGTGGCGGAAGGGATGGACGTCGAAATGGCGTTCTCGCTCATGATCTCCTCAGGCAGTGGCGGCCGAGAGGCCGAGGTTCTCGGCGGCCTCGACGAGGCGCACGAGGGCGTCGTGGAGCTCGCGGCGCGCCATCTCGATCTCCGCGCGGAGCTCGACGAGGCGGTGCGACGCAGCGGCTTCCGCGCGGGCGAGGGCCGCCGCGTAGTCGGCCTGCAGGGCGTCGAGGCGCTGCGCGGCCCGGAGGCGGGCGGTCTCGAGGTCGGCAAGGGCCTGGTGGGCGGTCACGCGCGCCGCGTCGCGGATCCCATCCCAGCGCGCGGCGAGCCGGTCGAGCGGATCGTCGTCCATCGCCTGGGCGGTCGTCTCCACGGAGACCTCGAGCTTCGTTCGGGCGAGCGCAAGGGCGTCCGTGACGGCGCGCGACGGCGCTCCGCGGAGGCCCTTCACGACGCCGAGCCTCGCGCCGAGCCAGAGGAGGGAGAAGCTCATGTCCACCTGCCACCACGTGAAGCCCTGCGCCGCGGAGCTCGGGTAGAAATGGTGGTTGTTGTGCCAGCCCTCGCCCATCGTGATGAGCGCGAAGATCATGCTGTTGCGGCTCTCGTCCGCCGTCGGGAAAACGCGGCGCCCGAACAGGTGCATGAGCGAGTTGATGGTGAACGTGCCGTGCCAGAGGAAGACCGTGGACAGGAAGTAGCCGTAGACGAGGCCGGTCCAGCCGAAGGCGAAGAACAGGGCGAGCGCGTAGGCCATCGTCGGGGCGTACTGGTTGCGGTCCAACCAGCGCAGCTCCGGAAACTTCGCGAGGTCGGGGATCCGCGAATAATCAGTCTCGTCATACAGCCCCGAAAGGATCCAGCCGATGTGGCTCCACCAGAAACCGTTCTGAACGGGGCTGTGGATGTCTTCGGGCCGGTCGGAATACTTGTGGTGGTGCCGGTGGTTCGAGGCCCACCAGAGGACGCCCTTTTGCGCCGACGTCTGGCCGAGGAATGCCATCAGGAACTGCGGCACGCGCGCGAGGCGGTATGCCCGATGCGAAAAGTAGCGGTGGAACCCCGCCGTGATCGCGAACATCCGGACGTAATACGAGGCCACGCAGAGAGCGACGCCGGTCCAGGAGAAGCCCACGAGGGCGACCCCCGCGATCGCCGCGACGTGGACGAGGAGAAAACCGGCGACCGCGGACGGACGCACGACATGCTGCGGAGGGGTCGCGGTCGAGAGCTCGGCCGTCTGGGTCATGAGGGATCCTTCTTGTCGCCGCTACTTCGCGGCGGGGGCGGCGGGAGCGTCGGCCTTCTTCTTGTTGGCCTCGACGGTGATGAGGAGGTCGACTTCGTCTGAAAGCATCGCGTTCCCGTCGATGATGCCGTTCCAGCTCACGCCGAAGTCCTTGCGGTTGATCTTTCCCGAGACGTCGAATCCGGCCTTTTGGCCGCCGTGGCCGTCGCCCGCAAATCCGTTCGCCGAGACGGTGAGTGCGACCGTCTTCGTCACGCCCCTGATCGTGAGATCGCCGGTCACGTCGTACACGTCCTTGCTCTTCGCGACGATCTTCGTGGAATTGAACGTGATCTCGGGGAACTTCGCGGTGTCGAAGAAGTCGGGCGAATTCAGATGCTTGTCGCGAGTCGGGTTGCCCGTGTCGATGCTCGCCGCGTCGATCTTCAGCTTCACTGTGCTCGCGCCTGGGTTCGCGCGGTCGATCTCGATCGTGCCGTCGAATTTCGTGAATCGGCCGCCGACCTTCGAGACGAAATGGCGGACCTTGAAGCCGAACTCGGTGTGAGGCTTGTCTAACGTGAAGGTCTCTTTCTCGGCCCGGGCGGGGGGGGCGAGGGCGAGGACAGCGAGCGCCACGGCGGGCGCGAAGCGGCGGAGTCCGATCATGGGAAGAAAATCTCCTTCTTGGCGAATCGAGGGGGGCTCGAGGGTGGTCCCCCGGCGCACCGGAGTTTAGACGAGTTACTCTCCACACTGGAAAAGGGGAGTCTCATGGCCGAAACAAGCGTTCAGGTATTCGCGAATCACCGCCGCTGGGATCCCTGGTACCACTTCTTCCTGGCTCCCGTGGTCACGATCTCGTTCTTCGTCGCGCTGTGGGGCTTCATCAAGAGCCTGTCGGCGGGCTTCTCGGCGTGGGCTGCCTGGAACGTGATCGTCTGGGCCGCCGCGGTCGCCGTCGTGTTGATCCTGCGAACCTACCCGCTGAGGGTCCAGGACCGCATCATCCGGCTCGAGGAGCGGCTGAGGCTCGCCACGCTGCTCGACGGTCCGCTCAAGGCGCGGATCGGCGAGCTCGACGGACGCCAGCTCGTCGGGCTGCGCTTTGCCTCCGACGCCGAGGTGCCGGCGCTCGTGAAGGCGGCGCTCGACGAAAAGCTCTCGGGCGAGGAGATCAAGAAGCGCGTCCAGAACTGGCGGCCGGACACGTTCCGCGTCTAGGCCAAAATCCCTCCAGCGTGACAAGTCAGTCCTCTGGAATTACCCCCCCGCCCACGGCGCTGATTCCGGGCGAGCGGCTCGGGCCGTACGTGGTGGAGGCCCCGCTCGGAGCGGGCGGGATGGGCGAGGTGTGGCGCGGACGGGATACTCGGATCGATCGCTCGGTGGCGATCAAGGTCCTTCCTCGCAATCAGGCCGTCACGCCCGAGGCGGAGGAACGCTTCGAGCGCGAGGCGCGCGCGATCGGGCAGCTTCAGCACCCGAACGTCTGCACGCTTTTCGACGTCGGCTCGCACGACGGACGCCGGTATATCGTCTTCGAGCACCTCGATGGCGAGTCCCTGTCGACCCGGCTGGCCAGGGGCCCGCTCCCGCTGGTCCAGGTCGTCTCGATCGGGTCGGCGATCGCGGAGGCCCTCGCGGCGGCGCACGCGGCCGGAATCCTCCACCGGGACCTCAAGCCGGGAAACGTCATGCTGACGAAATCGGGAACCAAGCTTCTCGACTTCGGGCTCGCGCGGTTCACCGGCGCCGAGCCTCCGGGGCTCAGCCCCTCGGGGTCGAGCGCGATGACGTGGGCCACGGGCATCACGGCGGAAGGCACGCTCGTCGGCACGCTCTCCTACATGGCCCCCGAGCAGCTCGAGGGCAGAAACGTGGACGAGCGGGCCGACCTGTGGGCGCTCGGGTGCGTGCTCCACGAGATGGTCTCTGGAAAGAAGGCTTTCGAGGGAGACAGCGCCGCGGGGGTCATTGCATCGATCCTCCGGAAGGAGCCGGAGCCGCTGACCGCGCTCGCGCCGGGTACGCCGACCGCACTCGAACGCATCGTCCTCGCGTGCCTGACAAAAGATCCCGGCGACAGGTGGCAGAGCGCCGCCGATCTCCGGCGCGAGTTGAGCTGGATCGAGAGATCGGATTCCGCGGTCGCGCCGCCGGCGTCGAGGCGTCGGGTCGTCATCGCGGCTCTCGCGATGGGCGCGGCACTCCTTGGCGCCTTCGTGATCGGGTCCCTCGCGAAATCGCGAGGCCGCGGCGGTCCTGCGCGCGCCGTCCAGTCCGTTCTTCCTTTTCGCGCGAGGCTTTCGGATCCCTACGGCAAGGTCCCCCAGATATCGCCCGACGGCCGCCAGGTCGTGGTCGGCTCGACGACGTCGTATTCCGCCGAACCGCTGTGGCTGCTCGCGCTCGACACCCAGGAACCGCGGGCGCTGGCCGGAACGGAAGGCGGAACGTTTCCGTTCTGGTCGCCCGACGGCCGCTCCCTCGGTTTCTTCGTGGACCGGCGCCTTCTGCGAATCGACCTCGAGGGCGGTGCGGTTCGGACCCTCTGCACGATGGAAGACGATCCGCGCGGGGGAGGGTGGAGCCCGAAGGGCGTGATCCTCTTCTCGCCGGGCCGGAAGGGAGGGCTCCAGCGCGTCTCGTCGGAGGGCGGGCCCGCCGTTCCAGCGACAACGCTCGACAGCTCGCGCGGCGAGGTGACACACCGGTGGCCCCAGTTCCTTCCCGGAGGCGAGCGGTTCCTCTACTGGGCTTCCGGGAACGACGACAAGCTGTACCTCAAGGATTCCGTTCGCCTCTCCTCTCTTTCGGGAGGCGAAGGGAACGTCGTTCTCGAAGGCGTGTCGAACGCGGTGTGGACAGCCGGCCACCTCGTGCACCGGGCCTACGGCGATCGCGGAACACGCGGACTCCTCGCCCAACGGTTCGATCTCGACCGCGGAGCGGTTTCGGGCAGCGCTTTTCCCCTCACCCCGGCGCTGGTCGGGGGCGCGGGCGTGTCGTTGCTGCGGGTCTCGGGCACCGCGGGCGGCGACCTCGTCTTTCTGGGCGAACCCCCGACATGGTCTACGGAGATGGTGTGGCTCGACCGAACCGGAGCCCACGTGTCGACGCTTGCGGAGCCCGCGCCCTGGGATGGCCCGCGGATCTCACCCGACGGCCGGCGCGTGGCGCTCGCGCGCACGGACCTGCAGACGAGTCGCGCCAGCGTGTGGGTGACCGGTGCCGACGGCAGCAACCGGGTCCGCCTCACTCTGGACGGGGGAAGCGCGGGAGTACCCGCCTGGTCCCCCGACGGCCGGAGGATCGCTTACATCGCCACGAGCGGGAAATTGACCGAGATCTTCGTGCGGCCCGCGAGCGGCGGGCCGGCGGAGCTTCTCGTCTCGATGAACGGCATCGACACCGACACGCTCGACTGGTCTCCCGACGGCTCGCGGATCGCCTTCGGCGTCTTCGACGCCGCCGCCGGCAACTACGACATCTGGACCGTCGCCCTCGCGTCGAAGAAGGCGGCGCCTCTTCTCGCGACCCCGGCCGACGAGGCGGACGCGCAGTTCTCGCCGGACGGACGGTTTCTCGCCTACACCTCGCGCCAGGCCGGAACGAAGGGAGAGGTCTACCTGTGGCGCCTCGACGGCGAGACGCGCTGGCAGGTCTCCGAAGGCGGAGGCGGAGTGCCGCGGTGGAGGAAAGACGGCAAAGAGCTGTTTTTCGTCGGGCGGGACGCCCGCCTCAGGTCCGTGGCGGTGGGAACCGATGCGGGAGGAGCGCCGGGCACGCCGCGGGTCGTCTTCGACCGCCGGCTCAGGCTGAGCCAGTACTTCAGCTACGACGTCGCGCCGGACGGCTCGAAGTTTCTCGTCGACGTGCCGTCCCCGGACGCGCTCGACGTGGCCGTGCGCCTCCTGCAGAACTGGCCCGCGCTCGTCCCGAAAGCGCGCTGAGGCGGGCTCAACCGATCGGGCCGCGGCCCGTCGCGCGGAGGTCGTCGAGGGCCGACTGCATGAGGCTCTGGACCTCCGTGAGGAGCGCTTCGACCTCTTTGGGTGTCCGGCCTGTCGTCGGGACGGGCGGGAGGAAGCGGACGCGAATCCTCCCGGGGCGAATCATCCAACGCCGCGCGTCGAGGAAGTTCAGCATCGGTTCGGCGACGAACGGAACGATCGGGACCTGAGCCGCGAGGGCGAGGCGAAAAGCGCCCTTCTTGAAGGGCAGGAGCTCCGGTCTGGCGTTGCGGTGGCCCTCCGCCAGGACCCAGACGTTCAACCGCTCGCTCCGGATGCGCGCGGCGGCCTCGTCGAGGGAAGCGATCGCGCTTTCCCGATTTCCCCGGTCGACGAGGATGTTGCCGCTCGCCTTCCAGAGCCAGCCGAAAACGGGGATGCGCCCGATCTCCTTCTTGCCGATCACGACGCTCTCCTCGCCGAAGAACGCCGCGTACGTCGCGATGTCCAGGTTCGACTGGTGGTTGCCGACCACGACGGCAGGCGCGCTGCCCAGGAGGTGCTCATGGTGTTCGAAGTCCATCCGCCAGCCGGCGACTCCCCGCATGACGATTCCCCACCACTTCACGAAGAGGAATGCGCCGCCGCGTGGCGACTTTACGCGGAGAAGAATGGAGAAGAGCGCAGTGGCCGAGAGCCCGAGGAAGTAGAGAACACCGAAGACGCACGCGAAGACGAAATGCGCGCGGTAGAGGAGGCGGCGCAGCAGGGGGGCGATTCCTCCACGCGAACCGGGCATGCCGCAATATAGCCCGAGGTGAAACCAGACGTCGTCGTCGTGGGAGCCGGCGCGGCGGGCCTCCTCGCCGCGCTCGCGGCGGCGAAGGGCGGCCGGCGCGTTCTCGTGCTGGAGGCCGCGCGCGACGCGGGCCGGAAGATCGTCGTCTCCGGAGGCGGCCGGTGCAACATCCTGCCGATGGAGGACGCTCCGGGGCGCTTCGTCTCGGAGTCGCCGAACAGGCTCGTGCGACGGTTCCTCGACCGCTGGCCTCTCTCCGAACAGCGTACGTTCTTCGAGGAGCTTCTCGGCGGCCCGCTCCGCGAGGAAAGGGAGTCGAAGAAGCTCTTCCCGCCCTCGAATCGCGCCGCGGACGTGCGTGACGCGCTGCGCTTCGCGGTGGCGGGGGCGGGGGCCGTGCTGCGCGCGGCCGCACCCGTGCGTGACCTGACGCGCGCGGGAGACGAATTTACCGTGCGCTTTGGCGGTGAGGGTGGGGAAGGCGGGGGAGAGGAGATCCGCACGGCGCGCGTAATCCTCGCGACGGGCGGGCTCTCGGTGCTCGCGGGCGGCGCGGACGCGGCGGGATTCGCGTGGGCCGCGGCGATGGGCCACCTCGTCCACCCGACGTATCCGGCGCTCGTGCCGCTCACGG
>JBDTML010000218.1:0-18752 GCA_039934255.1 Acidobacteriota bacterium | reverse complement strand
ACGCCGCGAGGTCTTCGTTCGCTCCGAACTGGGCGGGATTGACGAAGATGCTCGCGGCGACGGATTCGTTCTCGGCGCGCGCGCGAGCGACGAGCGACAGGTGGCCCGCATGGAGCGCGCCCATCGTGGGCACGAGGCCCAGCGTTCCGGGCGCGCCGGCGCGGAACTCCCGAACCTCGGCCACGGTCGTGAGGACTTTCATCCTCTTCCGCTCAGCGGGCAATCCGGACCTCCGGTTCGCGCGTGAGCGCCCGGAAGACGTCTTCGTCGAGAGGCTGCGCGTGGATGGTCTCCGGGAAGCGCCCCGCGGCGACGTCGTCGATGTAGGCGCCGAAGGCGCGCCCCATCTCCTCGCCGAGGTTCGCGTAGCGCTTGACGAACTTCGGCGTGAACCCGTCCGTCATGCCGAGGAGGTCGTGCGTCACGAGCACCTGTCCGCCGCACGCCGCTCCCGCCCCGATTCCGATCGTGGGGATCGAGAGGCGCTGCGTGATCAGGGCGGCGAGGCGGTCGGGGATCGCCTCGAGAACGAGCAGGTGGCACCCGGCGTCCTGGAGCGCGTGAGCGTCCTCGATGAGCGTGCGCGCCGCGGTGGCCGACTTGCCCTGCGTGCGGAATCCGCCGAGCTGGTTCACCTTCTGCGGCGTCAGGCCGATGTGGCCCATGACCGGGATGCCGGCCGCGACGATAGCGCGGACCGCGGGCACGATTTCCCGCCCGCCTTCGAGCTTCACGGCGTTCATGCCGCCGTCTTTCAGGAAGCGGCCCGCGTTGAAGAGCGCGTCTTCGACGGACGTCTGGTACGACATGAACGGCATGTCGCCGATTAAGTGAGCGGTCTTCGCACCGCGCGACACGGCGCGCGCGTGGTGAAGCATGTCCTCCATCGTGACCGGAATGGTCGTGTCGTACCCGAGGACCACCATGCCGAGCGAGTCGCCGACGAGGATGGCGTCCACGCCCGCGCGGTCGAGGGCGCGCGCGGTGGGGAAGTCGTAGGCGGTGAGCATCGTGATCGGCTCGCCGCGGTCCTTTTTCGCCTGAAGCGTGAGGAGCGTGATTTTTCTCTGGGGCAGAGCGGAGACAGTGGACATGGCTATCTTCTCCATGGAAGTAAGACGCCCGAAGGAAAGAGCAGAACTAAGGAAATCGACGCGTCCGGGTCGCACGATGCGATACCGGCGCGGTGGGAATCATACGCCCGTCTGGCGGTATTCTGCCGGGCTTGCCCGACATGCTGCGTCCCGTCGCGCCCCGGTGGCGCGATCTCACACTCGCGCTGGTCGCCGCTCTCGGCGCGCTTCTCGTGCGGCTTTCGGCGCCCGGCCGGGGAATCGACAGCCTGTATGACGAGGGGATCGTCGCCGGCGCCGCGTGGCGCGTGCTTCACGGCGACGTTCCCTACGTCGACTTCTGGCACCTTCATCCCCCGGGAACCGCGTGGCTCGTGGCTGTCTGCTTCCGGCTCTTCGGGACTTCGCTCGCTGTCGAGCGCGGTCTCGACGCGGCCGTGTTCGCGGCGAGCACGGGCCTCGTCTGCGCTCTCGCGCGCGTCCGCTCGGGGCGTGTCGTCGCCCTCGTGGCCGCGGGGCTCTTCGCGCTCTCGCCCTGCGAGACGACGTCGCTTCGCCCGCGCGACCTGGGGCTTCTCTTCGTCCTCGCCGCCCTGGGCGCCTGTCTCGCCTTCTTCGAACGGCCCGCGCGCGCGGGATGGCTCGTGGCCTCGGGCGCGCTCGTGGGAGCGTCCGCGTGGTTCAAGCAGGACTTCGCGGCGGCGGCGGCCGCCGCCATGCTCGTCGCGATCCTCATGCGGACCGAAGCCCGCCGCGAGGAGCGGGCCAGGAACGGTTTCGTCCTCGCCGCCTCCTCGGTAGCGGCGTTCCTCCCCGTCCCGGCGGTTCTTTTCGTGCAAGGGGCGCTGGGAGACGCGTGGCGGCAGGCGATCGTCTTTCCCGCGACGCGATTCGAGTCGGTCCGCGGGCTGTCCATTGCAGGCTTCGGCACGCACGCGCGCGCGCTTCTCTCCCGCGGCGCGCCGTGGCGCGACATCCTCGCCGCCGCGACGCCCCTCATTGTTCATGCGTTCGTGGTGGCAGGGCTGATCCTCACTTTCGACCTCCTCAGAAGGCGGGAGAGTCGCGCGTCCGTGCTGCTTCTCGGCCTCGGGCTTCTCGGGCTCTTCCTCACGGCGCGTGTCCGCGCGGACGCCGAGCATCTCCTCCCGCCATTCGCGCTCGCTCTCGTCCTCCTGGCCTGGTGGGTCGAAGCGCCCACCACGCATCCGCTCGCGTGCCGTGCCGCGGGAGTCGCGGCCGCGTGCCTTCTCGCGCTTCTTGCCGTCGCTGCAGCTTCGCCGAACATTCCGAACGTTCCTTCGGCCGGCGTGGACGAGGCCTTCCGGGCGCGCGCGGAGGGCCTCACGGGCGCCGATCCGGATTTTCTCCTCGCGGCCGCCGACGTCGCGGGCCGAACGAAGGACGGCGAGGCCGTCTTCTGCGGGAACGCGCGGCACGACGTGACGAGCGTGAACCCGGCACTCTTCTATTTCGTGGCGGGCCGCCCGAACGCGACGCGTTACGACAACCTTCACCCGGGCGTCGTCACGACATCCGAAGTTCAGCGCGAAATCGTCCGTTACCTCGAGGCGAAACGCGTGCGCGTCGTCGTGCTCTGGAAGGAACCCGGAATTGCGGAGATGGAAGCCGCGTCACCGCGCGGAGCCGGCATCCTCGACGCCCACATCCAATCCACGTTTGCTCGCGTCCGGGCGTACGGGCGCTACGAGGTGTGCGTCCGCGGCGAGGGTCAGGCCGCTTCGCGGGACGCGTCGCTCGCGGCCGCTCCGCCGAAATAGAGGGCGAGACCGCTCGCGAGATCGAGGGGCTGCCAACCGAACTCGCGTTGCAACTCGGAGTGGTCGAGAGTCGCATCCTGGGTGAGGCCCACGATCGCGTCCTTGCTCAGGAACGAGCCCGGCGTGAGGCGCTCGGCGGCGGCGGCCGCGATCCGGCACAGCCAGAGCGGCGCGTGCAGCCGGATGCGCCGGCGCCCCATCGCGGCGGCCACGGCATCGACGAGCTCGTTGAACGTCACGACGGAGGCCCCCGATACGTCGAGGGTTCGTCCCACGGCCGCCTGCGATGTCAGGGCGATTTCGACGGCACGCACGGCGTCATCCAGAAAGACCGGCTGGAGCCGGGCGAGGCCCGGTCCCAGGACCGGGAAGAAGAGGGGGATCTTCTCCATGAGCTCGACAAGCTTCGCGAAGTGAAACCCGCCGCCCTCCCCGTAGAGCATCGTGAGGCGGAGGATCGTGAATTCGAGGCCCGATGCCGCGACGAGCGCCTCAGCCTCGGCTTTGGACCGGCCGTAGGCGTTCTTGATCGGGTAAATGGCTGAGACCGCAGAGAGATAGACGAATCGCCGGACGCCTCTTGACCTGGCGATCTTCAGGAGAGCCGCCGTGCCGCCGACGTTTACCTTTCGGATCTGCTCGGAGTCGCCAGGAGGCATGAGGGCTGCGCTGTGGATGACGGCTTCGACGCCCTCCATGATGGAGTCAAGTCCTTTCGGGTCAGACAGATCACCCCTGATGACCTCGCATGGGTACAGGCGACTCGGGTTCTTCTCGTCCGTGGGCAGGAGGAGGCAGCGAACTTTCCGCCCGGAAGCGATCAGCCGGGGCAGCAGCTTCTCTCCGAGGTAACCGGTGGCGCCCGTGAGGAGGACGAGGCCCTGCCCCGCCGGAGCGTTCGAGTCGGTCATTTCGAGAGAGTAGACGACTTCCGTCGCCTTTGGTTGTGATCGGCTTTCGGGGCCAGCTATATCGATTTTCCTCTTGACAAGCAGGGTTTTATGACAGAATTCGACCAGGTTCAGGTTCGGGTACCTCGCCAGTGGCGTAGGCGGGCGAGGCACCAGGCCCGGAATCAATGGAGTTCGTCCATGGCAGCGTGGAACACGACGGACGGCATGGGCTTGACGCCGGCACTCGCCGGTGGTGGTTCGATGTCGGAGCTGTCGGAAGTCTCCGTGTTGCGCGCCGTGCTCTCCGACGAGCTTCCCGCAATTGACGACGTCACCTCCGAGGCCGCGGGCGTCACGCCCGGCGAATGGGACTGGACCGCGCTGAACAACGTCCTCAGGCCCAAGCTCATCGGCCTCGCGGTCAGGAAATACAACTTCAGCCGCGAAGAGGCGGAAGACGCAGTCCAAACCGTCTACATGCGCGTTCTCGCGCGCGACCCGCGCGTGAAGGACCCGATCGGCTACGTGAAGATCGCGTTCCTGAACACCTGCCTCAACATCGCGATGTCGAAGGAACGCAGCGTCCAGCAGATTCCGGAAGGGATGGACGTGGCGGATCCTGGGTGCGAGAAGGTCACGGCGCGCCTCGAAGCCGTGCGCATGGTCAACAAGGCCATCCGCAGCGCGGGCCCGAAGTGCAAGCGCATCGTCCGGCTCTATTTCGGGCAGGAATACAGCCTGGCCGACATGACCAAGGCCACGGGCTACTCGAAGAAGACCGTCTGGAAGCGCATCTGGGGCTGCCTCGACAAGATGCGGAAGGTGCTCGCATGAGCGCGGAATTCCAGAACACGGCCGCGTCTACGTCACTGCATCCCGAGCAGTGGGAGCTGTTCGAGCTTCTGACCGAAGGGACGACCGAGCTGAACGCGCACGTGAAGGCGCACGTCGCCACTGGCTGCGCGCCTTGCGGCAAGCACCTCGCCGACATCCGCACGCTCTCCAGGGCGCGAGACATGAAGGAAGAGTTCGACGCGTTCTTCGACGAGTTGCCCGAGGACGACGCGCCGGCCGACGAGCGCGAGCAGTTTCTCCTCAAGTTCAAGACGAATAAGCGCCCCACCGACCGCCTCGGCCGCCTGTCCCACGACGGCCGGCAGCTCGCGGCCGAGATCGTGAAGGCAGTTTCGGAAGAGGAAGACGGGCTCGAAAAGGCGAAAGAGCTTCTCGCGAAGATCGAAGCGGACCCGAGCCGCGGCTACGCGTACCTGTACGCGTGCCAGCTGGCCATGCCGAAGCTCTCTGCGAACACGCCACGCTTCTTGGAATTCGGTTTGATGGTGGCCTCAGCAAGCCGAAGCCTTCCCTATCTTACGGATAAGGGACCCGCTCAGCCGGTTTGCCGCGAGCAGGTGCTCGGCGAGGCCGGTCTGCTCGAGTCGAGTGCCCTTAACGTGCTGGGTAGGCCGCTCGATGCTCGAGAGGCTGCGCGAACAGCCCGGTGCAATTTCGTCGCCGCAGGAGAAGACACCTTTGCTCTGGCGCTCGCCGATTACTTTGAGGGTTCCGCAGCCAGTTTTGCTTGCGACTACCCGGGGGCCTGGAAGCTCCTTCGAGCAGCCCTCGATGAATTTCGCCTCTACGGGCAGGAGAACTGGCAGGGGCGGGCGGAGGCGGCGATCGGAACGTTGCTTTCGCACCGTGGTAGCCCCGCTTCTGCCTTGTCGTTCTTCGACGGTGCTCTTCGAAACCTCCACCCGGTGCGCGACGAAGTGGCCTACGCCTCGACGCTCGTTAACCGCGGCTACGCGCTTGTGCGGCTTTCCCGCCTCGACGCAGCGAAGGCGACCTACGCCAAGGCATTGATGATGGCCCGCCGACTGGATATGCGGGTAAGCCTCCTGACGATTCGTTACGGCCTCGCATCCATCGATCTGCTAAAGGGAAACCTCTCTCGCGCCCTCCATGCTTTTGAGAAGCTCTCCGCTGACGCTGAGGGGATCGCTCAACGCATTCTCTCGGCGGACCTGCGCATCGCCGAGTGCTTGGGTCGGATGGGCCGCAATTTGGAGATGGTTGAACGCGTCGAACGGCTCCGGGCGTCGGCGGATGCGGCGTCCGTCGAGTCGGATGTTGCGCTTCGAGACCTCTTCGACTCGGTCGAAGACCGGACCATCAATCACGATTTCCTCGCCCACGTCGCCCGGTTCGTCGAGGCGCGGGACCGCGGTGCGCGCGCCGCTTACAGGCCGTTCAAACTGGTGGCGAACGGAAACTGATCGTTCTGTAGACAAAGTTCATAGACAGGGGGCAGAGGTGCCATGAACTGGGTACCTCAAAAGAATTCTTCATCGAGGGGGGCCAAAGGTGTGCCCTCGTCTGTCCGTGTATTTAGCCCACCTCTGACAAAGTTCAGAAGTGACCAATTCGTTCTTTGCTCAGTTGAGCATTTTTAGGAGGACAACATGTTTGAGACTATTTTCGCTTGGTTTTGCGATCGCTGCATTGGAACGAACCCCATCCAGGGCTGACAACTAAATACCAATAACTAACCAATTGACTGGTACGGGCCAGCCGTGTGCGAGGTGTATTCGCGCGTGAAAACGCGCGGTTTGGCGTCTTTAGCAAGGATTGTGTCGTGAATTGGATTTTCGAAAATCTTTTTGGGAAGAGGGGTCAAAGGCGCGGGCTGACCTGTCTCTACTAATAGCCCACGCTTTTTTGGGCGACCCGACACGTGGTGAGATATCGGCCGTCATAGATGGCATGGACGGAACACCCCCTGAGTCAGTTCCCGCCAGAAAGAAAACCAGGGCGATGGACCAGCCACTGAAGCTGAAGGTCGCGGTCGAGAGGTAGGCGGACGTTTCCAAGAGGGTCGCGAAGATCGGTGCGGGGATCGCGTATGTCCACGGGCGAAAGGGCGAAGACCTGATAGACGCCGGGCGCGAGGTAATCCTGCACGTGAATGTCCCCGGAACGGTCGGCCATCATGAGAGAGGACGGACTCATCCCGTTTGCTTCAGCGAGGCGCCGAAGGACGGTCGTGGAGATTTCAATTCCATCCCTCGAGAAGTGAAGGACGGCATCAGGTCTCGCTTTTCCCGGAAATTCGATCACGCGAAGAACGGGGCCTGGCCGAACAGGGAAAACAGTCAAATCGAGGGTGTTGGCTGGGGGTCGTCCGGGTCGAAGCCCTGCCGTCGACCGTTGTCCCTGGAAGCGGCGAGGCCGTCGGAGGGAGCTTCGGGCTGTTTGCCGTAGGCTGGAGCCGGATCCGGCAGAGCCCTGGCTTTGGGGCGTCACGGTTGGGTGACGTGACCTGACCGACCAGGGCAGACCACCGGAACGAGCCCGAGCGGCTTCATGACACCGGAAGGCGCCCCGCGGACCTTCAGCATGGCTACGCTTCACTCATAGGATACGCGCGGGCGGGGCCATGAGTTGTTGGGGGCCTTCGGGTGGCTCCTTCTCACCTATTTATCTTTAGGTTCCCCTGGTCCAAGCCCCGCGGAGAGCCTTGGACCGAAGAAACCTACCGA
The DNA here is from genome assembly GCA_039934255.1 of Acidobacteriota bacterium. Classification (GTDB taxonomy): domain Bacteria; phylum Acidobacteriota; class Thermoanaerobaculia; order UBA5066; family UBA5066; genus Fen-183. The sequence goes on along the minus strand of JBDTML010000218.1, from coordinate 11,463 downwards.
AACGCCATTGGCCCTACAGACCGATGCGGCTTTGGAGCTGAGAATTGCAAGCGGGATCACATTCATACACGGCACCACCATTGCGATCACCCAGAACATTGGGACGGACGATCCTAATGCGTCCGCCGTGCGATAGGCGTGAATACCGAGTGCGATGAGCGTCCCGAGGGTCACGAGCCAGCTCGCCACGGCGAAGAGAAGAGGCGGCGCCTCTTGATGAGATAGCGACCGAATCAAGACTGCCGCGATGCTCAGCAGAACCTGTACTCCGAACCAAAGAACAAGGCGCCGATATGAGACTACAAGACGAGGAATGTCAGGTGGTTTCCCGCTCATGTGTCCCTCTTTGCGGATCACGCTTAGGGCGTGGCCGCCTTCGATGACGTAGAGGCAACGAGATCGACAACGACGTCGCCCTCGTCCGGCATTACCACGGATCCCGGAACAACCTCTCGGAACGCTCCATGGCAGGAAGCGCTAATTAGCAGCGCACCGGATGGAAGGCCGTCGGCCACAAACCTCCCGTCTGGCGCAATGGGGAACCGGAGAAACTCGAAGGGTACCGACCCAGGAGGTTTCGAGAAGTCCGGCAGCGGAGTTACGCGGACTTCGCCTGGCGGTTCGCAGCCATCGGCCTTTCCCCGGAGGACGCCTCCGACCTGTAGGGGGATGTCGCCAAGGTTGAGAGTGGGTGCGGCCTCCTGCGCTTTGAAGGTCCTTCTACCGCGAGCCTTGCCCCAGAACGCCCAGAGCTCGTAGGTGCCAGTTTCCGGCACGGCGAACGAAAACGTTCCGTCCTTGTCGGGCGTCACCCCACGGATCGAGTCTACCCTGTCGGCGCCCGCACCGTCGCCCTCCCGAGGTGGACGTGCTTCGAGAGGAGGAGCTTGTTTGATGACCTGAACCGACGCGGGCAACGCCGGGTCCGTCTGACCCGAGGGCAGGAGGCGGCCACGGACCATAGGGCCCGGCGGAAAGCGAACGTCCTCGACGACGCCCGTCTCCAACGTCGCAGGAACGACAGCCGCGGCCGCCATGCTAGAAATGAGCTTGAGCCTGTAGCGTCCTGCCGGGAGCAACCGAACATCGAAGATGCCGTCGTCGTCGCCGGAGGCGACGGAGAGCGCGATCTCGCTCAACGACCCACGACCCTCCGGGAGGACGACCAACCGGGCTTCCTTCTCCCGTACGGCCTGTAGATCGGGCAGGAGGCGTGGTCGCACGAGGAGACCACATCGGATCGGAGAAGGTACGGGCGTGAATCCCGGCGGGGCCGGTGCGGCCCCGCCCTCGAGACGGACGAGGCAAGCGTCGTCCAGGACCACCTCCGCAACGACAGAAGCCCATTCCCTGTCTCCCTTGAGGCTGAGTGCCAGGAATGGCCCGGCGCGTAGGCTCTCCAGTCCCATCCCCGTCGGTCGGATGACAGAAATACCGGGCGAGGTGATTCGGATGGCGGTTGGTTCTCCGCCAAGCCGGAAGACCCGGAATTGTCCCTGGGCGGAGGAGCTAGACCTCGACGACCCCTCAGCGACGACACCGCAGCGCCCGCGCTCCCCATCTGTCTCACACACAAGCGCTACTCGATGGGGAACAAATCGGAAAACCCGCCGGTCCTTAAGGACATCCGGCAGCCGCGAGCCGTCTTCTCCATCGACGTAGAGAGCCGCAACCGCGGCCTTTCCGCGAGGTGGGAGAGACACGTTTTTCAGCCAGCGAAGCTTCAGAGGCCTCGAGCTGACCCTGCCCACGAACTCCGCCCATCCATAGCCTTCACCTTCACCCGGTACACGCACGAGGAGGCCGACCCGGGCCTGTTCTTCGGGCAAGGCTGGCACACGACCGTCGAAGAGAAGCGTCTGCCAAAGGCTCCAGCGTCCGGAGCGACGAGTCAGAACATCAAGTCGCCCTCGCGAGGTTGCCGGGCCGGCCTCGAGTTCGGCGGCCAAACCATCGGGCTCCACAGGTTTAAGCCCATCGAGCGACACATCACCCCAACGCGCGGCCGCAGAGGCCGAAAGAGAGATCTCGAACGGCTCCTCCACGACGACGTGGTCCTCGGCTTCCACCCTGACGCAGAGCAGGAGCGCGCTCGCGGCTACCAGGGGAAGAGACGCCCTCATTGCGCTGCCCGCGGCCCGCGAAAAAGGTCGAGGAGAAGGCTTCGATCGAACCCGCCAGGGCCGAGTTCTTCGCGGCTTCTCGACACCGCCCGCCCATCTCGAAGAAACGCCACGTCGTCGGCGACGCGCGCCACCTCGTCGAGGTCGTGTGAAGAGACAACGACGACGCGCCCCGAGCGGGCGGTCTCGACCAGACGGCTGTTCAGGTCCTCGCGAGCGTCAGGCTCGAGAGAGCTCCAGGGCTCATCAAGCAGCAGCGTTCCGCGCCCCAGCTCGAAAGAGGCATCGAGGCCCACGCGATGGAGCTGCCCCCGCGAGAGCCGTGACATTCGACGCCCACCGAGCTCAGCCATTGGTTCGAGGCCGAGCGTCCGACGGAACCGGTTCACTGCCCCTCCGACCGGTAGGGTATCGAAGCCCCCGTAGTAGACGACCTCGCTTGAGTGGATCGTGCCGCTGTCCGCCCGCTGGAGGCCTGCAGCGATCCGCATGAGTGTGGTCTTCCCGGCGCCGTTAGGGCCGACGAGGGCTCCAATCCGTCCAGGGTGGAACTCGCTGTCGACGCCGCGTAGAACGATCACCTCTCCGTAGGCCTTCGTAACACCCTGGAGCATCAGTCGACCGTCTTCGCCGCTCATTCCGCTCTCCGTCCCGAAAAGTCCGATCGCTCGAAGACGCGGAGTGATAACACCAGTGCGAGGACGCCGAGGGCAGCGGCGACGGCAGCGAAAACAATACCGATCTGCAAGGTCCCATCCAGGAGGACTTCAGGGAACGCCGCCACCGTCACCATCTTTCGCCAGAGAGAAAGACTCCCTTCGGTTCCCTCCGGAATCCGCAGGAGCGCCAGCGACTGGAATCCGAAGAGCGACAAAAGGAATCCAAACCGCACCACGATCCATGAAACCCCGACCAAGTAACGTGGCTCGACCAGCCCAACGGCGAATGCAAGTCCCAAAGTAAAGACAGCCGTCGCTCCTCCGCGGATCGCGAAGGCGCCTACGCGAGCGGCGCTTCCGCCAGATGAATCCAGTGCCATGAGAAGAGCTGCAGCGATAACAGGCACGACGACCGCGCGCAGCAGAGCGACTCCAAAAATCTGGCGACGCGAGACCCCGCTTCCGAGGAGCAGGTCGAATCTCCCTTGCCGCGCGGCTGTCAGTATCCCGGTTCCGACGGCGACGGGTGCGAGCACGAAAAAGACGGATCGACTGTTCTCCGTTCGGCCGGTGAAGTGCCACTCCGCGAGGCCACAGCCGACGAGTAGCGCGACCGCAAACGTTCCCCACGAAGGGAAAGCGCCTACATGGCTCAGATAACGATGGGGCGACGGTCCCTGCAAGCGCTCGTTATCCTAGTCCACGAGTCCGCCGGCCGTCGGCGGCCCGAGCGGCGCATGCAGGACGTGGCCTTCGCGTGTCAGCACGACAATCTCCTTCCCGCGCGAGCGGAGGACCCACTGAATTGTCTCCCCGAACGTGGCAGTGCCGGTGTGCGCGCCATCTGATGCATATTGATCGACCCGCCGCCCCACTTCACTCTCGAGCTGCTTCTGAGCGCCGCGGCGATCCTCGCGGTTTCTCAGGACCAGAACGGTGCCGTCCGGATTGGCTACAAGGTCCCGAACAGGGGCCGAGTAATCAGTAAGTTCCTGACGGTCATTTCGAAACGTCTCGAGCGCCGCGCGCTCCCGTGAACGCCAGTACGCCAGCCCCCAAGCCTCTACGCGACGATCGACGCTGAGCCGGTAAAGAGTTGGAGGTCCTATGACGTAGGCAACCAGAAGCCCGCCGTCGGGGCGTCCCGCAAGGAGCGCCTGCCCCTCGACGATGGCCGAAATCGTCCCCTTTGCCACAGGCCTGCCCGAATCCGGCGCCGCATCGAATCTCACGCCATCGCAGGACGACCACAATTCCGGGAAGCCCCGTACCCCCAGCCCGTTGTGAATCCAAAGGACAGCTCCCGCGGTCATAAGCCCCGACGTCGCCCCCGGAAGCGTGCGTTCACCGCGGAAACGCCCCTCTGAAGAAAACCGAAGGAGCTTGTCACTGCCATTAACTGCCAGCCATTCGGAGCGCCACGACGCGATGGCGATGGGGCGACGGCTCGGCGCCGGAGGGAGGGTCAGGCGAAGCATCGCTCTTGGAGGCTCAAACCCCTTCTGAACGAAGAGCGCCTCGCCGGACTCCTCTAGGAAAACAGCGCTGTCCGCCGATCGACTAACCGCGACGAACACCGGCATTGGGGGTGAGGACTCCATTCGGATCGCGAGCCCCGCAGCGAACAAGACGACAGCAGCTGGATGCCTCAATTGGTTCCCAGGGGGCGAGAGCTCGGGCAGCGGGGAAAGAAGGACGCGCCGACCCGTATCCGAGGCGGCACAACGGCGCGGTTACGCATCATCCGAGGTTCACACGCCAATGACGGTCCTGCGAACGCACCCGGCGAGCTCGATGCCGGCGTCCAATCCACACATGTCCCTTGCGATGTAACCGTCAAGGTTCGAGCACTCGTCCGCTATTTTGTTCCAATACGTAGTGAAGCATCCCGCCTCGGCCGTGGGCGCCATGGCGCTCAGCCCAAGGATGAAGGCAGTGACCAGTAAGAAGGGGACTTTTCTCATGTTGTTCTCCGTTTCATGTTCGTCGGACACTGTTGGGTCGTCGAGCGACAGATTGGAGTTCGCGGCCTCAATCGGAACCCCTCGATGCGATTTCGTTCTTCTACGGTTCTATTCATAGAGTGGCGTCCGAACGGTGTTCTTGACCCGCCACCTAGAGAGAAATCGGGAAACTGGCTTCGCGTCACGCGCCGAGTGGCTCGAAATGCATCGAATTGATCAGTCCTCGTCTTCTTATAGGTAGAGTGGTCGCGGATCGATGGTCTTGACCCCCATTCTGCGCGACAAGGGCCGCGGGGCAGGAGTGCGGTCGAGGCCCGCAGATTGACCCCCGACGCGCGAAGGATTTTGCAATTTTCAGAGACCCTTGATATGGCGCACGATCGAGGCTTAGAGTTCTCTCGTGCCCCCAGTCATCCGCCGTACAAGCTCGGGATTCGAGGTCGCCGAGTTCCTCGTCCTCGACAGGAAGCTCGTGCGCAAGCTCGTCGCGCTGGCGCGGTCGCGGTTCGGGATCGACGAAGTCGATGCCGAGGATCTCGTGCAGGAGACCGCGCTCGAGATTGCGCGAAGCCCTTCGCTCATCGCTTCGCCGGAAGGCTTCGCGTTCCAGGTCTTCCATAACCGTTGCGCGCGGTTTCTCGACCGGAGGAAGAAGACGAACGCCGTCTTCGTCGCGACGAGCGATTGGGATCTGATGGCGGCGCCAGACGAGAAGCTGGACGAGAGGGCGATCGTGCGCGCGGGCTTCGCGCGAATCTCGGCAAGCTGCCGGGCGCTGCTGACGAGCCATTACGTGGAGGGCGCGAGCCTGAAGGAAACCGCCATGAGGAGCGGCCATTCCTCGAAGCAGGTCTGGAAGCGCCTGAGCGCCTGCCTTAAGAAACTCAAAGGGGCCATCGGAGCATGAAAACGATACATCCCGACGAAGCCACGCTCTTGCGGTCGATCATCGGCGAGCTGCCGGAGCGGCGGCGGGCCGACCTCGGGCGGCACCTCGCGCGCTGTGGTCCGTGCAGTAAAGACAGAGCGGCGACGCGGCGCCTCCACGAGAGATTGTCGGCGGCAGGCGATTCCCTCGCGTTTGCGGCGGGGAGCGTCTTCGCCGCGAGACCTGTCTCGTGGTCGACGGGTCAATCGGGGCGCAGGGCCTCAGCGCACACCATGCAGACGGCGCTCGCGCGCATCGAGGGCGAGAAGGAGCCCCTGCTTGCCGCCGTCGATTCGGACGCGTCGAAAGCCGCGCGCGAGCTGGACCTGACTGACGCCGCTTGCCGCCTCGCGGCCGCCCATGTGCTCGAAGAGGCGGTGATGAGCGATCCGTCGGAGCGAATCGCCGAATTTGCAGCAAGAATCGCGAGTCGGAACACCACGGATGTGGAAGAGGCTGAGGCCGTCGTGCCGCTCGCGCAGCTCCGCGCGCTGTCCCATCTCGTCTCGGGGAATTGGAGCCTCTTCACCGGTCGGCCCAGGAATGCGGTGACGGACCTTCGCTCCGCGTGGGCCGAGTTAGGCGCATTCGACGCTCCGGAGCATCTCTTGGCGTGGGTGGAGATCGCTGAGTCGCTGCGCCGGTCGTATGAGGGGCGGGCCGTCGAGGGGCGCGTTCTCGCGGAGCGTGCGTTGGAAACGTTCGAGCGCTACGGCCTCCAGCGTGGGATCGTTCGCGCGCGGCACGCCCTCGCGGTGGCTCAGTACACGGCGAGTGAATTTCGCGAGGCACATCGTGGGTTCCGAGCCGTGATCGTGTCGAACGATGCGACGAAGATTGATCGGGCACGGGCTGTGTCCGGTGCCGCGTTCTGCCTCGCAGCGCGCGGGCGATTTCACGATGCGGCGAAAGAGTATTCGCGAGTGCGGAGGAGGCTGCGGGGCGAAGGCGCGCAACTCGAGCAGTACCTGCTGCAGGGCGAGATGAAAGCCGCGCTCGGGACGGCCGGCCGCTGGCAGCAGCGCATGGACGGGCTCGTTGGGTTTGCGTTGCCGGAGGCAGCGGGCGCGTTCCACGGCCGCCAGCTTGCGACTGAGATCGTGAAGGCAGTTTCGGAAGAGGGAATCGAAAGAGCGAAGGAGCTGCTCGGGAAGATCGAAGCTGATCCGAGCCGCGGTTACGCGTACCTGTACGCGTGCCAGCTGGCCCTTCCAAAACTCGCGACAAACCCCACGAGGTTTCTGGACTTTAGTCTTTTGATGGCTGAGGCCACTCGAAGCCTCCCGTACCTGAGGGACAAGGGTCCGGCGCAGCCCGTCTGCCGCGAGCAGGTGCTCGGGGAAGCCGCGCTCCTCGCGTCGAACACGCTGAACTTCCTTGGAAAGCCAGGCGAAGCGCGTGTGGCAGCAAAGAACGCGCGCCGAAACTTCATCGAGGCCGGCGAGGACACTTTCGCGCTGGCGCTGGCGGACTACTTCGAAGGGTCAGCGGCGAGCTTCGAATTCGACGAGCGAGGCGCATGGTCGCTTCTTCGACGTGCACACTCCGAGTTCCAGGTCTACGGACAGGAGAATTGGACGGGTCGCGCCGAAGCGGCGCTCGGAACCCTTCTCGTGAACCGGGGAAGGAACGCAGCCGCCATCCGCTTTCTCGATGGCGCTCTCACCAACCTTCATCCAGAACAGGACGGTTCCGCATACGCCCAGGCGCTCGTCAATCGCGGCTATGCCCTCGTCCAGCTCGGCAGGCTCGACGCAGCCAAGGCTACCTACGCGAAGGCGCTGTCAATGGCGAGACGACTCGGAATGTCCGTGAGCCTCCTCATGATCCGGACGGGCCTGGCTTCGATCGATCTGGCGTCAGGAAAACTGGCGCGCGCCCTCATGCTCTTCGAAAAGATCGGTGCGGAGGCCCGCTCGCTCGACCTCCCGATGGACGTCCTGTGCGCCGATCTCCGTGTCGCGGAGTGCCTCGGGCGGATGGGACGCGAGCAGGAAATGCTCGATCAGGTAGAACGCGTAAGTGCATCGCCGGGCGCAGAGTCCCTGAAGCATGACCAGGCTCTTAGGGAACTCTTCGAGTCCGTGAAGGGCAGAAACGTCAGCCACGAGCTCCTCGCCCACGTCGCTCGGTTCGTCGAGGCGCGGGACCGCGGTGCGCGGGCCGAGTACAGGCCGTTCAAACTGGTAGCAAACGGGAACTGATCGTTCTGTAGACAAAGTTCATAGACAGGGGGCGAATGTCATGAAACGGGGTTTCCAGGAGACTCTCCCGACCCGTTACGCCGGCGCCACCCGACGGCGGCCACGGCGACGTTCAGCGTTCGGCAGGGGCGATCAGCTTCAGCGTTGGAAAGTACGAGCGATAGCGGCGAGCATCACGCGTGAGAAGCGCGAGCCCTTCGATCGCGGCGTGGGCGCCGATGTAGAAGTCCGGAAGGGTCGAGGCCCTCGCGCCTCCACGTCTCCGATATTTCAGGAAACACTTCCCCGCGAGGAAGGCGGCCTCCGACGGTAACGACCTCCTGTCGAACTGCGCGGGATCGAGCGCCCCGTCCAGATCCTCGATCCGGGCGAAGCCGATCGAAACCTCGGCGTAGATGATCGGGTTGATGACGAGCGTTGATTCCGAAGCGCAACGCGAAAGAGCCTCCGCAGACCACGCGAACCAGCGCGGGTCGTTCGTCAGGACGTCGAGCAGGACGTTGCTGTCGACGAGGGTGTCAGCCACGAGTGAGCGCGAGGATCTCGTCGGTGCTCAGCCGGGCGGTGGCCCTCCCCTTGAGGCGCGTCACGAGGTCTGGACGCGTTTTAGGGGCGCTCCGCACCCTGCGAACCCTCACCGTACCGCCACGCGCCTCGAACGCCACTTCCGTGTTCGGGAGGAGCCCGAAACGCTTGCGGATGTGAATGGGAATCGTGACTTGGCCCTTGGACGTGATCTTCATCGCAGCCTCACGGTAAGAAGTGTACTAGTAAGACTCCTACCGCACACTCGGCCCATTCGCAGCTGACGCGGAGGGGCGGGGAGCTACATTCTTCGGGATTTCTCGAGCCAGTCGATATCGAGCAAGTCCTGGGGACGGCCGGCCGCCTTCTTGCTCACGATCAGGTCGTCGAGGCCGAGGACGCTGACCGGAACCCCGCCATACGCCGACGGGACTCTCCGGCCCCAGGCCTCCCCGAACTGGAGGCCAAGGATGGAAGTCAGTACGTCGATACGGTTCGGCTCCACGCCTATCTGGAAGACGACTCCAGGAGAACAAAGGTCGTCGATACTCACGCGCTCGACGGGCGCGCCGAATCGCGAAAGCGCGGAGAAGGCACGCCCTGCGTTGTCACGCGTCGGCTCGATCCAGATGCGATGTCCTTCGTGTAGCGGGGAACGGAATGAAACGTGACGGCATGGACGCCGACGACGAGGAATTTCTTTTCAGCGGCGTTCAATTCGAAGAACAGATCTCTGAAGTCGGGGTTCACGGGCATTCTGCACCCCCCGGATCGCGTCCGCTTCGCGAACCATTTCCCAGGCCGCGGCGAAGCGGCCTTCCGCGCCCACCCGCCGCCAGAATTCGATGTCGAAAGACCCGTCGTCTCGCGCACCGTTGCGCAGAACGCGCGTCATGCGAACTCGTGACTCGGCCATGTCCTCATCATATGCGAGGACGTCCCTCATCGGGCCGGCATCACGCGAACGGATTGCGGACGCGTATCGATCCGAATGCTTGCCCGGCGTTGAGGTCTTCCGACCAGATCTTGGCGCAGCGGAGCTGGCGCACGCGCTCTGCACAGGATGAGGGCGTCCCAGAGGGAGACGCGTTTCAGCCGATGCAATTCGATCGCGGCGAGGACGTCCGCGCGAACTGACTCGTGAAGAGTCCATTGCGAGAGGTCCTCGATCAGCGCCGCCACCCGCGCCGCCGGCATAGGCTTCGGGACCTTGCGAATGATCGTGACGAAGAGCTCCTGTCGCGAGGCCACTCAGCGCTCGTGGAGGGAGTCGCGGGTCCACCCCGCGTGCCCCCTGGTGCCGAGGCTCATGGGCCGCTCGAGCCGCGCGAGAGCGCGGTCACGCGCCGCAGCGTAAGCATCCTCGCGCCCGACGATCTTTACGCGTTTAGGCGCGACCGCCCGCTGAGCCCTCAGTCTTCGACGAGCGTGTGGCCCGATTGGCGCAGCGCGACGACGGCGCGAGCCGCCTGGGCGCGTTTCACGAGCAGGTAATCCGTATCGAACGTTCCGATCGCGAGGGCGCTGATGCCGGCGTCCGCGAGGGGCTTCACGAGGGCGGCCAGGATGCCGACCGCGTCGAGCGGGAAGGGCCCGTGGATTTTCAGAAGGGCGTAGCCGCCTTCGCCGCGGAAGCTTTCGGGCTGAGGCGCGGGGACCCGTGCCTCCTCGCACACGATCGAAAGCTCGTCCGCCGTTCGGGTTACGGACGAAAAGCCGCCCGGCGCCGACGCCCAGACCGGGACGGCGGTGTCGGCCGGCATGCGGCAGACGGCAAAGGTGCCGGGAACGACGGAGAACTTCTGGTGGGGCATCGCGTGGAGATGATAGCGGGCGGCCGCGGCGTTAGTCAGGCTCGGCCGATCAGGTGCGGTCGGGCGGCTGGACGGCCGCCTGCTCGACACCGCGGTTCGGCTGCAGGTTGTGCTTGATGACCTCGCCCTCGGCGATGTAGATGGCCTCCTCGCCGATGTTGGTGGCGAGGTCGCCCACGCGCTCGAGGTTCTTCGAGATGCTCATGATCTCGATCGACGCGCTGATGAGCGCCGGATTCTCGGCCATGTACGTCAGGAGCTCGCGGATGATCGACTTGTTCTTCTCGTCGAGGATGTCGTCGCGCTTGCAGACCGCGAGGGCGAGTGCGCTGTCCTTCCTCACGAACGCGTCGAGCGCTTCCTGGAGCATGCCGCGCGCGATCTCGGCCATGTAGGGGACGTCGATCCACGGCTTGAACGGCCGGAACCGCGACATGCGCTCCGCGGCCTCGGCGATGTTGACGGCATGATCGCCGATCCGCTCGAGGTCGGCGTTGATCTTGAGGGACGAGACGAGGAGGCGGAGGTCTCCCGCGACGGGCTGCTGCGTGGCGAGGAGTTCGATGGCGTCCTCGTCGTTCTTGATCTCCATCCGGTCGATGACCTTGTCGCGTTCGATGACCCCGCGCGCCTTGATCGCGTCGCCCTCCACGAGGGCCTCGACGGCGAGGCGGATCTGGTTCTCGACCTCCGCGCCCATGCCGATGAGCTGGCGGCGGAGACTTTCGAGCTTCTCGGAAAAATGCTCTTTCATGCGTTCTCCTTGGTACGTGTCGCGGCGATGCCGCTGGAGACGGCCGCGGGCAGAGTGACCGTGAAGCGGCTGCCCCTGCCGGGTTCCGATTCCACGCGGATCGTGCCGCCGTGGAGAATGAGGAGGTGTTTGACGATCGCGAGGCCGAGGCCGGTGCCCGGCACCGACTTCGCGCGCGAGGGATCGACGCGATAGAAGCGCTGGAAAATTCGATCCTGCTCCGTGCGCGGGATGCCGATCCCGCGGTCCACGACATGCACGACGAGAGGAGAGACGCTGTCGCCGGCGAGAGACCCGCCCTCCGCGAGAACGTCCACCCGCTGACCGGGAGCCGAGAATTTCACGGCGTTGTCCACGAGGTTGCGGAAGACCTGCGAGAGGCGCCGCCGGTCTCCGAGGAGCTCGAGATGCTCGCCCGCCTCGATGGTGACGTCCACGCCCCGCGTCCCGGCGGCGGAAGCGAGGTCGCGAACCACCGACAGGAGGAGCGGT
>JBDTML010000217.1:0-5269 GCA_039934255.1 Acidobacteriota bacterium | reverse complement strand
ACGCGGGCGCGATCATCTCCGGCGGCAAGGGCACGGCGCCCGAGAAGGTGAAGGCGCTGCAGGCCGCGGGCGTCCACGTCTCGGACTCGCCCGCGCTCATGGGCGAGACGCTGAAGAAGGTGCTCGGCAAGTAACTCAGGACCTGAACGATCGAACCATCAGGGGCGCCTCCGGGCGCCCCTTTCTTACATCAGGCGCGGGCGATGAATTCTTCTGGTGAGAAGACCCGGCCCGGGAACGCCTTCGAGAGCTTGCGGTCCGCGCTGACGAGCGGCACGCCGAGGCGCTCGGCTGCGAGGACGAATTCCGCGTCGTAGGCGGAGATCTTCCCTTTCTCCGCCATTCTCAGGCACGCTTCTGTCTCCTCTTCCAGGGCGATGTCCGACACGAGTCGATCCGCTTCCTCGAATGCACCGAGAGCGCCGGCCAGGGTCAGCTTTCCGGCTCGCATCGTGGTCAGGAGAGCACTGCGCATTTCAGACCGCCAGAGCGGCGGAGCCACCCACTCCGGGTCGACGCCGAGCACCGCGAGCGCGGCGTCCGTTCGCACGCCGGGTACGACGGCGTAGGCGATCAGGTTCGTATCGGCGACGATCACGGCCGCCCTTCCCGCTTTGCCCGATCGATGAACGCGTCGGTCAGGATCGGGCGGGAACCGAGCGTCTTGTGAAAGCGCCTCAGGGCGGCGACCGTCTCCGCGGCAGAGCGCCTCCGAAGCCGGACGCTGAGCTCGAGGCGCGAAAGTGCCTCCTGGTTGAGGCTCCGGCGGTTCTGCTTCGCCTCATCCTTGAGCTGGTCGACGAGATCCAGGGGAACGTTCTTGAGCGTGAGCGTCGCCATGGCTGCCTCCGGCATCCATTATGGATCCGTTTCGGATCCAGCGGAATCGGAAGCCGAGACCGCCTAAACCCCGAACTGCCGCAGGTGGTGGTCGAGGTGCTTGTACATGAGGACGCCCCACTCGTCGCCCGTCATCCTCCCGAAGAACGAGTGGACGCGCCCGTCGGCGGCTACCGGCCCGGCGTCCCCGAAGCGGCTCGCGATCGCGGCGAGGCGCGCCTTTTCCTTCGCGAAGTCGCGCGCGTCGGAAACGACGAATGTCGGGTCCGTCGGAGAATTCTTCGAAAGGGGATCGGGGCCCTGAACGAACTTCTTCTTGACGAACGGCGCCAGCACCTTCCCGATGAATGCCTGCGTCTTCGGGACGTCGCCCGCGGCGACCTCCAGCGCGATCGCACAGTGCGCGCACATCTGCGCCGCGTCCATCTTTCCCCACTGGCGCGTCGCGCCCGGCTGCAGTTTTCCGAGCCGGTCGAGAATCTCGCGACGGTCCGACGATTCGAAGAAATTCTTCATCCCCGGAGCCTATGCAAGGACGCAGCGCAGCCGCAAGAGGCGCCTCTCCGCGTATACTCCGCGGCCGCATGGAAAAAACATTCGCCATCATCAAGCCCGACGCCGTGGAGTCGAAGAGCGCCGGGAAGATCCTCGCGCGCATCGAGGCCGAGGGCTTCCGGGTCGTCGCCTTCAAACGCCATAACATCACGAGGGCCGAAGCCGAGTCGTTCTACGGAGAGCACGCGGCCAAGGGTTTCTTCTCCTCCCTCGTCGCCTACATGACTTCGGGGCCCGTCTATGTCGCGGTCCTCGAGCGCGTGGGCGGCGTCGCTCATTGGCGCGCTACGATGGGCGCGACGGACCCGGCCAAGGCCGACGCCGGCACGATCCGCAAGGAGTTCGGCCAATCGATCGAGCGCAACGCCGTGCATGGCTCGGCGAACCCCGCCGACGCCGCCCGGGAGGTCACCTTCTTCTTCTCGCACGCCGAACTGATCTGACCGCACCTGTAACCCACGTCACGTTCCGGTGAGCTTTGGGCCGCCTCTGGCGGCCTATTTGCTCCTGGGAGGTGAAAGGGCGCGACACTTCCTTCCAAAGGGCGGCCTCGCGCTCGAACCAAATGATTCGCCTTCAACAGTTTACCCTCGCTTCGGTGTTAGCTGCTTCGGCCCTCGGCCGGGCTGAGGTGATTTCCACGCCCTCCCCCGAGCCGGTAAAAGCTACGAGCTCGGTCGCCGTCAGTTACGTTCTGGTGCCTTTCGTGGTGACGAACCTGAAGGGGCTCCCGGTGCGAAACCTCCGCGAAGAGGACGTCACGCTGCTCGTGGACGGCACCTCCGTGAAGACGGACCTCTTCGCGCGGAGCGACGACGCCCCCGTCTCGTTCACGATCCTTCTCGACGGCTCGGGGTCGATGGGCCTGGCCGGGAAGCTCGCGGGCGCGCGCGCCGCAGTGGTCGCGCTGGTGGAGCAGAAGATTCCCGGCGACGACTTCGCGCTCTTCGTCTTCGCCGAGGGCGCGGTGAAGGAGATCGTCCCGTTCACCGAGGACTCGGCGCGTGTCGTCGAGGCCGTGAACGGCGTGAAGGCGTTCGGCAAGACCGCGTTCTTCGACGCGCTCGCGAAGATGCCCGACAAGTCCCTCCTCGGGAAGAACGGCTCGCGCGCCATCATCCTTCTCACCGATGGGATCGACAACGCATCCGCGATCTCCAGCGACGAGCTCGCGGCTCTGCTCGAAGGCGTGGACGTGCCCGTCTACCCGATCGGACTGCGCTCGCCGGGAGCCCCGGTCTTCCCCGCTCCGGGACAGTCCGTCGAGGACCTCCTCAACCTGGAAATCCTCGGGCACGTGGCGCGCATCACGGGCGGACGTCTCTCGATCGTGGACGAGCCTTCCCGTCTGCCGGATTCGATCCGCCTCATCGAGAAGGACCTTCGCGCGCAGTATCTTCTTGGCTTCACGGCCGCGGGCACGGGGCCCGTGCGCTTCCGCCGCATCGCACTCCGGCTCTCCGGCCCCGTCCGGGCGATTCGCGTCCGGGCTGGCTACAAGGGTCCGGCTCCGCCCGCAAAGGGCTAATCACGAAAAACAGGAGGACTCTCGAAATGAAACGTACGTCTCTTTCCCTGCTCGCCGCGGCAGTCGCCGTGACGAGCCTCTCTCTCGCCGGCTGCGCAACGACAACGGACGTAGACAAGAAAATCGCCGACGCGCAGGCCAAGACGGACAAGAAGATCGAGTCCGTGGAAACGCAGTTCGAGGATATGCAGGAGAAGCAGAAGGCGACCGAGGGCAAGGTCGGCGAACAGGGCAAACAGATCGAGCAGATCAGCCAGTCCGCCAAGGAAGCGCTGCAGCGTGCCCAGGAAGCCGGCGTCCTCGCGAAGGGGAAGATCCTCTTCCAGCAGTCGTTCGCCGAAGACCGCGTGCGCTTCAAGGTCAGCTCCTTCGAGCTGACGAAGGACGCGAAGGCCGCACTGGATGAGTTCGCCGCGAAGATCAAGGGGCTCGACAAGGGCGTCTACCTCGAGATCCAGGGGCACACGGACGACACCGGCGGCGCGGACTACAACGACCAGCTCGGCCAGCAGCGCGCCGAGGCCGTGCGCCGGTACCTCGCGCGGGATCACAAGCTCCCGCTCGGCCGCATCTCGACGATTTCCTACGGCGACACGCAGCCGGTCCAGACCAACAAGACCGCGAAGGGGCGCGCCCAGAACCGCCGCGTCGTGATCGTCGTACTCGAGTAGAAGACTGCCGGAAAGAAGAAGGACATTTCTGCAGCGGGCCCTCACGGGCCCGCTGATTTCTTAGAAGGGGGTTCTTTCTATTTCCTTTTCTTTCTCTTCCTAAGCTCTTCCAGCAGCTTGAGAAAATCGCCCGGTGGGTCGGCGTCGAGGGAAACCGCCTTGCCTTCCGCGGTCTTCCACCCCAGGTGCCCGGCGTGGAGCGCCTGGCGCGGGAACGGGACGGGGAATGGCTTCTCTTTCCGGTCGCGGTAGACCGAGTCGCCCACGAGGACGTGGCCCGCGTTCGCGAAGTGGATGCGGATCTGGTGCGTGCGCCCGGTCTTCAGGCGCGCCTCGACGAGTGTCGCGATCCCGAAGCGCTCGATCACTGTCCATTCCGTGACGGCCTTGATGCCCGGTTCCCCCGGCTTCGCGACGCCACGGCGCCGCTCGCC
Organism: Acidobacteriota bacterium; assembly: GCA_039934255.1. Lineage (GTDB taxonomy): Bacteria > Acidobacteriota > Thermoanaerobaculia > UBA5066 > UBA5066 > Fen-183. The sequence goes on along the minus strand of JBDTML010000217.1, from coordinate 1,241 downwards.
CGGCTCGGCGACGAGCGCCCGGTCGTACGTCCCCGTGTCGCCGCTCAGGTCGCCCTCGACGACCGCCCGGTAGCGCCGGTCCATCGTGTGCGCGCGGAGCTGGGCCTGCATCCCGATGAGGCCACGCCGGCTGCGGGCGAAGACGAGGATGCCGGACGTCTCCTTGTCGAGCCGGTGGACGACCGACACGAACGTTCGCTCTCCGCTCCCGCCGTGACGCCTCTGCACATAAGTCGAGACGCGGCTGAGAAGCGTGTCGACCTCCTTCGCCTCGGTCGGGTGCGTGAGCAGCCCGCTGGGCTTTAAGACGGCGATCGAGTCGTCGTCCTCGTAAAGCACGACGAGCGACGACTGGACGCGCCGTTCCTTTCGGAGGTTTCGGTCCCAGCGGAGCGCCACCTCGCGCGACACGATCGCACCGGGATCGTTCACGACCGCCCCGTCGACGGTCACCTGACCCTCGGTCACGGCCCTCTTGAGGCGCGTCGCGGATTCTTCGGGGTAGATGGTCTGGAGGCGGCGGACGATGCGGAGGGGCCCGCCGGCGTTCGCCGTGGAAACGGTCTTCACCCGGACATCGTCGCACGAACCGCCCGGTGTGTGCGGCGAGCCCCGCGTACACTCTGCCCGCATGAGCCGCCCCTCGGTGTTCTCCGGACGACGCGCGCGTTTTTTCGACGCGATGAAGGAAGGCGTGGCGGTGCTCTTCGCGACGCCCGAAGCCGCGTTCGGCCACGACGTGCACTACCGCTACCGGCCCGATCCGGATTTCTTCTACCTGACCGGCTTTGGTGAGCCGGAGGCGGTCGCCGTTCTCGACGCGGAGCGAAGAACGTTCACGCTCTTCGTGCGGCCAAAGGACCGCGCGAAAGAGACGTGGGAAGGCCGCCGGTCCGGACCCGAGGGCGCGGCGCGCGATTTCGGCGCCGACACCGCCCATCCGATCGGCGAACTGCCGCGGCGCCTGCCCGACCTCCTCCGGCGCGCCCGCGTCCTCCACTACGCGCTCGGGAGCCACGCGGAAGGCGACCGCATCGTGGCGGGTCTCCTCGCGCGCTTCCGCCGCGAAGCGCGACACGCGCGCCGCGGACCGGCGAGGATGTCGGACCCGACGGATCTCCTGCACGCGATGCGGCTCGTGAAGACGCCCGACGAAATCGCCCTCATGCAGCGCGCCGCGACCATCGCCACCCCCGCGGACCGACAACGAGTCGCTCGCCGCTGAACTACTTGAGCGTGGG
>JBDTML010000216.1:0-3030 GCA_039934255.1 Acidobacteriota bacterium | reverse complement strand
AGGCGTCCTCGTAGTCCTTCGGGCCGATCCCTTCGTTCCACTCGGGGGCGGTGGGATACGAGGTGTACCGGGGGCCCTGGACGTTGTACTTTTCGAGCAGCTCCGTGGTCATCGGGAGCGTCTCGCCGCGGAGCCGGATCGGAATAGCGCTCACGCGTGCGAGGTTAGCATTCGTCGCGACGGCGTCTCGTTCGTGCAGATGCATCAACCCCCGCTGCGGATGCGCGAGATTCGCGGTGGAATAGAATAGTTGCAGGATTCACAAATTGTTGATCGCAGGCGCTCGCCTCGGCCCTTATGAGGTCATCGAGCAGCTCGGCTCGGGTGGCATGGGAACCGTCTACCGCGCGCGCGATACCCGGCTCGGCCGCGAGGTCGCCGTCAAGGTCCTGCGGGAGCACCTCGCCATGGACTCTTCCGCCGCCAGCCGCTTCGAGCGCGAGGCGCGCGCGATCGCGGCGCTCTCGCACCCGAACATCCTCGCCATCCACGATTTCGGAACCGAGGGCGACGTCTCGTATTCGGTCACGGAGCTCCTCGAAGGCGAGACGCTGCGGAGCCGGCTCGATCGCGAGACCCTCCCGTGGCGCAAGGCGGTCGAGATCGCGATTGCGATCGGGGACGGCCTCGGGGCCGCGCACGACAAAGGAATCGTGCACCGGGACCTCAAGCCCGAAAACGTTTTTCTGACGGGCGACGGTCGCGTCAAGATTCTCGACTTCGGCCTCGCGCGACTCGAGAAGGCGGATTCGGCTCCCGCGGCGACGTCCGCGCCGACTGCGACCGAGACCGGGGCGGGGACCGTGATGGGCACCGCGGCGTATATGTCGCCCGAGCAGGTCCGAGGTCTTCCCGTCGACGCGAGGAGCGACCTCTTCTCGTTCGGATCGGTCCTCTACGAGATGGTGACCGGCCGCCGCGCCTTCCCGGGCCGGACCTCCGCGGACTCGATGGCGGCCATCCTGCGGGAGTCCCCTCCCGATCCATCCGAAGCCGCGAAACCGATTCCCATCGCTCTCGCGCACATCCTGACGCGCTGTCTCGAGAAGGCGCCGGAACAGAGGTTCCAGTCGGCGCGGGACCTCACCTATGCGCTCAAGGAGATCGGGGGAACCGCGGGCGGAGCCGCGATGACGTCGGGCACGAGGCCCGCGATGGCGTTGCGGCCGCGCTTCGGGGCGGGCGCGATCGCGGCCGTCGTCGGCGTGATCGCTGCGGTCCTCGTCGTGATGAACGCGGGTGGGATTCGCACGCGCCTATTGGGCGGACCGAAGGGCGCGGTGATCCGGTCGATCGCGGTGCTTCCGCTCCAGAACCTCTCAGGCGACGCGAGCCAGGAGTACTTCGCCGACGGGATGACGGAGGAGCTGATCGCCAGGCTCGCCAGCGTCGGCGCCATACAGGTGACGTCGCGGACGTCCGTGATGACGTTCAAGGGGACGAAGAAGCGGCTGCCGGAGATCGCACGCGAGCTGAAAGTGGACGCCGTCGTGGAAGGGTCCGTGTCGCGAACAGGTGAGCGGCTCCGGCTGACGGCGCAGCTCATCGATGCGACGTCCGACAAGCACCTCTGGGCCCAGACCTACGAACGGGATCTCCGAGACGTGCTGGCACTCCAGAATGAAGTGTCGCAGGCCATCACGAGGGCGATCAAGGTCGAGCTGACCCCGAGTGAGGAGGCGCAGTTCAAGCGCGCGCGCCCGGTGGACCCGGTGGCTTACGAGGCCTACGCCAAGGGCCGGTATTTCTGGAACAAGCGCGGCGGCGTCAACCTCAAGAAGGCGATCGAGTTCTTCCGGGCGGCGCTCGACGTCGACCCGGCCTACGCGGCAGCGTACGCGGGGATCGCCGATTCCTACACTCAGCTTGGATACGCGAGCCTTCTTGCGCCCAAGGAGGTCTTCCCCAAGGCGCGGGCGGCAGCCGAGAAAGCGCTCGAGCTGGATGCCTCGCTCGCCGAGCCGCATGCGTCCCTCGCCTATGTCAGGTTCTACTACGACTGGGACTGGACGGGCGCCGAGAGCGAGTTTCGACGGGCCATCGAGCTGAACCCGAAATACCCGACGGCCCACGAGTGGTACGCCTACTTCCTGACCGCGACCGGCCGCCTTCCCGAGGCGAAGGCCGAGATTCTGCGTGGCAAGGAGCTCGACCCGCTCTCCGTCCCCATCGCGGCGGATATGGGCTTTCTGCTCTATTACGCCGACGAACTGGATCGGGCGGAGGAGGAGCTCCACAAGGCCCTGGAGATGAATCCCGGAGACCCGCTCTCTCACCTCTTCCTCGGACGCGTTTACGAGGCGAAGGGGCTCTCCGAGAAGGCCATCACGGAATACAACGCCACGGGACCTCTCAAGGAGTGGGTGCCCACGATAGCAGCCGTGGGGTACGTTTACGGCATTCTCGGAAGGCGCCCGAAAGCGCTCAAGGCCCTCGCCGACCTTGAGACGCTCTCGAAGAAGCAGTACGTCACCGCGTACGCCGTGGCGCTCGTGCACACGGCTCTGGGCGACAAGGACAAAGCGTTTGCCTGGCTCGACAAGGCCGTCGAGGAGCGCACCCACTGGCTGGTCTGGGTTCGAAGGGATCGGCGTTGGAAGCCGCTATACGGCGATCCGCGCTTCGCAGAGATCGTCCGCCGCGTCGGACTCCCGTCGTAGCGTCAGTCGTCGGCGCACCGGGTGATGGCAACCGAGTAACCGCTGAAATAGCCCGCCGGGGTCGGCGACGCGAGGTGGCCCTGCTTGGACGTCCGGTAGACATCTCCGACGCGGCCCAGCCGGATTTCACTTCCGTCGAGTGTGAAGCGGGGCGTCTCGGTGACCGTTTCGAAGTTGACGACCGTGAACGCCGAGGTCGATGTGTCGACGATCACCTGTTGATGCGAGTGGGACGTCTGGATGGGCGTACCGGCGCGGAACGAGTCAGGGCTCGAGAAGACCGCGCCGCCCGCCGGGCTCATGTAGAGCGTCGTCGTCCCTTCTCGCGAGATCATCCGGATGGTCCCGTTGTTCACGACGAGGACGTTCG
>JBDTML010000215.1:0-6548 GCA_039934255.1 Acidobacteriota bacterium | reverse complement strand
GGCACGGCAAACGGCAGAGGGCCGAAGCTCACGTTGCCGGTGCCATCCGTCGTCACGTTGGCGAAGCCGAGAAACGTCTGTCCTTCCCCGTAACCCGTCGGGTCGCCGACGGCGCTGGAAAAGAACTCGATACGGAACGTGCTGCTGGCCGTGCCGTTCAGGGTGCCTGAGATGTTCACTGTGCCGGCGGCGATCGGCGCCGCCGTGAGGACCGGATAGTTCTGGCTGCCGCCGGGACTATTCGGCGTGACCCCGTCGAAGAAATTGCCTCCGAGATCGATGCCGATACCCCCGTTGGAATGGATGGAGTTCCCCAGCAACGAATTGTTGACGCCGAGAGCCGTCCCGATCCCGACGCCTCCCACGGTGAAGGCGATGATGTTCGGCGCCCCCGCGACGGAGCCGCCGACGGACGAGCCGGGCGAATTCGACAGGAGCACGCCGAAGCCCGAGTTCCCGAGGTTGACCGTCCCCGTGATGTCCGTACCGATGTAGTTCCCTTGAACCTGATTGCTTCCACCGGCGCTGCCGGTCACGGTCGAGATGTCGACGCCGCCGCTCACGTTTCCCGAGATGATGTTCCGCGCGGCGACTGTCGTGCCCCCGACGAGCGTGTTGCTCGTGTTGACCAAGTGGACGCCCGTGCGGGGGTTGCCGGGAATGAACGGCATGTCGCTGGGAAGCGCCGCCGTGCCGGTGACGTTCGTGCCCACGAGATTGCCCTGAACGAAGTGACCCGTTCCCCCGAAGATCGAGACGTTGTTGTAGCCGTTTCCGGTGACGAGGTTGCCCGCCCCCGCGGCCGTCCCGCCGACGGTGATCGCCTGGGTGACGGGGTTCGCGTTGATGCCGGGGCCGCCGTTCGCGAGAGCCACAAGGCCCGTCACGTCCGTGCCGATGAGGTTTCCCTGGATCGTGGCCGCGATGTCCGTGAAGGTCAGGATCCCCGGTCCGAGCAACGACCGACCATTCCCCGAGATGAGGTTGCGAGCCGCGGGCGTGGTCCCGCCGATGACGATGCTGCCGGTGCCTCCCGTGTTGATGCCGACGCTGCCATTGCCCGCGACAGCGGTTCCCGTGACGTTCGTGCCGACGTAGTTTCCTTCGAGGGTGATCGTTCCTCCCGCCGAGAGTCGGGCGTCGATTCCGTTCGTGAATCCGTTCACGACGAGTCCGCGAACCGTGACCGCTGGCGCCCGGATCGTGAGCCCGTTCCCGCCCGCCGTACCCGTCAACTGGATCTTGAGCGCTCCGTTGAGGCCGAGCTGGGACGCGACCGTGTTCGTATTCGCGACGGCGCCCGTCTGCGTGTAACCGTCGATCGTGACGGCGTCGATGATGTTCGGCAACGCAAACGCCGGAGCGATCGTGCAGACGCCCGTCCCCACGACGCAGCCCGGATCGGTCGCGGCCGGAATCGCGAACACGATGGTGTCGAGCCCGAGGGCGCCGGCCGCGCATTCGCCGGCCGCGGCGCCCGACGCGGTGTCGGTGTTCGCCGCGGTGATCGCCTCACGCAGCGTGCACACACCGTCGTTGGCGGTCGTGTCCGCGGCGCTGTTGACCGTGATCGTCGCGGCGCGGGCCGACGTTGATGCGAGGAGGATCGCGGCGAATGCTGCCGCGCAGAGAAGGCGGAGGAGGTGGAACCGCTTCGCGTGGATGGCGCGTAAACCCTGCATATGCACCCTTTCCTGGCCCATGTCGTTTCGTTTTCTGGGACGGAATCTACCACCCTTTGTAGGACTGAGTCGCAATTGCGACTTCAACCCGATCAGCGCGCCTCGCTCGAGCCCGCTTCGTACCGCCAGGCCGTCTGCTCCTTGGCCCCCTCGGCGAAACGCGTGTCGACGTAGTCCTCGAACTCGACCTTTCGGTCGAGGATGCCCGTCTCGATCATGAGGTCGCGGACGAGGTCGAAGTCGGCCTTCCGCGGCGAGAGCGGCGTGTACATGACGCGGTCGAGGGGGTTCGTGAGCGCCCAGCGCAGGATCTTCGGGCTCTGGTTGTAGTAGAAGCGCCCGACGAAGTCCGCGGCGTGGTCGCGGTGGGGCTTGCCTTCCTCCAGCCAGAGGCCCGATCGCGCGACACCGTCGACGAGCGTCTGGACCGCGAGCGCGCGTGAGGCGATGACGTCCTCGCGGACGACGAGGACGCACGACATGTAGTCGGGCCAGTGCTCTCGCGCGTGGAAAAGGACGCGGCCGTAGCCGCCGATCTCGGCCTGCGAAGGGAACGGCTCGCCCATGGAGAACGCGTCGATGGCGCCCGCGGCGAGCGCTCCCGTGACGTCGGGCGGCGCCATCTCGACGATCCTGAGGTCCGAGGGCTTCATGCCGAACTTCTTGAGGACGCGGAAGACGATGAGCCGCTCGTCGGAGAACCGGCTCGGCACGGCGATCGTCCTTCCCTTGAGGTCGGGAAACGAATGGACGGGTCCGTCCTTCCGCACGACGACCGCGCTGCCGTAGCGGTGCCCGAGGTAGACGATGCGGATGCCGACGCCCTGGGCCTTCAGCGCGATGGCCATGGGAGCGACGATGAACGCCGCCTGCATCTTGTTCGCGATGAGGGCCTCCTTGATCTCGGGGAAGCCCTGGAACATGCGCGGAATGAAGAGCTCGCCCTCTTCCGAGAACTTCGAGATGTAGTCGGTCACCGGGCATGCGAGATGGCAGGTGACCGGAATGTAAGCGACGTTGAGCTTCCTCTTGTCCGGCGCGACGAAGTCGTTCGCGAGGACGGCCCAGTTCACGTTGAGGGCCGCATGGAGCGCGGTGACAACGAGGAGCCATGCCACGATGCCGTAGCCGATTCGCCTCGGGCCGGTCATGCGGACTCCTCCTGGAAGCCCCAGCGCACGGTGCGAAGCCGTTCGAGGCGCCGGGCGAGCACGTCCAGCACGAGGCCGATGACGCCGATGAGGAGCATGCCGGCGACGACGAGGTCGTAGCGCTTGCCCGCGTTTCGCGAGTCGATGATGAGGTACCCGAGCCCGGAGTCGACCGCGATCATCTCGGCGGCGACGACGACGATCCACGCGATGCCGAGCGCGATCCGGAGACCGACGAGTATCTGCGGCAGCGCGGCCGGAAAGACGACCCGGGCGAGGAGGCGCGGTGTCGAGAGTCCGAAATTGCGGCCGGCCTGCAGGTACATCGCGGGGACACCCTTCACGCCGTTCATCGAGGCAACGACGATCGGAAAGAACGCTCCGAGGAAGATGAGGAAGCCCGGAGCCGCCTCCGAAACCCCGAACCACAGGATCGCGAGCGGCATCCACGCGAGGGGGCTGATCGGGCGCGCCATCTGAATGACCGGATTGAATGCCGACGCGAGGTTCGGATGCCAGCCGAGTGCGAGACCCGCCGGAATGCCGAGGACGAGGGCGAGAAGGTACCCCGTCGCGACGCGGCGAAGCGAGTCGCCCACGTAGTGCCCAAGGACGCCCTTGCCCGCGAGCTCGCGAAGGCCGAGCAACACGCGCAGTGGCGACGGGAATACGTTCGTGTGGGTAAAGCGCACCGCAAGGGCCCAGACGAGGATCACGAGAGCGGCGGTTCCGAGCGGAAGAGCGACGCGCTCGATGTCAGATCTTGTGGGCAAGGCCAATCTCCCCGAGGAGAAGGTCGCGCAGCTCGATGTACCGCGGCGAGCTGAGGTCCCGCGGATGGGGCATCTCGATGTCCACGATCCGGCGAATCGTGGCCGGACGGGTGGACATGACGACGACGCGATCCGCGAGCTGGACGGATTCGTCGATGTCGTGCGTCACGAAGAGGATCGTCTTCTTCTCGGCGCGGCGGATGCGGAGGAGCTCGCTGCGCATCACGAGACGCGTGATCGAGTCGAGGGCGCCGAAGGGCTCGTCGAGAAACAGGACGTCGGGATTCACGGCAAGCGCGCGCGCGACCTCGAGCCGCTGCTTCATGCCGCCGGACAATTCCTGGGGATACGCGTTCTCGAAGCCGGAGAGGCCGACGAGCTTGACGTAGTGGGCGATGCGTTCCGCCCTCTCTGCGGCGTCCAGCCCGAAGAGGCCGAAGGCGACGTTTCCCTCCACGGTGAGCCACGGGAAGACGCCGCGCTCCTGGAACACGAAGATGCGGCGAGGGTCGGGGCCCGTGACGGCCTGGCCGTCGATGAGCACCTTCCCGGACGTCGCCTCGAGGAAACCTCCGACGATGTTGAGGAGGGTGGACTTCCCGCACCCGGAGGGTCCCAGGATGCAGACGAATTCGCCGTCCGCAACCTCGAGGTCGATCGACGTGAGGACCTCGATCGGGCCGCCGTCCGTCCGGAAGCGCATCGAGACGCCCTGAACGCTCACCTTGGATGACGCCGGCGCGCTCACGATCCATACCCCCACCGGAGCGCCCGCATCTTCTCGAGCTGGCGGATCGAGACGTCGAGCACGAGCCCGATGAGCCCGATCATCACCATCCCCGCAACGACGAGGTCGTAGCGGTTGCCGGCATTGCGCGCATCGACGATCAGGAAGCCGAGACCCGAGTTGACCGCGATCATCTCCGCCGCCACCACGACGAGCCACGCGACGCCGAGGGAGATCCGGAGCGCGACGATGAGCTGGGGCAGCGCGCCGGGCAGGATCACGTTCGTCAGAAGGCGCCGGTTCGAGAGGCCGAAATTCCGCCCCGCGCGGAGCAGGGTCGGCGGCACGCTGCGGACGGCGTTCATCGACGCCACGGCGAGCGGCAGGAAAGACGCGAGAAAAATGAGGAAGATCGCGGCCAGGTCACCGACGCCGAACCAGAGGATCGAGATCGGAATCCACGCGAGCGGTGAAATCGGCCGCAGAAGCTGAAGCAGCGGATTCAGCGCCTGCTCTCCCCGCCTGTACCAGCCGAGAAAGAGCCCGATCGGGATCGCGGTCACGACCGCGAGAAGGTAGCCCCAGCTGACCCGGTAGAGGGACGCCACGACGTACTTCGCGAGGAGGCCGCGCTGGAGCAGCTCGACGAGGCCGAGCAGGACCTGCAGCGGATTCGGGAAGAGGCCGGAGGTCTGCGTTCGCGCGGCCAGGAACCAGACGACAATGAGAGCCGCGACCGCGGAGAAGGGGAGGAGACGCTTCACGTCCTACGTGCCGTCGGCGGAAACTGTTTCCTGCACGGGAAGCGCCGCCGCAGGAACGCGGGGCGGCTTCGGGGGCAGGTTCGGAACAGGACCGCCGATCGGGGACGGCTTGACCAGGTGCGACCAGGCATTCGCGAGCTCCGCCTTTGCCCAGCGCACCAGCCCGTGCCCGAGCATGACCCAGCTGGCTCCGCGGACGGAGAACCCAACGAGCCCCGGCCGGCGCCCCGCGTTGTGGTTCCCGTAGATTCCGAGCAGCTTTTTTCTTTTCGCGATCGCGACGAGCCGCCGGTTGTAGAAGCGCATCGGGTAGAACGCGATCTCCGAGCCGTCCTGGTAGTACGGCGGAAGGCCCAGCCGTTCGGACGACCACCGGTAGATCGGAATGACCGCCGCAAGGTAATAGAGCGCCGTGTCCATGAGGAACACGGTCGTCATGGTGTCGTAGTCGCCCATGACGTAGTACTTGTCGCGGAAGATCGCTTCGTAGAAGTAGGTCATGAACCGCGTGTATCGCGTGTTGTGAAGCTCGTACTCCTTCGACATGTCGGCCGCGGGCTCGCCCCTCAGCGCGCGCTCGACGAGCCGGACGCGCGAATAGACCGAGAAGGACATCTGGTCGAGGCCGGGCGAATAGAAGGGGTCGAGGAAGCCGCCGGCGTCGCCGACGCACGTCCAGCCCGGACCGATGAAGGAGTCCACGAAATAGGGGAGATGTCCGTATTGATGGCAATCGGCGTCGATCGGCTCGGCGTGCGTGAGGAGCTCTTTCGTGAGGGGGTTCGCGTCGAGGAAGCGCGTGAGCTTCTCGAGCGGCGTCGCGCCCTCGGGCTGGACGAGGCGCGTGTCCCAGACGAGCCCGACGCTCGTCTCTCCGCCCTGGAGGGGGATGAACCAGATCCAGTAGCCCCAGCCCGTGAAGTGGTTCGTCGCGAGCCGGCGCGGGGCGATGACGGCCCGGTGGAAGGGATCGGCGGAGTCCGTGCCGACGACTTCGGGGCCGTCCATGTCCTTGACGCCCCGATAGCGCACCCAGATCGCCGAGGTGGGATGCGACTGGATCGGCGTCACGCCGCCGCGCTTTCGCGCGAGCATCGCCTGCCGGCCCGTCGCATCGACGACCCACTTGCAGGTCACCGCCGCGCGCGTTCCGTCTGACTTCTCGACCGTGAGGGTGTTGCCCGCGTCGCCGTTCAGGGCGACGTCGACGACCTTCGCGGGCCGCCAGACTTCGGCGCCCTCTTTCGCCGCGAGGGAGAGAACGTACTCGTCGAGCTTCGATCGGTCGATCTGGAAGGACGGCGTTCTCGCGAGCTGGGTCGGGCCGGTCTCGGACGCTTCCCTCAGGCACGTGACCTTCTCGTTGTTGAACCAGTAGCGGAACGCCTGCTTCGGAAGCTGCTCGCGCGAGAGGTGGTCGTGGATCTTCAGCTCGCGCGTCAGGAAGTACG
>JBDTML010000214.1:0-29930 GCA_039934255.1 Acidobacteriota bacterium | reverse complement strand
CTTCTCCCGGCTGCCTCGTCCTTCACGGCCCGGGCCGCCGATGTCCCGAAGGAGCGCGACCTCGAGGCCGCCGCGCGCGCGGGGAAATGGACGGAAGTCCTCGAGCGGCTTTCCGCGCTGAAGAACGAGTCCGCCGAGCGTTATCAGGACGGGCGCTTCGACTATCTCGAGGCGCGCGCCCGGGCCGCGACCGGTGATCGCGAGGCGGCCATCGCGCTCTTCGAACGCCACGTTGCCGCCGACGACCTCCTCGACGTGCCCGCCAGGCTCGCGGCCGGGTCGCTTCGATTCGAGAGCGGGGACGGGCTCGGCGCGCTCGAACTGCTCTTCCCGCTTCTCCAGCGGAAGGGCGGGGCCGTGTCCCGCCGCGCCCTCCGCATCGCGCTCGACGCGCTCGAGACGCGCCTCGACGTCGCCACGCTGAACCGGCTCGTCGCGGCGAGGCCGCCCGCGCCTGCGCGCGAGAGACGCCGTCTCCTCGCGCTCCGTGCGGAGGCGCTCGACGAGTCCGGAGACAAGGCCGGCGCGGCCGGGCTCCGCGAGGACATCCTGCGCGAGGCCCGGCGGGACGACGCGGCCGCGGTCGTGCTGGCTCGTGAGATCCGCGGGAAGCAAGCGCGCGACCTTCCCGACCGTCTGCTGCCTCTTCTCATCGAAACCGCCAAGGCGCAGCGCGACCTGGATCTCGCGGAGCGGCTCGCGGTGGAACGCGATGCGCGCGCCGGGCGCTCCGGCGACGACATCGCCCGTTGGGGCGCCCGTTTCGACCTCGGGCGGATCCTCGCGTCGCGCGGCCGTTTCGCCGAAGCCGCGACGGTGTTTCGAAGCATTCTCGACCAGCAACCGCGCCACCCGCGGCGCGCCACGGGAAAGAAGGACGACGCTCCGGGAACGGACGCCTTCTTCGCGCGTGCTCGATTCAACGCTGGCGCGGTCCTCGAGAAGCTCGGCCAGCTCGACGCCGCCGCGGCCGAGTTCCGGCGCGTGGAAAAGGGGCGCGTCGGTCCCGCGGCCGTCGCAGCGCTTCAGCGGGCGCGCCTCCTCATGCGCCGCCGCGACCTCGCGGGCGCCGAGGCGATCCTCATGCTCCCCAGGCTCGCCAAGGAACCGGGGCGCGTCGAGGGCCTCCTCCATCTCCTGGAACGGCATGCCGAGGCCGGCGACGGCCCGGGTGCGCGGCGAATCCTGCTTCCCCTGGAGCACCTCGCGCGCTCGGGCAGCCTGAAGGAGCCGTGGAAGAGCGAACTTCCGTTCTGGCGGGGCCGCGTCGCGGAAGCCTCCGGCGACGTCGCGGGCGCTCTCGCCGGCTACGCCGCGCTCCTCGCGACGCGCCCCTACACTCTCGCGGGCGACCTTGCGACGCAGAGAATGCTCGCGCTTCCCGCCGGCTCCCGCGACGCATATCTCAGGCGCGAACGGCTGCGAGGCGAGGCGCTGCTCACGTCCCAGAACCCGCGGGAAGCGCGGGTACGCCTGCTGCCGCCCGCCCTCCTCGGGGACTCCGGCGCCCGCGACCTCCTGAGACTTGCCTACCGCGAGCTCCCCGGCTATGCCGAAGTCCTGCTCGCGCCCGACCTCCCGGAGAACGCCCTCCCGACGCTCTGCGGAGACGCCGCCGCCTGCCGCCTCCTGCAGCTCGGCCTGCCTCTCGAAGCCGAACCCATCGTGCGCGACGCTTCGCGTCTCAGCACGCTGCTCGCCTGCCTCGTCGCCGCGCGCCTCGCCGAGGATGCCGACGCCGGGCCCGCGGCGCTGGATGCGGCCGAGGCCCTCGACCGGATGGTGCCGGACGACTTCCTTCTCGACCTCGCGCCCCGGTCGGTTCTCAGGGGGCTCGCGCCGCGGCCCTTCGGCCGGCTCGTCGCCGAGACAGCGGACCAGAGCGGCGTCCCGCGCGATCTTCTCTACGCCGTCATGCGGCAGGAGAGCCGATTCGACCGTGAGGCCGCGTCTCCCGCCGCGGCGCGCGGTCTCATGCAGCTGACGCTGCCCGCCGCCGGAGACGCCGCGCGCGAGTTGAACGAGACGCCGCCCGCCTACGCCGACCTCTACGATCCCGCGCGTTCCCTCCGCCTCGGCGCGCGCACCCTGAAGAATCTCCTCGCCCGCTTCGACGGCGATGCCGTCCTCGCGGCCTCGGGCTACAACGCCGGCGCCGGTCAGACGGCGCTCTGGTCCGGAGGGGCGAAGTCGCCCGCCGAGGCGCTCCTCGCGTCGATCAGCTACCCGGAGACGCGCACGTATGTCAGACGCGTGCTCGCAAACCGGATCCTCTACCGCAAGGCCGAGCCCGTCACCGCCGATAAATGAGGATGCGGGTCTCGCTCCGGAGCTGTTCGGTCCAACGCTCGATCTCGGCGTTGAGCCGGACCTCGCGGAGGACCTCGCGGATCTCCTCGCGGACGTCGTCGAAGGGCGGCACGTCCACGAGGCCGCGCTTCTTCGCCGCGTCGCGAAATGGGTTGTCGTAGTAAGCCCGAAGGTCCGCCTCGGTCACTTTGAGTCCCGGCGTGAGGCGCTCCTTCACGAAGCTGTCGAGGGCGAGCCCGCGGCGCACCCAAACGGACAGCTCTTCGCGCGTCGTCCCGGCCGCCGCGAGGGCCGCCGCCGCCGAAACACCCCGGTTCCTCGCGAGCCGCTCCTCGAGCGCAGTGACGCGCGCCTCCACCTCCTCGGGTTTCGGGTCGAAGCCGGAGGACCTCCGGAGCTGCTTCTCGCGCAGCACGTCCACGATGCGCTGGTCAAGCGTCCGGTCGCGATAGGCCGCGTCGGACTCCCCCGTCTTCCGTCCGAGGTATCCCACGGCCACGAGCTTCCGGATCTCGCTGTCGAGGATGATGTCGTCGCCCACGACGGCCGCGATGCGGTCAACGAGCACGGCCTCCCCCGAAGGCGCCGTCGCCGGAGGATCCGCCGGTGGAACCGGAGCAAGCAGAAGCGCGATGAGAGACGCGCGTAACACGGCCGGATCGTAACAGGCGACCCGGCGGCGCGATCGCGAGACAATGCCCCGGATGGGCCGCCTCCTCGTCGTCGCGACACCGATCGGGAATCTCGACGACCTGTCGACCCGCGCGCGGGAAGCCCTCGCGTCCGCCGCCGTCGTCTACTGCGAGGACACGCGCCGCACGGGAAACCTCTTCGCCCGCTTCGGTCTCACGACGCCGCGCGTTTCCTGCCACGGGCACAACGAGCACCACCGCGTCGGCGAGGCTCTCGAAAGGCTGGCCCGCGGGGAAACGCTCGCGCTCGTCTCGGACGCCGGCACGCCGCTCGTCTCGGACCCCGGGGAGCGCCTCGTCGCGGCGGCGGCCGCGGCCGGGCATCAGGTGGAGGCGATCCCGGGCCCGTCGGCCGTGCTTGCGATCCTCTCCGTCTCGGGCTTCCCCGCCGTCCCGTTCACGTTCCTCGGCTTCCCCCCGTCCCGCCGCGGCGAGCGGGACCGCTGGTACGCGGCCTTCGCCTCCCGTCCCGGCACCGCGGTCCTCTTCGAATCTCCCTTCCGCATCGTGGAATCACTCGAGGCGCTCGCGAAGGCGTGGGGAGACCCGCAGGTCGCCCTCGGGCGGGAGCTGACGAAGATGCACGAGGAGGTCCTCCGCGGAAAAGCCTCGGAAATCGCGCGTCTCCTCGCGGCGCGGCCTGGCATCAAGGGAGAGATCGTCCTCGCAGCGGCGGCGACCCCGGCAGAGCGCTGACTGATTCTTCGCGCCTTCCTTCACTTCCAGATCTTGAACTTCAGCTGGAACGTCTTCTGCTGGATCAGCGCACGCCAGTCGACGAAGGCGAGGGCGCCCAGGAGAAGGAGCCCCACGGCGAGACTCGCGATCGACTTCCAGGAGAGCGCCTCCTCCAGCAGACTGCCGGCGTGCTCGGAGGCGTACTTGCCGAGGTGGACGGTCACCGAGTCGCTCGTGAACTTTCCCACGAAGAACGCCGGGAGGATGTACAGCGCGTTGATCTTCGCCATGCCGCCGGCCACGAACAGCGGAGTCGTGGGCAGAGGCAGGAGCGAGTAGGCAACGATGACGGCCTGCCCTTTCCATCCCTTCTCTTTCATCTTTCTGCCGAGAAACTGAACGTCCTCATTTTTCGACCGCTTCAGGAACCTCCCGGCCAGGAGCGGGATGTAGAGCGTGAGGATGTACCGCCCCAGAATCGATCCGGCAACGCCGATGACGATGACCCACCAGATGTTCAGGTCGAACATGATCTGCAGGAACACCATGATCGTGAACGCGGGAGGAAAGGGAAACGCGACCACATCGAAGAGCAGAGCCCCGAGAAAGACGAGGAGATACTGCCACCACATCGCGTTCGATTATGGCCCGCCGAGCGCGCCCGTCGCGTTCAGCGAAGCCGGAGCCACACGACGTTTACGACGTCCCACGTGTTGTCGATCCACGCGTTCGGGTGCGACTGCGGCTCGAGCGTGACGTTCACGCGCCACACTTCGCTTCGGGGATAGGCGGCGAGGAGCTCGGCCCTCTTCTCCGGAAGATCCCGCACGAAGACGCGGGGCGCCGTCCGCGGATCGAGCCCGTTCGCGAGGAGGAACGATCCGTACGTCCACTCGACCGTATTCCCGCCGACGAGCACGAGCGCCGACGGTCCGACGCCGGCCGGCGCGAGTCGGCGGAGCGGCTCTCCCGTGTGCGCGTGGTACGCATGGGAGAGGGCTTCGGCCTGGCGCGGGAGAAGCGTCGCGAGCGGGAAGATCGCGAGAAATGCGATCGCGAGCGCCGCGGCGGCCGGCCCGAACCCTTCGAGCCGGAATCGCCGGAAGAGGGACGCTCCGAGACCGCCGCCCGCTCGGAACGCCCGCGCGGCGATGAGCGCGAGCGCGCCCAGGGCCTCGAACGCGTAGCGCGGACCGGAATGGTTGATCTCGTAGAACCGATAGAAGCTGAACCCGACGACGAGTCCGAGAACCGACGCGAGGAGCCACGCGTCCCACCGGCGCCGCGGAGCCGGAATCAGGAGCAGGAGGAGGAACAGAAGGTCTCCCCACGGGTAACCCCAGACCGTCGCATTGAGGTCGCTCGCGAACCACGGGAAGTGGGACGCGAACAGTTGCGTGAACGAAAAGCCGTACGTGAACGAGAGATTCGGGTCCCAGACCAGATACGCCATACGCAGCGGATGACCCGACAGGGCGAAGTTGTACGCGAGAAGAAACCCGAGAGGTGCCGCGCCTCCGAGCGCGAGCCATCCCGCGGTCCGCGCGAGATCCGTCCGGCGCCGGACGAGGAGAGAGGCGAGCGCGGGCAGCAGGAAGAACACCGCGGCCTGGGGGCGGACGACGATCCCGAAGCACCCGAGAAATCCCGCGCAGACGAGCGGGCGCGCGGCGCGGCTCGCGCCGGTCGCGCCGCCTTTCCCGCTCTCGGCGAGGAAGGCGAGACACCAGGTGAAGACCGAGAGCGCCGCGACGTGCCCCATGAATCCCGCGCCCATGAGGAGCGCGAACGGCGACACCGAGAGCAGCAGAGATCCGAGGAGGCCCGTCGTTTCGTCGAAGAGAGCCCTCCCGAGACGGAAGACGCCGAAGACCGCGAGTCCGAGGAGCACCGGATTCACGAGGAAGGGAGCGCCGACGAGCCATCCGACGGCGAGGAGCAACGGGAAGCCGGGAGGATAGATCCCGCACCATCGCGTCCCGTCGAGGAGAACGTTCTGGGACTTGAACGCTTCCGGAACGGGCGGCGGCTCGAGCCACGGGCGGCCCGCCGCGAAAATCTTTCCCTGGAACGAATAGGAAATCCCGTCGGCGGCGTGCGGGACGCCCCCGAACACGCGCTGTCCGAGAGTGGCGCTGACCACCGTGGCGAAGAGGGCGAGAAGGCCGGCGAGAAGGGCGGGCCGGCGCACGAGCCCTTAGCTCGCCGATCGGTCTTCGAAGGCGAGGCGCTCGTCCACGTCGAGCAGATCCACGAGGAGGGGCCAGTCGACGTCGGGCTGCGACGCGAAGGCGTGGAGATACAGCGCCACGTCGCGAGCTTCGTGCACGCGCAGGAGAGCGTCGACCGCGCGGGCGAGCGTCTTCGCCGCGGGAGCGGGAATGGCGCCCTCCGTCGAGAGGCTGGGGCCGTCGTGGGGCAGCTTCAAGGCCTCGAGGAAGGACGAGATGAGGTCTGCCTGACGGCGCGTGAGCGCGGCCGAGAGAACGTACAGGCCGAGATCGGACGCGCGCTTGTCGCGCAGCGTGCGCCTCACGTAGGCGAAGCGCGTCTCCTCGGGAAGCTTCGTGAAGCGGCGGAGGGGAATCTGCTGGTACGTGAGGACGCCGCCCGCGATCTTCTCGGGGAGCTCGTCGTCCTCACACGCGGCCACGACGATCGCGGCCACCTCCGCGCTCGACATCCGGCGAAAAAGCTCGTGTGACTTTGGGGCTTTCATCGGAGGCCGAGGATAACCGACAATGGACGGCTTGATCATCCTGCATGGAGTCCCCCGTCCCTCCGGATTCGCGCTTTGGTCCGAGGGACTCTTCTCGCCGCGCGAGGGGCGCGACCGGCATCCCCGCGCCCTCGAGCCGGCCGAGATCCTCGCGGCGCTGGGAGCCGAAGGCCTCGCGTCCTTCGTCTCCGCGCGCGCCGAGCCCACCTCTCTCACCCTCGTGATCCCTGCCGTGCACGGGCGCCCCGTTCCATCCGCGCCCGCCCTGCGGGAACCTGCGGACTACGCGGCCCCGTTCACGGCCGTCCTCCGGACCTACGAGGTTCCGGCCCTCGTCCTCCCGATGGCGCACGCCCTCGAAACGCTGCTCGCGCTTCCGGCCGCCCTCCGCGCAAGGCCCCTCTCCGTGTCGGCCGGCGACGATCTCGATTACTGGGCCGAGGTCGCGCGCTGGGTTTTCGACCTCTTGCTCCGGCGGCGGGTCGCGCCCGGCACGGACGGCGCTCAGCCGCGCTGGCGCCCGGTTCTCGACGAGGCGCACGAGAGGGAGCGCCTGCGCCGGCTCGCCGAGGCGATGCCGCCGGTGTCGCGCGCGATCCTGCCTCCGGGCACGCGCCTCGCCGCCGACGGGGCGCTCCCCTCCGCGCGCGGCCTCCTTCTGAGCTTCCTCGACGACGCCGTCGACGCGGCGGCGCGCGACGTCCTCAGGGACGTCCTTCCCGAAGAGCGGCGCCGCGCGGGAGACGGGCCGGAGGCCGAAGTCGTCGCGGCGCTCGCGGCTCTCGCCGCTCCCGCCCCGCGCACGCTCGAGCCCGCGGTCCTCGCGCGCCTCTCGGAATGGAGCCTCCCGCTTCTCGATCCGCTGCCGGAGAGCCTTCTCAGGCTCGGGATCCGCGTCGTACCCCCGGCCGAGGCCGGCGGACCGTTCGCGCTCGCGTACGTCCTCGAGTCGGGAGAGAGGCCGGAGGTCTCGCTCGAGGCCGAGGAGATCTGGGCCCTGACCGAGGGTTCGATCCGGCGCCGGGGGCGACTGTTCACGAATCCGCAGGACGCGCTCCTCGCGCGCCTCGGGACCGCGGCGGCGCTGTCGACGCCGATCGCCCGCAGCCTCGAGGAGCGGCACCCCTCCGGCGTCATCCTGTCTCCGGACGAGGCCTGGCGCTTTCTGTCCGACGAGGCGCCGCGCCTCGGGGAGGCCGGCATCACCGTCCGCCTGCCCGGCGGCGGGAGCCTCGCGCGCGTCGCCCTCAAGCTCGTGGCGCACGCGCCGGGACCGGGAGAGGCGGACGCGCAGGTCGTGCGCTTCGGCCTCGACACGCTCGTCGACTTCGACTGGCGCGTGGCCGTGGGCGACGCGCTGCTGACGCCGCACGAATTCGAGGAGCTCGCCGCGCGCCAGATTCCGCTCGTCGAGATCAAGGGAGAGTGGGTCCTCCTCGACAAGGAAAACCTCGAGAGGGCACGCCGGCTCCTCGACCGCCGGCCCGGCGGCCGCACGACGCTGGGCGAGCTGCTTCGGCTCGCGGGCGGGCTCGACAGCGAGCGCGACGACGTCCTCATCGACGGCGTGGGCGGCGAGGGTTGGGTCGGCAATCTGCTGGATCCGGAGGCCGCGCGCCGCGAGATCGCCGGATACTCCGCGCCGCTCGGCCTGACGGGCACGCTGCGTCCCTACCAGATGCGCGGCGTGGGCTGGCTGCGCTTCCTCCTCTCGCGGGGTCTTGGCGCATGCCTCGCGGACGACATGGGTCTCGGCAAGACGATCCAGTTCCTCGCCACGCTCCTCACGGCGCGCGACGCCGGCGAGCGCATCGGCCCGTCTCTTCTCGTCTGCCCCACGTCCGTCGCCGAGAACTGGGTCCGCGAGGCCGAGCGTTTTGCGCCGCAGCTCCGTGTCGTCGTTCACCACGGGGCGGGCCGCGCGAGCGGGACGGCGTTCCGGGATCTCCTCGGCGAGGTAGACCTCCTCGTCACGACGTATGCCCTCGTGCACCGCGATCGCGCGCTCCTCTCGGACGTCACGTGGGAATATCTCGCGCTCGACGAGGCGCAGAACATCAAAAATCCGGCGGCCGCGCAATCGCGCGCGGCGCGCTCCCTGCGCGCGCACCGCCGCGCCGCCCTCACGGGCACGCCCGTCGAGAATCGCCTCTCCGAGCTGAAGTCCATCTTCGATTTCCTGAACCCCGGGCTTCTCGGAACGGACGAAGCCTTCCGGCGCAACTTTTCGCTTCCGATCGAGCGCCACAGCGACCCGGCCGCGGCCGCCCGCCTGCGCCACGTCACGGGCCCGTTCCTCCTCCGCCGCGCCAAGACCGATCCCGGGGTCGTCCCCGACCTCCCCGAAAAGATCGAGACGAAGGAGATCGTCGGCCTGACGCGCGAGCAGGCGGCGCTCTACAAGGCGACGACGCGGTCCCTGCTCTCGGGAATCGGGCGCGCGAACCGGCGGAGCCGCAAGGCGAAGATCCTTCTCCTCCTGCTCCGCCTCAAGCAGATCTGCGACCACCCCGCGCTCTTCCTCGGAGACGGACGGCGCGACGGACGCTCCGCGAAGGTCGCCCGCCTCGTCGAGATGTGCGAGGAGACGCTCGCCGAGAAGAGCCCGGCTCTTCTCTTCACGCAGTTCGCCGAGATGGGCCACCTCCTCGTGGCGGAACTGAAAGAACGGTTCGGCTGCGAGGTCCTCTTCCTGCACGGCGCAGTCCCCCGCCACACGCGTGCGGAGATGGTCCGGCGCTTCCAGGAGGAGGAGGATCCGCCCCCGTTCTTCGTGCTCTCGCTGCGCGCGGGAGGAACGGGCCTCAACCTGACGCGGGCCTCTCACGTGTTCCACGTGGACCGCTGGTGGAATCCCGCGGTCGAGGAGCAGGCCACGGACCGCGCCTTCCGGATCGGCCAGACACAACACGTCCAGGTCCACAAGTTCGTCTGCCGCGGCACGCTCGAGGAGCGCATCGACCGGATGATCGAGGAGAAGAAGGCCCTCGCGCGCTCGATCGTCGGCGTGGGAGAGCAGTGGATCGCCACCCTCTCGGACGAACAGCTCACCGAGCTCGTCGCGCTCGACACGGACGCGATCGAGACGGACGGAGGCCACTGATGCCGCGCCGCCGGAAAGCCCTCCTCCCCCGCGCGAGGCCGCCTGAAAGCGGGTGGGCCTTCCGCTTCCTCGCGCGCCTCGCCGCGCTCGGGTGGGAGGACGCGCTCGTCGAAGGGCGTGCCGTCGCGCTCTCGAACGCGGTGACCTCGCTCGAGATCGGGCGCACCGGCGCTCGTGCGGACATCAAGGCCACGGACGGCCATCTCGAAGAGACGTCGCTTTCCCTGCTCCCGCTCGGCACCGTTGCCAAGCGCCGGGTCCTGAAGGCGATGGCCGCGCGGGCGCGCTTCGCGGCCGACCTCCTCGCGGGCCGGCTGCCGGAAGACGTGGAGGGCGCGTTCCAGGGCACCGGGCGCGCGCTCCTGCCGGTGGACGCGGGCGAGGTCGTCTTCCGCTGCTCGTGCGCCGAGGTTTCCGGGCCGTGCGCGCATGCGGGCGCCCTCGCCGTCCTTCTCGGCGACCGCCTCCTGGACGATCCGTTCCTCGTCTTTCTCCTCCGCGGTGTCTCGCGGGAAGAGCTCCTCGACGGCCTGCAGCGCGCGCGCACCCAGTCCGAGCGCAAACCCGCATCGGACGCGACGGACCCGGCGGCAATCCGCAACGCGGCCGACCCGCCGGAACCGCTCCCGCGGCACATCCTCGAGAGGCCCGAGCTCTTCTACCGTCCGGGCGAGCCCGTCGCCGCGCTCCGTGGGTCCTACGCGCCTCCGGATCATCCCGAGGCCGTCCTCACGCGCCTCGGCCCGCCGCCCTTCAAAGACCCGGAAGCCACGCGCCTCCTCGTCGAGCTCCATCGCGCGATCGGTCTCGGCGCGAGAGAGCGTCTCGCCGAGTGGGAGTGGCGGAAGGCCGGCGTGCGGGGCTAGGAAACCGGCGCGGCGGCCGCGTCTCGCGGCCTGTCGAGGCCGCGAAAACACACGAAGGCCGCGACGGCCGCGAGCACGGCCACTCCGTTCCACACCCACGGCGTCACTCCACTCGACACGAGGTCGGCCCCCGATCCCGCCGCCGCCAGGAGCGCCGCCGCGAAGACGTAGGCCCGCGGGTCATCGCGGAGGAACACGGTGATCGCCGCGAGTGCCGCGAGCGCCGTCAACGCTCCCGCGAAGACGGGCACGGCGAGTTCGCCGGCTGTCCGCGCGCCGAACGGCGCGAACACGCCGACGGCGAGCGCGAGAAGCCCCAGACGAAGAGCGGGCTTCTTCAGGACGTCGCGGAGGAGAAGCGCGAGGAATGCGGCGCCTCCCCCGAGGAGAAGGGCGCGCACCACGATGCCGTCGAGGACGATGGCGGCGGGGAGGAGTGTCTCGACTCCCTGAGGAAACGGAAAGCCCGAGACGCCCGCCTCGAGAGAGAACGCGGCGGAGATTCCGTGGGCGAGCGCGCGCACGCCGAGAACGAGGACGGCTGCGCCCGCGCCCGCCGCGAAGGCCCGCGGGCCGTCGGCGCCGCCGCGGCGGAACGCGGCCGCTGCGTCAGGCTTGATCGCGACGACGAGCGCCACCGCGAGGAGGGCGGCGCCGTACGCGACGAGGACGCCGACGAGGAGGCCCACGCCCGCGACGATCGCGAAGACCGGCATCGAGAACTGCGAGTCGTAACGCGTGAGGATGAGCGGAAGCGATACGACGCGCGAGAGGATCGCGGGCAGGGCGAGGAAGGCCGCGAGCCGGAGGACGCGCCGCCACGGAATCGACCCGGCGCGGGAGAGGCGCACGAACTCCACGACGAGGAGTCCCACGAGGGTTCCCCATGCGAGGATCTTCCACACGATCGCGGCATACGTCGCGGCCGTCGACTTCTCGCGGGCACGCACCCAGTCCTCCGGCAGCTTGAGAGCCGTCGCGAAAAGCGACGGGACGTCGCCCGCGAACCCGGTGACCGCGCGACGAGTCGCCTCGCCGGCGCGCTCGAGACGCGACTCGGTGACGACGAGCGTGTCCCGCCGGGCCTTTCGCGCTTCGCTCTTGGAGGACACGACCTCCCACGCGAGAGGGTCGAAGCCGAATGAAGCGAGGACATTCGCCGCCTTCGCGCGCCCCGTGGCTTCGTCGGGGCTCGCGCCCGGCTCGCCATCGGGGAAGGAGCGGTGGAAGCCCGCGACCCGGCCCGTCCTCGCCTCCACCGAGACGGTCGCGCCGTGCTCGTCGAGGGCACGCACGTACCTCACGTTCCAGACAGGGCCCGGAAAAATCGACGTCGCCCACTTCGCGAGAAGCGGCATGCCGCCCTTCTCGAGGAGCCAACGCTCTCCGAGGTCCGACTCGCCGTATGGAACGAGACCCGTCCCCGTATCGGAGGGATCCTCGAGGGCCGGGAACGCGGTGGCAGTCGTCGCAACCGAGAGGTAGCCCGCGGGGTCGTCGCCCGCCGCCTTCAGCCAGGCGTCCGCGGCGGCCTTCGCTCCGTTTCGATCGATCGTGACGCTCAGGTCCTCCCAGGGTCCGGCTCTCGGCAGGACGAATCGCGCGGCGGCGAAAGCGAGGAGCGCGAGGACCAGGGCCGCGGCGACGCGCCCGGGGCTCCGTGTGCGCGGCGGCGCGCAGATCGAAGGAACGGCATCTTCGGCACGCACGGGCGCCGGCGCGGTGCCGGTCGCCGCGTTCGTGAGGTCCCCGTCCGGCGTGAAACCGCCGCGCCGGAGATAGAGGACGAGCGACACGCCGAGAGGAAGCAGCAGGACGAGAGACGCGGCCGCGCCGGATACGACGAAGTACGGGTTGGACGAGCGCAGGAGGAGAAGAGCCGTGTAGACGGCGTCGACGGTGAAGTGCCACACGAGGAGCGGGAAGATGTCCGCCTTGAGCATCACGAAGCCGATGAGAATTCCCGCGAACCCCACTTCGACGCCCCGGATGTAGAAAGGCTGGTTCGGATACGTGCTGTGTGCGAAGCCCCAGATGAGCGCGGGCACCACGACCGCCGCCCAGCGCGGCATGAACCGCTCGGCGAAGGGAATGGAGAACATCCGCGACGAGAACTCCTCGGTCGTCGCGGGCATGAACCCCATCAGAAGGACGCCGAGCCAGGGGAACGACGTGCCGAGCAGGTTCGAGTACGGCACGTCGGCGGGAGCCCACGCGCCGAAATGCGCGGCCACGATGTAGAAGACGATCTGGTACGCGAAGAAGAACGCCGTCATCGCGTAACCGAGGAGGAGCCCGCGGAAAAAACGCTTCGAACCGATCCCGCGGAGCGACAGGATGCGGCCGAGGGCCGGCTTGTCCGGATAGCGCTCCCGGTAGAGCGGCTCCCCGGCCGCGACGAGGAGGAGCAGCACGACGCCGAGGGTGACGGCCCCGCCCAGGTCACCCGCCACGGCTTTCGCGACGAATCCCGCCCATCCGTCGGAGGTCTCGTAGTCGAACAGCCGGATCGGCATCTCGTTGAGGGACGCGAGAAACTGCAGGAGCGCGCCCGTCCCCGCGAACGCGAGCGCCCACTTCCACTTCACGTCCTTGCGGCGGACGCGCTCGAGGAAGACGACGACGATGGCGAGAGCCGTGAGAAGAAGGCCGAGCGTCGCGACCGTTCCGGCCGCAAGGTTCTTCGAACGGAGCGTCTCGTAATCGCGCCGCCATTTCTCGGGCACTTCGAGGTGGAGCGACGAGCGCCCCACGCGATCCCCCTGCACCTCGACGAGGTAACGGAGCGCAGCGTCCCCGAAGCGGATCGTGTTCGACTCCCAGACGAACGTGCGATCCACGCGCGCGGGGCGCTTCTCGACCCTCGCCTCGATGAACCGCAGGCCGGACGCGTCGATCCCGCGCAGCTCCCGGATCTCCGCCTCCGCCAGGAAGCGCGCCGTTGCCTCGCCAGGATCGGGTGCGGCCTCCTTTTCAGGCAAGATCCTGCGGATGGCGAGGAGCCGCCCGTCCGGAGAGACCGCCGCCCGGTATTCGAGCTTCTCGAGCGGGCGGACCCATCTCACCGACCAGCGCCAGACGGGCACCGTGGTCGAGAAGATGGGGTTCGCCTTCTCGAGGCCGAGCGTCCTCTCGAGATAGACCTTCGCCTCGTCGTCTCCGTCGAATATCGCGAGGGGGCGCATCCCGTCGAGAGAGAAACCCCGCGCGCGAAGCGCCTCGGCGCCGCGGCGAATGGCCTCGTCGCGCGTGACCTTGAAGTCGATCGAGGCTTCGGGGAACGCGCGCGTGAAGCCGGCACGGAACACGAGGGCGCCGCCGACGACCGTGAGCAGGCAGAGGGTGGTGAAGATGCGGTCGCCCCGGTCGAAGCGCACGCGCGGGTCGCCGGACGGCTCGATCACAGGCCGGGGATCTTAGCCCGCGAGAGAAGCCACGCTTCGAGCAGCTCCGGGCCCGTGCCGGCCCCGCTCTTCACGCCGCGGTCGATCGCCTCCAGCCCGATGAGCGCGCGCTTGAGGTCCTCCGCCGTCCAGCCGAGGGCCGCGAGGTAGGCCTTGTGAAGAACGAACGGGTGCGCGTCGAGAGGAAGCGGCGGGAGGCCCGGGCGTGTCGCCTTGAGCGCGGGAAGGATGCGGTCCACGAATCCGCGGTAGTCCACACGTCGCGGCGCGCCTGACGAAGAGGAAGGCGCCGCCCTTTCGTCCAGGGCCGCGCGCAGCGCGAGCATCCTCCTGATCTCGGCGGCGAGGAGACCGAGGAGCGGGAAGAACGCGGCCTCCCCGCGCGGCCCCTTCTTCGCGGAAGGCGCGTCCTCCTTGCCGCCCCACGGGCGGAAGGCGCTGAAGCTGGCGCCCGAGAGGAGCTTCCCGAGAAGGCGAATGGCCCCGGTGAGATCGCGCCCCGCGACGGCCTCGACGAAGTCCGAGCCGTACTCGCGGCTCTCGTCGGCGATCTGCCGCGCGGCCTCTTCGGCGGTCACGCGCGGCCCGGCTGCGGAGTCGATGAGGCGATCGAGGTCCGAGAGGAACGGCCGCGCGCCGAGCCGGCCCCGGCCGGAGAGAAGCTCGAAGACCTCGGGCTCGACGAGCACCTGGCGGTCGATGGCACGCTCGAGACCGAGCGCGGCGAGGCGCTCGCGGCGCGCGGATTCGTCGGGCACGGAGAGGTCCGCGGCGCGCGCCGCGCGCCGGAGAGCTTGCGTCGCGCGGTGCTGCGCGTCGGGCATGACGGCGTGCACGAGGAGGACGTTGTCGGACGCGCCCGCACGCACCGCGAAGTCGAGAAGCCGGTCCATTGCGGACTCCGCGCCCTCGCCGGACGGGGGGAGGAGGGCAAGAAGCCCGGCCAGCTCCGGCGCGCGGTCGGCGCGTTTCACCCGTCCTGCGATCCGGCGGGCTGCGTCCTCGGGATCGTCGCCCACGGCGACACCGGCCGCCCCCGCAAACGTGTGCGCCTTGCGCGCGAGGCGGGTGAGGACGCGCACGTCGTCGCGCGCCTCCTCGGCCTCGTCGAGGAGCGCGTCGAGGTCTTCCGCCGACAGCCCCTTGCCGCGGAACAACTCCGTGGCCTCCAGAACCACGAGCCGGTTCGTCGAGAAGAGCGCGACGGTCGCGGCGTCCGCCACGGCTTCCTTCACGCCCTCGCCCGTCGCCTCGTACGTCGAGACCTCCCCCTCGCGGAAGGCCTCCTGGAATGCCGCCGTTACGCGGCGCGCGCCCTCGGCTACGATCCATTCGTCGTCTCCGGACAGGAAGAGAACGGGGTGGAGCGGCGCCGTGCGCGCCGACGCGAGGAGCGAGGCGAGCGGCGCGAACGGGTCGGAGCGCGACGGTTTCGTCACCCGCCGATCCTAGCGCGGCTAGAGCAGCCCTTTGTCCTGCAGCTCCTGGCAGTCCAGGCAGTGGCGCGCCCAGGGAACCGCCTCGATGCGCTTCTCCTGGACGATCTGCGAGCAGTGGACGCACGTTCCGTACGTCCCCGTCTCGAGCCGCCCGAGCGCTTCCTCGATGAGGAGCAGGAGCTTGCGATCGCTCTCGGAGAGCGAATACGCGAACTCTTTCGTGTAGGCGGACGTCGCACGGTCGGCCATGTCCTGCGCCGACTCGTCGCTCGTCTCGTCGGAAACCTGGCGATTCTTCGCGAGATCCTGGACGAGCTCGTCGCGCTTGGTGAGAAGGCGTTTTCTCACCTTTTCGCCGGCTTCCTTCTTCGTGGACTTGGCGGGCATCGCGGCGGTTTTAGGTGACATGCTGGTCGTCTCCCTCGAGATCACTTGGAATAGGCGACGCCGGAAAGCGCCGCGGTCGCCCGGTAAACCTGTTCCGTCAGAACCAACCGTGCCAGCTGATGGGGCAGGGTCATCCGGGAAAGCGGGAGGATAGCACGCGCCCGCGGGCGCAGAACGGGGTCCAGACCGAAGGCCCCGCCCACCGCGAAGACGACCGCGGAAGGCGACGAATCGAGCCAGGAACGGAGGTCGGCCGCAAATTCCGCGCTCGTCTTCTCCTTGCCTTTTTCGTCGAGCAGCACGAGAAGATCGCGCGGGGCGAGGGCCGCGAGGATGCGCTCTGCCTCTTTCGCGCGAATGCGCGCGGCATCCGGTTTCGGGCCGGGCTTCTCCTCCTTGACGATCGTCACGTCGCACGACGCGAAGCGGCAGATCCGTGAGACGTATCGCTCGACGCCCCGGGCGTACTCGGCCTCGTCGCTCTTGCCGACGAAGAGAAACCTGATCCTCAAGAGCCCGTCCGCCTCGCGTAGAGGGTCTTGCGGGCCACCCCGAGGCGGCGCGCCGCCTCGGCCACGTTTCCCCCCGCCTCGTCGAGGATGAGAGCGATGTAGGCGTCCGCGAGCTGCCGGAGGGACCAGCGCGCGTGCGCGGCCGCGTGGAGGAGAGCCTCGGGATCCGACGGGCCTGCGAGCTTCAGGTGCCGGGCGTCGATCGCGGCGACGCCTTCTGCCAGCGCTTCGTTCGCGGCCCTGCGGACGACGTTTTCGAGCTCGCGGAAGTTGCCGCGCCATGCATGCCCGAGGATCACGCGTCGCGCGGCCGCTGTGAACAGGGCGGGGCCTCCGCCGGCCTTCGCGAGGGAACGGGCCGCCGGAAGCAGGTCTTCGCCCCGCTCGACGAGTGGGGGCAGGCTGACCGTGACGACCGCGAGCCGGTAGAAAAGATCTTCCCGAAACGTCCCCGCGCGCGCACGGCGCGGCAGGTCGGGACCGGCGGAGGCAACGAGCCGCGCCCGGAGCGGCAGGAGACGCGTGCCTCCGACGCGCCTCACGAGGCGTTCCTCGACGACGCGAAGGAGCTTTCCCTGGGCGCGAAGAGAAAGGGCGTCGACCCGGTCGAGGTAGAGCGTTCCTTCGCCTGCGCCCTCGAGAAGGCCGGGCTTGCCCGCGACGGCCCCCGTGAAGGCCCCGCGCTCGTGCCCGAAGAGCTCGCTCTCGAAGAGATCGTCCGAAACGGCCGCGAGATCCACGCGCACGAAAGGCGCCGCGGCGCGGGCCGAGCGCTCGTGCAGGAGGCGGGCGAGCCGGTCCTTTCCCGTACCGGGCGCTCCGAGGAGGAGCACCGTGTTGGCCGAGTCAGCGGCGCGCGCGAGTCGCCTGAGCTGCTCCCTTAGGCCGCGGTGGCGCGTCACGAAGAGGGCGTTGGGCGCGGCGCGTCCCGCCATTCTTGACCTCTCTCTGCCTCCCCTGCCTAGCGGAACGCCGCCGTTGCGTCCGGAGCGTCTCCCCACAGTCTCTCGAGGCCGTAGAAGCGGCGCGCCTCGTCGTGGAAGACGTGGAACACCACGTCGCCGTAGTCGAGGAGGATCCAGGCTGCGGAGGAATAGCCCTCGATCGAGATCGGCCGGCGGCCCACGGCCTTGAGGGCCAGCTCGACGGCGTCGGAAAGAGCCTGGGCTTGCCGATCGCTCCCCGCCGTCGCGAGGACGAAGTAGTCGGAGATCGTCGTCAGGCCTTGAAGATTGAGGACGACGAGCTTCTCGGCCTTCTTGTCGAGCAGCGCGGCCACGCCCTTCTTGAGCTGTTCGGTCAGGCGCTCGTCGAGCCCGGGGTCGGCGGAAGCGCGCGGTTTCTCGGACGTGCCGGCCGCCGCCGCGGCCGCCGCCGACGCGCGCGCTCCGGAGCGCGCCCCGGTCCGCTGAAGGGTCGCCTCGATGAGGTCGTCGATGGGCCCCACCTGGGGAACCGGATGTTTCACGGGGCCCGGTACAGGGCGTGCCTTCGGAGATACGCGACGACGTTCGCCGGGAGACTTCCGCTCAGATCCTCTCCCGCTGGGATGGCGCGCCTTAACCACGTGGACGAAATTGTAACCGGTGCGTTGCCCGCGAAGAAAATCGTTTCACCGATCCGTCCGGAAATCGCCTGCGGCAGCTCGCGCGAGAGAACGCCGGGCGGAAACCCCTCCCGCTCCACGACCGCGATCGGGAACTCGTCGAGGATCTCCTGCCACGAGCGCCACGTCGTGATCCCCGCGAGGGAATCGGATCCGAGAACGAGGACGAGCTCGGCGTCGGCTCGCGCCGCGCGCAGATGCCGCAGGGTTTCGATCGTGAACGTGGTGCCGCCCCGCGCGACCTCGAAGTCGGTCAGTCGGAACGCGGGATACGCCTCCAGCGCGAGGGCGAGCATCGCGAAACGATGGTGAGAGGGGGCGGACGGACCCGTCGGCTTGTGCGGCGGCTGGAACGCCGGCACGAAGAGGATCTCGTCGAGAGAGAGAAGGCGGCGGGCTTCCTCGACGGGCACGAGGTGCCCGAAGTGCACCGGATCGAACGAGCCGCCGTAAACGCCGATGCGCATGTCAGTGAGCGAGCGGCCGGGACGAGCCGGGCGCGGCGGACTCCGCCAGAGCGTCGAGCCGCGTGCCGAGGTGCGGGACGAGGGCGTCGAGCCCCTGTCGCGCCGCCGCCGAGATCGAGAAGAAGGCGAGGCCCCGGCGCTTCGCGGCGGCGCGAACCGCCGCGATCTGCGCCTTCGAGGCCGCGTCGTTCTTCGTGGCCACGAGGACGCGTTCGCGCGCCGCGAGTTCGGGCTGGAAGGAAAGGAGCTCGTGCTCGATCGTCGCGATGGTCTTTTCGGCGTCTGCGGCGGGGTTGTCCGCGTCGAGCGAAGCGGCGTCGACGAGATGGACGAGAAGACGCGACCTTTCGACGTGCTTCAGGAACCGGATGCCGAGGCCGTGGCCTTCGTGCGCGCCCTCGATGAGGCCGGGCACGTCCGCCGCCACGAAGGTGCGGAAGCGCTCCCACGAGACGACGCCGAGGTTCGGGACCAGCGTCGTGAACGGGTAATCGGCGATCTTGGGGCGGGCGGCCGAGATCGCGGCGATGAGCGTGGACTTCCCCGCGTTCGGCAGCCCGACAAGGGCCACGTCCGCGAGGAGCTTCAGCTCGAGAGCGAGCTCCAGCTGGACGCCTTCGCCGCCCGGATCGGCGCGCCGCGGCGTTCGATTCGTGGACGTCGCGAAGCGGGCATTACCCTTCCCGCCCTTTCCGCCCTGGGCCACGAGCAGGGTCTGGCCCTCCTCGACGAGGTCGCCGAGAATCTCGCCCGTCTCGCGGATGCGGACGACCGTGCCGACGGGCACCGAGACCGGGAGATCCGCCCCATTCCGGCCGTGGCGGTTGTTGCCCTTCCCGTGGCCGCCCCGTCCCGCCGCGAAACGCCGCTGGAAGCGGAACGGGTAGAGGGTGTTGAGGCCGCGGTCCGCGACGAACGTGACGCTGCCGCCGTCTCCCCCGTCGCCGCCCGAAGGGCCGCCGCGGGGGACGTATTTCTCGCGCCGCATGGCGACACAGCCATTGCCTCCGTCACCGCCGGCGACGTGAATGATGGCTTCGTCGATGAACATTTTGTTTTAGGAAATTTCTGTCTAAGAAATTCGAAGGCGCTCACGCGCCTTCGTGCTTAGAAGGAACAGAGGCTGTCCCTGGAAACCGAGAGTTCGATCGTCTTACTTACCGGCTTCCGCGACCGCGGACGGCGTGATGCTCACGTACCGGCCGAGGCGGCCCTTGTCGTGGAAGTTCACGATTCCGTCCACCTTCGCGAAGAGCGAGTCGTCCTTGGCGCGGCCGACGTTCAGGCCCGGCTTCAGAGGGGTGCCGCGCTGCCGCACGAGGATCGAGCCGCCCGACACGAGCTGGCCGGCGAAGCGCTTCACGCCGAGGCGCTGGCTGTTGCTGTCGCGTCCGTTGCGGGACGAGCCCTGACCTTTTTTGTGTGCCATTTTATTTTCGTCTCCGCCTTGATCAGGCCGTGATGGACGCGATGCGGATCTCGACGAGATCCTGGCGATGTCCGTGGGTGCGCTGGAAGCCCTTGCGGCGCTTCTTCTTGTAGACGAGGAGCTTCGGTCCACGCGTCTCGCGGACGACGACGCCCGTCACTTTCGCGCCGGCAACGAGGGGGGAGCCGAGGTGCAGGCCGTCGTCCTTGCCGATGGCGAGAACTTCGGTCAGCGACACCTCAGCACCCTTCTCGAGGGTCTCTTTCGTGAGGCGCTCGACACGCACGACGTCGCCTTCGGCGACGCGTACCTGCTTGCCCCCGGTCCGGATAACTGCGTACATGCTTTACCTCAACTTCCCGAGCAAAACGGCCGACAAAAATACCAGACCGGCCCACGCCTGTCAAAGCGGCGTCAGTCCTCGCTGACCTCGTCCGGCAGCTCGTTCGTGTCCTCGGGCCCCGCCTTCGGGAAGAAAAGGGCGAGAGCGTCGCCCAGCTTGTCGACAGCCGCGACGACGCCCTCCGTGAACTTCCCTTCGGCAAAGAGGGCCCCGGCCGCGTCCCGCGCCTCGGCCCAGAACCCATCCCCCACTTTCTCGTGGATTCCCGAGCCGCCGATCACGGCAAACGCGCGGGAGTCGGGGACGATGAAGACGAGGCATCCGGAGCCCCGGATCGTCTTGTCCATTCCGAGCTTCAGGAAGGCCTTTTCCGCTTCCGCTCTCACGTCCTTGACGGCGGCGTGATGAAGGTGGACGCGGATCTCGCCGAAGCTTTTCGCCTCGGCCCTCCCGATGGCGTCGACGATCGCCGGTCGGTCGAGACCGTCGAAGAACAACTGCGCCCTTTCGCTTTTCGCCATGAGGGTCACCAGCTCCCGCTCGCGCCGCCGCCGCCGAAGGAGCCGCCGCCCCCCGAGAAGCCGCCGCCACCACCACCCCCGCCGAATCCGCCAAAGCCGCCGAATCCTCCCGAGCCCCAGCCGCCGCGCCCGATGTAGGAATACCCGCGGCGGCCGCCCCGGAGCGCGGGAACGATCACGAAGAAGAAGAGGAATGCGAGCGCGAAAAGGAGGGGCACGGGAATTCTTTCCCGGCTCTGCCCGCGGGCCTGGCCGGTCCCCTTGTACTCGCCCTTCGTGGCCGCGATCGCGGCCGTGACGCCGGCGGAAATCCCGCCGGAATAGTCGTTCGCCCGGAAGCGCGGGAGGACCTGCTCGTCGAGGACCCGGCGCGCGAGGGCGTCGGGCATCGCGCCTTCGAGCCCGTACCCGACTTCGAGACGCGCCTTCCGGGACCCGGGGAAGACGAACAGGATCATCCCGTTCTTCCTCTGCGTCTGCCCCGCTTTCCAGGCCTGCGCGCACGCGATCGCGTATTCCTCGAGCGTCGTTCCGTCCGGCACGGTGGTCTCCGTGTAGACGAGAAACTGGTTCGACGTGTCCTTCTCGAAATTCGAGAGTTGCGCCTCGAGCCGCGCCGCCACGTCGGGCGCGATCACGCCGGCTTTGTCCGTCACGAACCGCGTCGGCGCGGACGGCACGGCCGGTCCCGCCGCGGCCACGGGGAGGAGAAGAAAGAGGAAAACGTAGGGAAAGATTTCCTTGAAAGGAAGAAGAGAAAAACGGTAGGCGAGCAGCTTTTTCGCTCCGCTCGACCGCCCCCCGCCAATCCTATTCATTCGAAGAAATCCGAATTCCTGATTCCGAAAACCGAATCTGAAATCCGAAAGCGCCGCGAGCCGGCCTCAGGTGAACTTGACCGGGGGAGGCTTTTCGGTGCCTTCCGCAGCTTTGAAGTACGGACGGTCCTTGAAGCCGGCGAAGTTCGCGACGATGACCGTCGGGAACGAGCGGCGGAGCGTGTTGTAGGCCTGCGTGAGGTCGTTGAACCGCCCGCGTTCGACCGAAATGCGGTTCTCGGTCCCCTCAAGCTGCGTCTGGAGGTCGCGGAAGTTCTGGTTCGCCTTGAGCTCGGGGTACTTCTCGACGGTCACGAGGAGCCGGCCGATGGCGCCGCCCAGCTGGTCCTGCGCCTTCTGGAACTTCTCGAACGCAGCCGGGTCCTTGATGGAGTTTGCGTCGAGCTTGACCTGGGACGCCGAAGCGCGGGCCTGGATGACCTGGTTGAGGGTGTCCTGCTCGAATTTCGCGGCGCCCTTGACGGTCTCGACGAGGTTCGGGATGAGATCGGCCCGACGCTGATAGACGTTCTCGACCTGAGCCCAGCCCGCGCTGACCCCCTGATCCGCGGCGTTCAGTTTGTTGTAGGCGCCCGCCGCCATGCCGCCGACGACGAGAACGCCGACCAGGACAAGGACGATGCAGCCGAGAGCAACGCTTTTACCCATAAAGAAATCGATCCTCCAAGGACCCAAGATCCTATCAGGAACGGGTCAAGAATGATCGGATTCCGCCGTAACTCATTACTACAGAAGCTTTTCCATGAGGCGCGCGGGGAGTAGAAACTTCAGCTCGGCGGAGCCGAGGGACGGGTCCTGGGGCGCCTCGAACGCGGCGAGAGCGGCCTTCTTCATCGGAATCTCGAGGTCGGAACGACCCGTGAGGAGCAGCCCGACCAAGCGGCCGAAGTGGGGTTGGTGCCCAACCAGAAGGACCGACGCCGGACCCAGTCGTGCGAGCTCGTGGAGGACCTGAACGGGGTCGGCATTCGGGACGAGGTTTTTCGTCTCGGTGAACCGACGTTGGAAGCCGCAGGCCGCCGCGACGGGCTCCGCTGTCTGCCGGGCCCGCACCAGCGGCGAGACGAGCACCGCCTCGTAACCGGGCTCCAGCTTCGCGATCGCTTTCGCGACCGACCGCATGCGCTTTTCCCCTTCCTCGGTCAGGCGGCGATCCGCGTCCTTCCCGGTGGGCGAGACGTCCTCGGCTTCGGCGTGGCGGAGCAGGTGGATGAGCACGGGCGGATTCTATGTGGACTCGGGAAGGCCTCAGTCGCCGAGATCGCCGGCGATCTCGGCGCGCATCTCCGGCGACAGGGTGGCGCTGGCCCGGTAGCCCGGATGGTCGACGCGCAGCATCACGGGGGCCGCTCCCGACGCAAGCGCCTGTCGGTCGAAGGGGTCTTCTCCGATCGGGAATCTCAGGTACTGCACGGCCGAAATCCGGTCCTCGCGTCCCTGCCCCTCGAGGAACCGCGCGAAGACCTTCCGTCCGTTCAGCTCGAGCCAAACGTGGCGACCGGACGAGAGGCCGACGAGCGCGTCGAGGCGGGGCTGAATGTGGGCTTCCTCCGTGATCTCGACGAGGAGCGTGGCCGAGAGCTCGCCCGGGGCAGGCACGAGATCGTTGTACACGTCGAGCTCCTGCTGAACGGCCGCGGGCTTCGCGAGGCGCTCCGCCCGGCACATCTCCTGGACCTGGTTCAACACCGTGAGGCGGTTCTCGAAGAGGAGCGACATGATGTCGCCGAGAAGGACCCGCCTCTTCGCCTTGAGGGCGATGATGTCCTTCCGCCAGTCGTCGCGGATGAGCTCGTACTCGTGAAGGTTCTTGACGTCCCGGAGCGTGACCTTTTTCATGCGAGGCCGTATGCGTCCCGAAGCACCTCGATCGGGTGCTTCACGGGAACGTTCATTCCCTGGTGGATCTGGACGCCCGCGAGAGCGCAGTCCGATGCGACCACGTCCGCTCGCGCCGCGGCGAGGCCGTCGAAGAGCTTCTGGCCGACCTTCATGGACTCGGCGAAGTACTCAGCCTTCATCGCCCACGTGCCGTCGTGCCCTGAGCACTTCTCGACCATGGTGACCGTCGCTCCGGTGGCCGCGAGAATGTCGCGCGACTTGAAGCCCATGTTCTGGACCTTGAGATGGCACGGGAGGTGGTATGCGATGGACTTGGGCGCCTTCGGGAAGTCCAGCGCGAGGAGGCCGTTCGCCTTCAGCTCGGCGAGAAACTCGAAAAGGTCGCGCGTGTTCTTCGCGACGAGTGCCGTGTCCGCGTCGAGCGCGCCGTTTCGGGCCGCAAGCCACGGGTATTCCTTCTTGATCATGAGTGAGCAGGACGGGCCGGGTGTCACGATCGTGTAGCCCTTCAGGGCCCAGCCCTTCATCGCCGCGACGAACGTACGCCGGGCCTCGTCGGCGCCCGCGATGTCGCCGACGTCGAAGAGCGGCATCCCGCAGCACAGCGGGTAGGCCACGGAAACCTCGACTCCGTTCCTCTCGAGCACGGCGACGGCGGCCTGCCCGATCTCCGGCCGGTTCCACTCGACGGAGCACGTCGGGAAAAGCACGACCTTCGCGACGGGCGCTCCGCTCCGCGCGGGCGCCTCACGCGTCTCGAACCAGCGCGTGAACGTCTGCCAGACGAACCGCGGCAGGTCTTTCTTCGCAGAGACGCCGAGCGTCTTTTCCATCGCCCACCTGGCGAGAGGGAGCGTGTTGACGAAGTTCGCGACGGGCGCGACCGGCGAAGACATCCGGCCGAGCGCGTCCGGATTCGAGAGGAGCCGCTCGCGGAGAGGCAGCCCCGTTTCCTGCATCCTCACGTGGCGCGACTCGAGGACCAGGTGAGGCACGTCCACGGCCCAGCGATGGGGCGGGATGTACGGGCAGTGCGGCAGGCAGAGCTTGCACTCGTAGCAGAGGTCCACGAAGTCGTCGAGAACCTTCTTCGGAAGCTTGTCCGCCTCGCCGTCCACTTCGGGCGTATCGAGGCCCTTGAAAAGGATCTCGAAAGACGGGCAAAGCGTGAAACACCGCCGACAGCCGTGACAGATGTCGGCGATGCGGGTGAGCTCGGCAGACAGGGAAGCAGAGTCCTTGACTGCGATCGGGGTACCGACGGCGCCCATTTTCTTTTTGCTTTCGGATTCGGATTTCTTAGAAGGGGTTAGTGGGGCCGATCCTCTTCAGCCGATCGTCGTCAGAAGCTTCGAGAAGCGGTTCGCGTGCGACTTCTCGGCGCGCGAGAGCGTCTCGAACCAGTCGGCGACTTCGGCAAAGCCTTCCTCGCGGGCGGTCTTCGCGAACCCGGGGTACATCTGGGTGTACTCGTAGGTCTCGCCCTCAATCGCGCTCTTGAGGTTCAGCGTCGTCGGCCCGAACGGGAGGCCCGTGGCCGGGTCGCCCGCCGCCTTCAGGTAATCCATGTGTCCGTGGGCGTGGCCCGTTTCGCCCTCGGCCGTGTCGCGGAAGTTACCCGCGATCTCCGGGTAGCCCTCGATGTCGGCCTTGTCGGCGAAATAAAGGTAGCGGCGGTTCGCCTGGCTCTCGCCCGCGAACGCGTGCTTGAGGTTCTCGTGCGTCTTCGTTCCCTTGAGTTCGGCCATGGGATCCTCCTTCGGTCAATTTCACTCAATTTAGACTCAATATAAATAAGAATCAAGGCCCGATGGACATTTAAATAGACTTAGTCTAAATTAATGACTGCCGGGGGGACACAATTCCCTCCCTTCAAGATAAGGGTTCTACAAGGAGAATTTCCAATGCCCCAGATCGTCGGCCGCATGGCCCCTGAATTCGCCCTCGAAGGCGTCCTGAACGGAAAGTTCCACACCTACCGCCTCTCCGACTACAAGGGAAAGTGGGTCGTCCTGTTTTTCTACCCGCTCGACTTCACGTTCGTCTGTCCGACAGAGATCCTCGCGTTCTCGGACCGGCTCGGTGAGTTCAAGCGGATTGGCGCCGAGGTGCTCGGAGCGTCCGTCGACTCGAAGTTCAGCCATCTCGCCTGGACCGAGAAGCCGAGGGAAGAGGGCGGCATCAAGAGCCTCTCGTACCCGCTCCTCGAGGATCTGAAGAAGGAACTCGCCGAGGAATATGGCGTCCTGGACGAGGCCGGCGCCATCGCACTCCGCGGCCTTTTTCTCATCGACCCGGACGGTGTCGTCCAGCACGCGACGATCAACAACACGGCCGTTGGCCGCTCCGTGGACGAGACGTTGCGCGTTCTTCAGGCCTTCCAGTACGTGCGCGACCACGGCGAGGTCTGCCCCGCCGACTGGAAGCCGGGTACGAAAGCCATGAAGGCCGACTGGGACAAGTCGAAGGAATACTTCGCCCACGCGAAGTAATCTCCGGCTCATGCCCGCAAAGACTCACTACAAACTCGCGATCATCGGGTCAGGCCCCGCGGGTTTGACCGCGGCGATCTATGCCTCGCGCGCGAATCTCGAGCCGCTCGTCATCGAGGGAATTCAACCCGGCGGGCAGCTCACGACGACGACCGACGTCGAGAACTTCCCCGGCTTCGAGCACGGCATCCAGGGGCCCGCGCTCATGGACGTCACGCGCAAGCAGGCCCAGCGGTTCGGCACGGAGGTCGTCGTCGACACGGTTACGGCGATCGACGTGGCGTCCCGGCCCTTCACCTTGAACCTCGAATCGGCCGGCACGATCACCGCCGACGCGGTGGTCGTCGCGTCGGGAGCCTCGGCGAAGTACCTCGGCCTCGACAGCGAGCAGAAGCTCCTGGGATACGGCGTCTCGGCCTGTGCCACGTGCGACGGTTTCTTCTTCCGCGGGAAGGAAGTCGTCGTGGTGGGCGGCGGCGACACGGCCATGGAAGAAGCGTGCTTCCTCACGAAGTTCTGCACGAAGGTGTACCTCATCCACCGCCGGAGCGAGTTCCGAGCCTCGAAGATCATGGCGCAGCGCGCGCTTCAAAACCCGAAGATCGAAATCCTCCTCGACACGGTCGTCGAGGAAATCCTCGGCGAGACCGGCACGGGAGTGAAGGGCGTGCGCGTGAAGAACACGAAGACGGGCGCGGTAAAGACCCTCGCCGTCTCGGGGTACTTCGCCGCGATCGGCCACCAGCCGAATACCGATCTCTTCAAGGGAAAGCTCCAGATGAACGACGTCGGCTACCTGAAGATTCAGCACCCCTCGACGAAGACGTCGGTGGAGGGCATCTTCGCGGCCGGCGACGTCGCGGACTTCATCTATCGACAGGCGGTTTCGGCAGCGGGAGAAGGCTGCAAGGCAGCCATCGACGCCGAGCGCTGGCTCGCCGAACGCGGCATTCACTGAGTCCCGAGGCGGCTAGAACGCCTGGCCCGACGAGAACGAGAGAAGCCATCCGGTTCGTCCGAGGGGGTCGGGGCGGAGCGCGCGGGCGACGTCGATCCGAACGAGGTTGTTCTTGCTCGCGCGCGTGATCCCGATCCTGAGGCCCACGCCCGCGTCGGCAAGGTGCCAGTACCCGTCGGGGTCCCCCCATGACCAGCCGGCGTCGCCGAATGCCGCGAGCCCGAACGACACGAGATGGAGGACCTCGTTCACCAGAAAGACGCGCGCCTCGAGGTTCCCCACGAGGCGACGGTCCCCTTCGACCGCGTGGAGGCGGTAGGCCCGAACGCCCGTCTCCCCGTCGAGCGGGATCTGATTCTCGGGATCGAGGTTCCATCCGACGAGCGTGGAGACGTTCCCGACGAGGGTCCACGGGCCCTTCAACACGTATGCCCGCGCGCCCGCCAGGAGGCGCGCGTTCTCGAATCCTCCGGAGAACCGCGTCGACGCCGTCGTCGTGGCGAGGGCGAAGCCCGAGGGAATGGCAGTGCCCATGCTTCCGGAAAGGAGCGCTCGTCCCGCGGACTCCGCTTGTCCGACCGGCAGCGAGAAGCCAAGCTCCGCGCGGACGCTCGGGGCGAGGTTGAAGTCCTCGTCCCGGTCGATTCGGTCGATCATCCGCTGCGTGATCCAGTTGGAGCCGACCCGGGCGATGCCCGCGGAGAGGAATAGAAAGGTCCTGTTCGACCGCTCCGGCGGCGGCGGCTGACCGAGACCGCCGGCGCGGAGTTCCACGTCGTTCCACTCGACGGATCCGACGAGGCGCACCACGGCGTCGCGGTCGCGCGACAGGAGCCGCCCACCCTGTACGAGGAGATCGCGCTCCTGCTTCTTCCAGACCGTCGACTCCTCGCCCCCCGCATGAAGCCGCGTGTCGAAGTCCGAAAGAAGGACGCTGCTTTCGAGCGACCAGCGCACGTCGAGCGCATAAAATGGGCGCCCCAGCGCTGCCCGCAGCTGACGGCCATCGGAGAGATCCGCGGCATCGAGGCGAAAGGCCACGTGCGGCGCGAAGAGATTCGGGTCGGCGTAGAACACCGAGCGTGACGAGCGCTCGACCTCCCTCTCGTAGCCGAAGCCGAACTGGCGTCCGGTCCCGAGCAGGTTGTACTCCTCGGCCCCGATCGAATAGGTCGTCACGCCGCCCTTGTTGGAGAGCGACCCGCGCAGGAGGAGCGTCCACGCATCGGCCGTCTCGACGACCACGCGCTCACCTTCCGCGCGCACGGAGGCCTTCCGGAAGAGCCCGAACGCGCGCAGGTTGCGCTCGGTCTCGGCCAGAAGATCCGGGCGCAGGACGTCGCCCGGCACGAAGAGCAGCTGCTTCTTTAGGAACGACGCGCGCGTGGTGATGTGGAGGGCATTCGCGAGCCCGTAGGGAAAGAAAGATTTTGCCGCCTCGTCGGGCGAGAAGACGTTCGTGGGCCGGATCTCGATCGTGTCGATGCGCGGCGCATCGTCCGCCGCGGCGACCGAACAATGGACGGCGAGCAGAGCCGCGCCCGCCGCGCGGACCGCCCGTCCGGGGCGCGTCAGCTCCTGGCGGGATCCCAGAGGGGTTCAGCTTCCTTTCTCGATTTCGCGGCCCAGCGGCCGAGCACGAAGAGGAGGTCCGAGAGGCGGTTGAGGTACACGAGCGCGTGCTTCCCGACGGCCTCCTGGCGCGCGAGCGTCGTCACGAGGCGCTCGGCGCGGCGGCACACCGTCCGCGCCTGGTGAAGGTACGCCGAGACCCAACCTCCCCCGGGCAGGACGAACGACCGGAGCTCCGGCAGCGCAACGTTGAGGTCGTCGATCGCGTTTTCGAGGGCCTTCACGTGGCGCGCCTCGATGACGGGCTGTTTCGGGTGGCGATCCTGCGGCAGCGTCGCGAGGTCGGACCCCAGATTGAAGAGCTCGTTCTGGATCTGCTCGAGGAGGGCGTCCAGCCGGTCGCGATCCGCCTTGCGCGAGGAGCCCGCCGCGTCGCGGTTTGCGGTGCGCGCGAGCCCGAGGATGGCGTTGAGCTCGTCCACGGTGCCGTAGCTTTCGATCCGGATGGCGTCCTTGGCGATCCGCTGTCCGCCGACGAGGCTCGTCTCGCCGGAATCGCCCCCCCGGGTATAAACGCGGTTGATCCGGATCGCCATGCCTCCCCCTCTGCCTCCGCAGATTACACTCGACGGGATGCAGGATACGTACCAGACGGACTACCACGTCCACACGGCGCGCTGTGGCCACGCCGGCGGATCCGGGCGGGACTACGTTCTCGCGGCGCTCTCCCGCGGCCTGTCGGAGATGGCCTTTACCGACCATATTCCCCTGTATTTCCTGCCCGGCGAGGACCCCGATCCCGGCATCGCCATGACGCGCGCCGAGATGTCCGGCTACGTGGAGGAAGTTCGCGCGCTCCAGGAGGAGTTCGCGGGCCGGATCGACGTCCTCCTCGGACTCGAAGCCGACTACGCCGAGGGCCACGAGGCCGCTCTCGAAGAGATCCTCAGCGCCCACGATTGGGACGTCGTCCTCGGAAGCGTCCACTGGGTCAAAGGCGGCTGGATCGACGCGCCGGGCTCCGCGCAGAGACACGACGTCGAGGGTTCGGGGACCCTCTGGCGGGAGTATTACCGACTGCTGGCGAAAGCAGCGGCGACCGGTCTCTTCGACGTGATCACTCACTTCGACCTGCCGAAGAAGTTCGGCCACCGAATCCCTCCGAACGCGGCGGACGCCGAAGCGGCGGCGATCGCCGCGGCGCGCGCGGCGGGCGTCGCGATCGAAGTCTCGAGCGCGGGGCTCCGGAAAACGGTTCAAGAGGAGTATCCGGCGCCTCAGCTTCTGAGAAAGCTCGTCGATGCGGGCATCCCGATCGTCTTCTCGTCCGACGCCCACGCGCCGGCCGAAGTCGGCTGGGGCCGCGCGGAGATCGAAGCGGCCGCGCGCGCCGCAGGCGCAAGAGAACATTTCAGCTTTCGGAAGAGGAAGAGAAGAAGGCACCCTCTCTAGAATGCACGCGTTCCCGCAGGATGGAACGGTCTGCAAATTTCTTAGATGGGTAAATGACCAGGGCGTCTCTTCCTCTTCCTCTAATCCTCAACCAGCTCGACCGAAAACGTCGGCGTCACCGTCAACTTCAGCGCCGCGAGGCGGCAGGGCCAGCGCTCTTTCTCGATGCGAGCCGCGACCCGGTCCCAGATCCACTGCGCGAGATTCTCCGCCGTGGGTACGCGCGTTTCGAACTCGGGGATCTCGTGATTCAGGTTGTGGTGGTCGAGCGGCCGGTCGACCTCCTCCTTGAGGATGCG
>JBDTML010000213.1:0-6338 GCA_039934255.1 Acidobacteriota bacterium | reverse complement strand
TCCGTCAGCGGTTTCTATTTCGCCCACCCCGAAGCGCACTACTTCGGCGTCGGCCGCCTCGGGCGCGACCAGGTCGCGGACTACGCCAGCCGCAAGGGTCTCTCTCTCTCTGAAGTCGAGCGCTGGCTCGCGCCGAACCTCGGTTACGAGCCGGAGCGCGCGTCCGTCCCGGCTGCCACTACCATTTGACGCGTCAGGCATTTGACGCGTCAGGCATTTGACGCGTCAGGCATTTGACGCGTCAGGCGGCCGCGAGAGGCCTCCCGTAACGCTGTGTCACGTAACCGGTGAGGAGGCCGACGATCGCGCCAGGCACCATGATCTCGAAGTAGTACTTGCCCTGCATGTGCGCGACGAGGTACGCGAAGAGCAGCCCGAGCGCGGTTCCGAAGACGAGCGTCGCGGGAACCGATTTCACTTTTCGCGCGAAAAGGCCGATCAGAACCCCCGCGACGAGGCCCTTGAACGTCGAACCCATCACGATCGTCGCGATCTGGGCTCTCGCCTCGGGCGTAAACCACGCGGTGAGTCCGTCGAGAGCTCCGAGCCCCGTCCCCACGACCAGTCCCATCAACACCTTGTTCATCGCATCCCCCTGACCCTTCTTTACCGCGTCTGCTCGAATTCCTTTAGCGGCGGAAGAAGATGAAGAGTCCGCGCGCGACGAGATACGCGAGGACGAGCCCGACCGCGACACGGTGCCGCCTGAGGAGGCGAAGGGCCCGCTCGCCGGGGCCTTCGGCGTAAGCCTCCACCCGCTCACCATCCAGATGCCGCGAAACGTCGGCCGCGAGCTGCGTGACGCCGGGATAGCGGGCGTTCACGTCCGCGGCCGTGGCACGGGCCACGATCGCCGCGAGCGCCCTCGGACGCGGCGAGGAAGGCGCGACGCGGAGCGACGCATCCAGGAGAGCGCCGAGGCCGAAGACGTCCGCCCTCTCGTCGACCGCGCCCCCGGAGGCCTGCTCGGGCGCCATGAAGCCCGGCGTTCCCGTGCCTTCCCCCTCTGGCCTCGTCGCTTTCATGCCCGGCGGCGGAAGGGCCCGCGCGAGGCCCCAGTCGAGGACGAGGACCTCTCCGAAAGGGCCCACCATCACGTTCGACGGCTTGATGTCGCCGTGGAGAATGCCGTGCGCGTGCGCGAACGCGACGGGCTCGCAGACGCGAAGAAAGAGCCGGAGGCGTTCCGGCAGAAGGGGGACACGGGACAAGTGCTCGTCGAGGCGAGCGCCACGCACGAGCTTCATCGCGTAGAACGCGCGCCCGTCCGCCAGCCGCCCGGCGTCGTGCACGGGGACCAGCCCGGGATGCTCGAGGCCTGCGAGAACCC
This sequence comes from Acidobacteriota bacterium, assembly GCA_039934255.1. Taxonomy (GTDB): domain Bacteria; phylum Acidobacteriota; class Thermoanaerobaculia; order UBA5066; family UBA5066; genus Fen-183. Next base: position 5,008 of record JBDTML010000213.1, on the reverse strand, counting down.
GCGCTTCCTTGAGAAGCGCCTCGGCCGGGGCTTCCCCGTCGAGCGGGACATCCACGATCTTCAACGCGACGTGCCTCGAGAGCCGCTCGTCCAGGACGTCGAAGACGGCGCCCATCCCTCCCGCGCCCACGGGCCCGACGAGCTGATACGGCGTCCCCGTCAGGTCCGGCGCGCGCACGATCTCTCGAAGGCGCCCCAGGGCCGCGTCCTCGAGTCTCATGGGGCGGGCTCGACACCGAGGAGTGCCCGTGCCTCGAGCCGAAACTCGGCGTCGGACACGGTCAGCTCCCGGAGAACGTCGAGGACGATCGCGCGAAAGTCCCGACGCGCGCCCGCGAGCTGATTCGTCACGTCCACGGCCGTCGTCCCGAATCGATGGGCGAGGTCCTCGTAACGCGGCCGTCCGACGGCCGCGTCGCCTTCGAGGTCGTAGGCCGAAAACAGCGCGAACCGGAGTTCGCGCCCCTTTTCCACGCACGTCGCCCGGAAGCGCTCCACCGCGATTCCGAAGACACTTCGCACCCACTCTCTCTCGAAGAGATCCTCCGGGGAAAGCGCCCCCGAGGCCGCGTGCTCCTCGAACTCCCGCCGGACGCACTCGAAATCGAGGGAGAGGATCTGCAGCCCTCCACCACGCTTCAGCCGCCGCGCAGCTTCCGCGTCGTTCGCGACGAGACTGTCCACCACGACCCGGAGGTACGTCCGGAGCCTCGCCTTCTCCGGGTCGAACCGCTCGAGGACGGGGCCTTCCGAGAGCCTCGCGAAGAGGTCCTGCGTGAGGTCCTGGGCTTCGTCATGGGAGCGCCGGAAGCGGAGCCGGACGTACGTGTAGACCGGCTTCCAATACGCCCCCGCGAGAGTCTCCAGGGCGCGCGCTCTCTCCAGTCGGTCGCCGCCCGTCATCGCGGCAACGAGGGATCCGCGCGTCTCGGGAAAGCCCGTCATGGGAGGTCCCGCACGCTAGCACGCCCGCCGGGCTACCACTCGCCGCCGCGGGAAGTCGATTGGCCGAATGAGACGGGCGGCACGCGCGCCAGCGCCGTATCTTTCAACCGGGAGAATTGCCATGGACAGCAACGAACTCAAGGGAAGCCCGGACACCAGCCCCCGCCCCGACACGATGTCCCGGCTCGTCGTCGGCGTCTCGCTCATCGCCGCGGGCCTCCTCTTCACGCTCGGCAACTTCGGCGTCATCGAGATCCGGGACCTCTGGAGGTACTGGCCGCTGATCCTCGTCGCCGTCGGCGTCACGAAGCTCGTCGCGCGGTCATTTTTCGCGGGAACCGTGCTGATCGCCCTCGGCGCTCTCCTGTTCCTCCGCACGTTCGGCCTCGTTCATTTCCGGCTCAGCTATCTCTTTCCGCTCATCCTCGTCTTCATCGGAGTCCGGATCGTCTTCGCGCAGCGTCCGGGCGCCCGCTCGTGGGACGCGTCCCACAACCCCGGGGGCACCCTGAACGAGTGGGCGGTCTTCGGCGGCGGCGAGCGCCGCATCGTCTCCCCGAATTTTCAGGGCGGGCAGGCGAACGCCGTCTTCGGCGGATTCAACCTCGACCTCCGCGACTCGAAAATGGCGGGCGACAACGCGACGATCGACGTCTTCTGCTTCTGCGGAGGCGGCGAGCTCCGCGTGCCCGAGGACTGGAACGTGATCCTCAAGGTCGTCCCGATCTTCGGCGGCACGGACGACAAGAGCCGCCACTCCACAGTCGATCCCGGTAAACCCCGGAAGCAGCTCCTCGTCACCGGCTTCATCCTCTTCGGCGGCCTCGGCATCAAGAACTAGGGGCGCGCGATGCACCCCTTCTTCACGCAGTCGGGACGCCTGGGCGTCTACCTTCTCGGCTGGATTCCCCTGACCGCGATCCTCGGCGGCCTGCTCATGCTTGCGGGCGGGCTTTCTCTTCTCGAGGCGGTCGCCCTCGCGGCGCCGCTCGGGCTTCTCTACGCGTTTCTCTGCCTCTCGTCCTGGTACCTGTGCCGGGCGTTTCCGGTCGACTCGGCGCGGCTTCTCGCGACCGCTGCGGCCCTCGCGGTGGCCTCGATCGTGGCCGCTTCGCTCTGGCTTCTTTCCGGCACGACGCTGGCGTGGCTTCTCGCGCTCCTCCCCGTTTTCGAGACTTTGCCCGACCGCCTCCAGCACGCGGGACCGGTGGTCTTCCTCCTGGGCGTCCTCCTCTACCTGCTCGTTCTCGCGATGCACTACGTGCTCGAAGCCGCGGAGGCGGTGCGCGACCAGGAGCAACGCGCGACGGAGCTCCGGACGCTGGCCCGAGAGGCCGAGCTTCAGGCCCTTCGAGAGAGGCTCAATCCGCATTTCCTCTTCAACAGCCTGAACTCGATTGCGGCACTCGTCGCCGTCCGCCCCGAGGAGGCCCGCTCGATGTGCGCTCTCCTCTCCGACTTCCTGAGGACGACTCTCGGCATGTCCGAGCGCTCCTCGATCACGCTTCGCGAAGAGCTCGCGCTCGCGCATCGCTATCTCGCGATCGAGCAGGTGAGGTTCGGCGACCGGCTCACGATGGCCGAAGACCTCGACGACTCCGCGTTCGACGTGGCCGTTCCGCCCCTCCTCCTGCAGCCGCTGGTCGAGAACGCCGTCAAGCACGGCATCGGAGCGCGCCTCGAAGGCGGCACGCTCTCCCTCGTGACGAAGCGCCGGGGAGACCGCATTTCGATCGTCGTCGAAAATCCCGCAGATGAGGGAGCGGAAAAGCCGGCCGGCGCAGGAATGGGACTCTTGAACGTCAGGCGCCGTGTGGCGGCGTGCTGGGGCGACGCCGGGCACGTCGGCGCCGGCCTCTCGAACGGGCGCTTCCGCGTCGAGATCGAGCTGCCCGCGAGGATCTGAGGCCGCTGTTCGCGAGGCCGGCGCTATCCTCGCGCCGTGCCCAGCCCTCCTCTTGGCGCCGTCCTCGTGGACGACGAGCCGCTCGCGCGGTCCCTCTTGCGTCAGCTTCTCGCGGCCCACCCCGACGTCCGGATCCTGGCCGAGTGCGCGAACGGCTTCGAGGCCATCCGGGCCGTCGCCGAGACGAACCCCGACATTCTCTTCCTCGACGTCCAGATGCCGCAGCTCGACGGGCTCGAGGTGCTCGAGCTGATCGACCGAGACGCCGCGGGCCGCCCGGCGGTCATCTTCGTCACCGCATACGATCAATACGCGCTGAAGGCCTTCGACGCGAACGCTGTGGACTACCTCCTCAAGCCGTTCGATCGCGCGCGCTTCGATCGGGCGCTGGAGCGAGCGCGCACGCGGCTCGCCGCGGGCGGCGGGCCGGCGGCATTGCCCCTCGCGCCGCGCGGCACGCCGCTCGCGCGCGTCGTCGTGAAGGACGGCGTCACTGTGACGGTCCTCCCCGTCGAGAAGATCGACTACGTGAAGGCCGAGGACGACTACGTCCTGCTCTCCTCGGGCGCCCGGAATCACATCAAGAAGCAGACCCTCGCGAGCCTCGAAGACGCGCTTCCCCGCGAGCGCTTCGTGAGGATCCACCGGTCCTATCTCCTCAACCTCGATCGCCTCGCGCGCGTCGAAGCCTCCCCGACGGGGAGCTCCACTGCCGTCCTGATCGACGGGACCCGCCTTCCCGTCAGCCGCGCGGGCGCCCAGCGTCTCCGCGCGCTCTTCGGATCGCCGTGAACGTGACGTGGCTCTTCGGGAAGAGACGGCCCCCGGAAACACCTGCCGTCCCGAAGGACATTCCGAGGGACGACGACCGGCGCGGGCCGGTGCCGCCTCCGCCGCGCACGGCGCACGCGCCGGGCGTGACGGTCTGCACGTTCGACGCGATTCCCCCGCAGAGCCTGTTGCGGTTCGGCGCGGGAAATGCCGGTTTCTTCTTGGAAGGGGAAGAGGGAAACCGCCGCGCGGGGGCGCTGCTGGTGCTCGCTCGTGGGGATGCGGGCGGGGGCGGCGATGTCCTGCTCTTCTCCCCCTCTTCCTCATTCGAAGAAATCTCCAGGACTCCTCTTCTGCCCAGCCGCCACATCGGGCGCGACGGCGTCGCGGGCGCGGCGTTTCCCGGAATCACGGGCCTCCGCGTCCTCGCGCGCCTGCCGGAGGCGGGCCTGGCCGTGCTGCGCCTCGGGCCGCCCCCGGGCGCGCGGTGGGTCTTTCGAGGAATCCGCGCGTTCGCCGTCTTTTCGGGGCGCCTCGCCGCGTTCGACGGGGACGACGTGAGGGAGATTCGCGCGGGCTCGCTCGCTCGCGTCGCGGATCCCTCTGCGACGCTCTATCTCGAAGCGGGGAATGACGCAGCCCTCGCCGTCGCGCTCGCGGCGGACGACTTCATCGCGGCCCTGGGTTAACGCGCGCCGGGACTACAATGGCGCTCCGAATTTCGGAGGACTCCATGGTCAGTGCCCGAACCACCCCGCCCGCACGCGGGTCCGCCGAAGCCCCGCCGAAGGAAATCTCGCCGACGATCAACCCGAAAGGCGAGATGTTGTGGGAGAGCTCACCCTCGCGTTACATCGCGAAGGTGAGCCTCGCGACCGGCAAGGAAGTGCTGCGGCCGATCGATCCCGACGAACTGCTCGTCCACGCCCACCGGGACAAGAACCCGATCGACGTCACCGCGCAATACCTCGCGAGCCGCCTCATCCAGTGGACCGGCAACGAGAATGCCGTCAAGGACGGCCTCCGAAAGGTGAACCTGCTCGGGATCAAGCTCGCCGAGGCGCTCGGCCAGGCAACGGGAAGCAAGGCGGTCGAAAAGGGCGCGAAGAGCCTCATCGGCGTCACCGACCGGAACGTCTTCTTCAAGTTTCGCGAGGCCTCCCACCTCTCGGAGAAGGAGGTCAAGGCACGCATCTCGAAGCTGCAGCACGACGCGCGCCTGCTCCTCAGGGCGCGCGGCCGGAGCCCGCGGCTCAACGTGCTCCTGACGGGCGCGACCGGATTCCTGGGCAAGGAACTCCTCGCGCAAGCCGCGAACGACCGCCGGATCGAGCGCCTCGTCTGCGTCGTCAGGCCCGAGAAGATCCGCGACCCGAAGACGAAGGA
>JBDTML010000212.1:0-13989 GCA_039934255.1 Acidobacteriota bacterium | reverse complement strand
CATTCCGTACGTTCTTCCGATCTGGCCCGCGCTGTCCGTGCTCCTCGCGCTCGGTATCGAGCGCGCCCGCGCGCGCGGTGCGGAGTTCCGGGGCGACCGGCGCGCCACGGCCGGGCTTTTCGGCCTGCTCTTCGCCGCGGCCGCGGCGTACGGCTGGGGCGCGGGCTATCTGGAGCGTTTCGGAAGCGGGATGAGCGGGCTCCTCGTGCTCGGCGCGCTCTTCGGCGGTTTCGTCGTCAACGTCTCTCCCCGGGTTTTCGGCCTGAGGCGCGAGGGAGATCCCGTCCCCTGGGTAGCAGCTCCGTGGCTCGCGTTCGTCGCGGGGCTCCTCATCGTCCTGCCGGGTACCGCGCGCGTGGTAACGCCGTGGCCGGTCGCCTCGCGCGTGCTCGAGATTCTGGAAGCGGACGATCTTCTCCTGCAGAAGGGGCACTACCTCGAGGTGCTTCCCTTCTACGCGAAGCGTCTCACTCCCGTCTCCTCGCTCAGCTGGAGCGAGCTCGACTTCGGGCGCTCGCACGCGGGCACGGCGGCTCTCTTTCCGACAGACGAGGAGTTCGCGGCAAGCTGGAATGGAGCCCGGCGCGTCCTCGTCGTCGTGCACCGCGACCACCTCGGAGCGTTCGGCCGCGCCCCTCTCTCGACCACAGCCGCGGATATCGTCGCCCGGGAGTCGAGTGGCAAGCACGTCCTCCTCTCGAACCGGCCGGTGGGATCGAAATCCAATACGTTGGATTGAACCAGCAGGATTCCCCGCCCTTCCTTACTATTGCCCCTTTGACTCCAGTGGCTTACCGTGTGTACGCTTTCGTCCCTTGAAGGCAGGGTAATTGCACCGTATTTCAGCGGACTTATCACAACTTTGATCTTTGAACCTGTGACGAGAGTGGCAGAAGTTCCAGTAGAGACCATCAACTTCCTTTTAAATTCGAGAGGAGAAGACGAAAGATGAAACATATTTCGCATCCCTTCGGCACGCTGACCCGGGCGCTCGCGTTTGCGCTCGTGGCGGGCTGTCTCATTTCGGCCGCGTCGGTCTGGGCCCAGGGCCTTCCGACGGGAAGGGTCACGGGGCGCGTCACGAGTAGCGACGGGCTGCCGATGCCGGGCGTCACGGTGACCGCCAAGTCGCCGTCGCTTCAGGGCTCGCGCGTCGTCGTCACGACGGCGTCGGGCGACTACGCCTTCGTCAACCTGCCTCCCGGCGAATACACGATTTCAACCGCGCTCTCGGGCTTCCGTGAGCAGACGGTGGCCAGGCAGACCGTCGGCGCGGCCCAGACGACCACGGCCAACTTCACGATGAGCTTCTCCGAGGTCACCGCGACGACCGTCGTCTCGGCCCGCTCCGAGCTGATCTCCGAGCAGCCGCAGGCCTCCACGACCTATACGAGCGAGCTCCTCGCGAAGCTCCCCACGGCCCGGAACATCGCCTCGGCCGTCAACCTGACGCCGGGCGTCAACGCGAACGGCCCGAACGGCGCCTTCACGATCTCCGGCGCGCAGTCCTTCGACAACAACTTCACGGTCAACGGCGTGAACATCCAGGACAACGTCCGCGGCACGCCGAACAACCTTTTCATCGAGGACGCGATCCAGGAGACGACGACATCGACGTCGACCATCTCGGCCGAGTACGGCCGCTTCCAGGGCGGCGTCATCAACACGATCACGAAGTCCGGCGGAAACCTCTTTAGCGGATCGGTCCGCGTGTCGGTGAACAACGACGCCTGGGTCGCGAACACGCCGAAGGACGTCGGCACGGCGCGCGTTCAGGACCTGACCCCCATCTACGAGGCGACGCTCGGCGGGCCTCTCTGGAAGGACCGGATCTGGTTCTTCGGGGCCGCGCGAATCCCGAAAGCGACGAACAATTCCCTCGTGACGAACGCTCCGTCGAACGTTCCGTACGTCTTCAGCGCCCTCGAGAAACGCTACGAGGGAAAGCTCACGATCTCGCCGGTCCAGAACCACACGCTCACCGGCTCCTACATCCGGATCGAGAACGAGCAGAACAACTACGGATTCACGCCGCTTCCCTTCTACGACCTCGACAGCCTCTATAACCGGCAGCTCCCGCAGGAGCTCTTCGCGGGGAACTACAGCGGCGTTCTCACCGACAAGTTCTTCGTGGAAGCCCAGTACTCGAAGCGGAAGTTCACGTTCCTAAACTCGGGCTCCATCTACAACGACCTGATCAAGGGTACGGTCCTTCACGACCAGGCGCACGGCGGGTACTACAGCTCGCCGATCTTCTGCGCGGTTTGTCCGGGTTCGGGCGAGAAGCGCGACAACGAGGACATCCTCGCGAAGGCAACGTACTTCCTGTCGACTCCCTCGATCGGCACCCACAACATCGTCGTCGGGTACGACAACTTCGCCGGCTCGCGGCTGTCGAACAACTGGCAGTCGGGCTCCAGCTACTTCATCAATGGAACCGACGCCATCTTCAAGAACGGCGACATCTTCCCGGTCATCGACTCGTCCTCGTACCTCGGCTTCTACCCGATCCCGAACGTCGCGCAGCCGAGCGACACGAGAACCCACTCGGTCTTCCTGAACGACCAGTGGAAGCTGAACAACAACGTTTCGTTCAACCTCGGCGTCCGCTGGGACAAGAACAAGGCGAAGGACAGCCGCGGCATCGTCACCGCGGACGACAGCGATTTCAGCCCGCGTCTCGCGGCCACGTTCGACCCGACCGGCGAAGGCAAGATCCGGTTCAACGCCTCCTACGCCCGTTACGTCGGAGCGATCCAGGAGACGCAGGCCGGGGCGGCAAACAGCTTCGGCTCTCCGTCGTCGTACTACTACGCGTACTACGGTCCCGAGATCAACACGAACCCGAACGGAACGCTCCTGACGCGCGCACAGGCGATCCAGGCCGTCTTCAACTGGTTCGGCATCACGGCCCCCAACCAGTTCCCGACGAAACACGGCGACGACATCTTTGGCGCGAGCGTCCCGGGCGTCAACACCCAGATTCGTACCAGCCTCAAGTCGCCCTCGACGGACGAGTTTTCCGTGGGCCTCTCGGGGAACCTGTCCAATCGCGGCAGCTTCCGGGTGGACGGCGTCTACCGCAAGGCCGGCCGGTTCTACTCGACCCGGACCGACAGGTCGACGGGCATCGTGACCGACTCCCTCGGCAACAACTTCGACCTGGGCCTCGTCGAGAACATCGACGAGCCGCTCGAGCGCAAGTACTACGGCATGAGCCTCCAGTTCGCCTACCGGCCGCTCACCGGCCTCAACGTTGGAGCGAACTGGACCTGGTCGCACACCTACGGCAACTTCGTCGGCGAGACGAGCGGATCGGGCCCCGTCTCCTCCGCCGCGTTGCAGTATCCGGAGTTCAAGAAAAGCAGCTGGAACTATCCGACAGGCGACCTGGGCCAGGATCAGCGCCATAAGGTGCGCGTCTACGCCACGTACGATCTCCCGGCCCCAAAGGCTATCGGCCTCTTCAGCGTCAGCGTTCTCCAGTCGTACGACAGCGGCACGCCCTACGGCGCCGTCGGCCAGGTTCGCTGGTGCACGACGGCCGGCGCGGCCTGCAACTGGGTCACGAACCCGGGCTACGCGACGCCGCCTTCTGGCAACTCGAGCCCCACGTACTACTACTCCGCTCGCGACGCCTTCCACACGGACAACATCAGCAGGACCGACTTCGCGCTCAACTACACCAAGGGCATCGGGCCGGTCGAGCTCTTCCTACGTCCCGACATTCTCAACATCTTCAACAACCAGGGCGTGGTCGGGGTCAACGCGTCGACTCTTTCGCGTGTGAACGGGGGCTCGAACTTCACGGACTTCAACCCGAACACGCAGACGCCGATCGAGTGCCCGCAGGGGTCCTCGGGCGCTACCTGCAAGGCCCTCGGCGCGAACTGGCAGAAGGGCACGAACTTCGGCAAGCCCACGGTCCCGGGCAGCTATCAGCTCGCCCGCACGTTCCGTATCACGATGGGGCTGCGGTTCTAGTTTCGGCATAGCCTTCTCGTTCGATAGGCGGCCCCGGCGGAAACGCCGGGGCCTTTTCTTTTCGCGGCAGGGGCACGCGCCCCCTTTGATAACCTCGCGACGGGAGGGACCTGCAAGCGTTCATGGGCCGGCAATGGGTTTTTTCGAGGTTTGGGCTCGCAATCCTCGTGGTGATCGGTCTCGCCTCGAGCGGTTGCCGGCGCGGCGCGGCCGGACGCCCCGTGGCGTTTCCGAAGGCTCCCGTCATTCTCATCTCGGTCGATACCCTCCGCTCCGATCACCTGCCTGACTACGGATACAAGGACGTCGAGACGCCCGCGATCTCCGCATTCCGGAAGGACGCGATCCTGTTCGAGAGGGCCTATTCGAACGTCCCGCTCACGCTTCCCGCGCATACGTCGGTCTTCACGGGCCTTTCGCCCACCCTCCACGGGGTCCAGGACAACCTCGGCTACCGGCTGGACCCCAGGAAGCCGACGCTCGCCGAGCTCCTGAAAGCCTCGGGATACGCGACGGGTGGGGCGGTGTCGGCGGTCGTCCTGTCGGGGGCAAGCGGCATCTCCCGCGGCTTCGACTTCTACGAGGACTCGCTCGAGCCGATCGAGCTCCACGAGGCGCTGAGCCGGGTTCAGCGCTCGGGGGAGGAATCAGAAGCGCTGCTCCTCAAGTGGCTCGACACATCGGCCTCGGGCCCCTTCTTCGCGTTCCTCCATCTCTACGAGCCGCACACTCCCTACGAGCCGAAAGAGCCTTTCAAGAGCCGCTTCAGGAGCGCCTACGACGGTGAGATCGCGACGGCCGACGCCATCCTCGGGCACTTCCTTTCGCAGTTGAAGGCGAGGGGGCTCTACGACAAGTCGCTCATCATCTTCTTCTCCGACCACGGCGAAAGCCTCGGCGAGCACGGGGAGGACGAGCACGGGGTCTTTCTTTATCGCGCTTCGCTGCAGGTGCCGCTCCTCCTGAAGCTGCCGAGCGCGGGTGTGCCGCCCGCGTTCGCGGGTTCGACCGTCCGGGCGCCGGTCCAGCTCACGGACGTCTTCACGACGATCGGAAAGACCGTCGACCTCACCAATTTTCCCGCTCACGAAGGGTCCGTCTCACTGACCGATCTCGCGAACGGCGCCACGGTTTCCGCGCGGCGCCTCGTCGCCGAGACGTTCTTCCCCCGGATCCACTTCGGGTGGAGCGAGCTCAAATCGAGCCTCGACGGAACGTGGCACTACATCGAGGCCCCCAGGTCCGAGCTCTACGAGATGAGCTCGGATCCAGACGAGCTGAAGAACCGCCTCCTCGAGAAGCCCGACGCCCTGCGTTCCCTGATGGCGGAGCTCGAGCGGCACCCGGTCCGCTTCGCCGCTCCGGGCGCCGTCGATCCGGAAGACGCCAAGAAGCTCGCGTCCCTCGGCTACCTGTCTACGGGGGCGTCCAGCGCCGGCGGCGCTCCTGCCGACCCGAAGGACATGGTCGGAACGGTGCGGCTCCTGGCGGACGCGGTGGGGCGTCTTCAGTCGGGACACGCCGCGGAGTCGATCGTCCTCTTCGAGAAGCTCCTGAACGAAAACCCCCGCATGTTCGACGTGTGGGAGCTCTACTCGAGCGCCCTCGTCGGCGTGGGGCGGTTCGACGACGCGCTGGCCGCGCGGCGCCGGATGGTCGGGCTCGCCCCGCCGCAATCCGGCTACGCTCTTCTCTCCGTCGCGAATCTCTGTCTCGAGATCGGAAAGCCCGAGGAGGCGAAGAAGCACGCGCTGCTCGCGAAAGAACGCGGGGATGCGTCGGCCGACGAGGTGCTCGCCCGGGCGCTTCTGACGCTGGGAGACACGGCCGGCGCCGAGACGGCGGCGCGGGCGGCGTCGAAGTCCGGAAAGACGCGGCGGCGCGGCCTCCTGATCCTGGCGCGCATCGAGACACTCCACGGCCAGCCGCAGAAGGCTCTCGCGCTCATCGACGAGGCCGCGACGGATGTCTCCGGCAAGAGGATGGAGACCGCCGTGGGGCTCCATCGCCTCAGGGGCGACATCTATGCGCGGATGGACCGGCCGGGCGAGGCGGAGAAGGAGTTCCTCGAGGAGATCCGCCTCTTTCCCCGAAATGTGGACGTGAGGGTCGAGCTGGCCGTTCTCTATGCGTCGCAGCACCGGGCGCCCGACGTCTATCGGACGCTCGAGGCGCTCCTCACGGACGTCCCAACGCAGGAAGCCTACGCCAAGGCCACGAAGACCCTTGTCGTGCTAGGGGACAAGGCCGGCGCCGAGGCCATGCGGCGTCGCGGGCTTTCGCGCTTCCCGGTCGAGGCGCGGCTCAAGACTTCGTCCTGAGGCCGAAGCGATCAGGGGTATCGATCTCCAACACCTTGGATTGATTTGGGCGGAGCCACGATTTCTGTTCCTTTGACTACAGTGCCTTGACTCCTGTAGCCTTTCGGTCAACTAAGGCAGGGTCTTTGCACCTGAATTCTTGAGACCGGGTCACAGACTCAATTTCAGTCCTTGTGACGATCCACTGCGATTTGAGCGCCCTCTTTCATTTTCATCTTCATTTCAGGAGGTAGATTGGACATGAAGTCTCGTTTGCTGAGTACGTTTCTGGTGCTCACACTCGCCGTGCTCGGTCTGACGGCGAACGTGGCCTATTCCCAGACCACGGGTGACATCGAGGGCACGGTCGTCGATACGAACGGCTCGCCGCTCCCCGGTGCGGCGGTCGAGGCGAGGTCGCCGAGCCTTCAGGGCATGCGCACGAACGTTACGGACGCCGCGGGGCGGTTCCGGTTCCCCGCGCTCCCTCCAGGCGTATATACGGTTGTCGCCTCCCTGTCCGGGTTCGGGAAAGTCGAAAAATCGAACGTTCGCATTCAGCTCGGCGCCACGGCCACGATCCCGATCACGATGTCGGTCTCGGTGAAGGAAGAGATCGTCGTCACGGGTGAGGCGCCGGTCGTCGACACGACGAAGACCTCGGTCGGGTTGAACGCCACCCTCGACCAGATCCAGCACCTGCCGATGGGGAGGAACTTCGCCTCGGTCGCAAACAGCGTGGCGGGGACGGGAACGGACATCTCCGGCAACGTCACGGTGTACGGTGCGACGGGCCTCGAGAACTCCTACATCATCGACGGCGTGAACACGACCGGCATCAAGATCGGCACTCAGGCCAAGACGCTGAACAACGAGTTCGTGCAGGAAGTCGAGGTCAGGACGGGCGGATACGAAGCCGAATACGGCCGCGTCCTCGGCGGGACGATCAACGTCATCACGAAATCCGGAGGCAACGAATTCAAGGGGGACGCCTTCGGCTACTACGACAACGCTTCGCTCGGCGCCAATGACAGCAATACCGCGGATCGGCGCGCCGTCCTGCAGGGACAATATTCCGTTCCCAAGCGCATCGACGCCGGCCTGGACCTGGGCGGCTACTTCGTGAAGGACCGGCTCTGGTTCTTCGGGGCGTACGACCGGGTCAACCAGGACCAGCCTTACGAGCGGGCGATCGCCCAGACCCGGGACGCAGCCCACACGGGGGTTTTCGCAACCGGGAGCGACACGGTTCGCAACGACCTCTATTCCGGGAAGCTCACGTTCCGCCTCGGGGAGTCGAATACGATCGCGGCCTCGATCTTCGGGGACCCGGGCAGCTTCTCGGGGCGCTACTCGACCACGGACGTCGGATCGGAGACCGCGAACTACGTCGACCGCAGCGTGGGCGGCGCGGACTACTCGCTGAAGTACGACGGGATTTTCGGCACGAACTTCCTCATACAGGCGCAATACGGCTTCCACCAGGACAAGGCCGGCGAGACCTCGCCTTATTCGAGCGCTCTCTTCCGGGAGCAGCAGCAGGCTCAATTCATCACGGAGGCCCTGCCCGGGTCGGGACCCCGCATCCTCCGGGACGAGACCTACCACCGCAACGTCTACAAGGCCTCGGGGACCTTCTTCATGGGGACTCACGAGATCAAGGGCGGCATCGACTGGGAGCACCTGAACTCCGACTTCAGTGAATCCTATGGCGGCAACGACCGCCTGACGCTCCGGCTGAACGCGACCGGGACCCTCGTCCGGAACGTCCAACACCGCTACTTCGCTCAGACACCGATCGAACAGCACTGCATCCTGAAGGTCGACCCGACGAAGCCCTATGCGATCGACAACTGCCAGGGCTATGCCATCGCGCACTCGGTAGACAACAACCCCACGACGGACAACATCGCTTTCTTCGCCCAGGACTCCTTCAAGGTCGTCAAGAACCTCACCATCAACGCGGGCCTGCGCTACGAAACGCAGTCGCTGAAGGACTACACGGGCGCCGCCCTCGTCAAGATCCAGGACGAATGGTCGCCGCGCATCGGCATCGTCTGGGACCCGATGAACAACGGCAAGTCGAAGGTCTACGGCAGTTACGGGCGCTTCTACGAGATCGTTCCGCAGGACATCCAGACCCGCGCCCTCGGCAACGAGTACATCATGTTCGTCCGCAACAACAGCCAGACCACGGCCGACCCGATCAACACGGTCTTCCCGTTCGCCTACGTGCAGGGTGGCGAGATCGTCCAGCAGAACCTCAAGGGCATGTACCAGGACGAGATCATCGCGGGCTTCGAGTACGAAGTCGCCAAGAACTGGGCGATCGGCGTCAAGGGCGTTTACAAGTCGCTCGGCCGGGCCGTGGAAGACCGCTGCGACGTCGCGATCAACCCCGACATCGCGCAGTACTTCACGCCGGGCAGCTCGGCGACGTGCGCGCTCATCAACCCGGGTCAGGGGAACTCTCTCGGGACGATCAAGGACCCCGCCGACAAGACCTGCTATCCGAACGGGGACGCTGACCTGGACGGAAATCTCGTGGCCGGTCTGCCCTGCGAATCCACGCAGCCGCGTCGCTACTTCCGGGGCATCGAGTTCACGGTGAACCACCGGTTCTCGGACCGTTTCTACCTCCTCGCCTCTTACCTTTATTCGAAGCTCGAGGGGAATTACTCGGGCAACCTCTCGCAGACGCGAACGACCGGCCAGTCCGATCCGAACATCAACGCGGACTTCGACTATCCGGGACTGATCAGCAACGCCTACGGTAGCCTGCCTAACGACCGGAGGCACCAGTTCAAGCTTTCGGGCTACTACGCTTTCCCGTTCGGCCTGACGGCCGGCATGAACTCCTCGTACACTTCGGGTCGTCCCTACTCCATCCGCGGCTGTGCGCTCGATCAGATCGCATGCGGCGGCGGGTACACCCAGGAGGGCTACCTCGTCCCGCGCGGCGCGGCGGGCACTCTGCCTGCGGTCTACGAGGCGGACCTGCACCTCGAGTACGGCATCCGGGTCGGGCAGGTCTCGATCACCCCGATCGTGGACGTCTTCAACGTTCTGAACCGCCAGGCCGTGACGAGCCGCGAGGAGCTCTTCAACAACCTCGGCACGCTCGCGGGAAACGACCCCAATAGCGGCGTCGGCCAGCCGGGCTGCACGGCGGCGAACGCGAGCCTCACGAATACCGCCTGTGCCTCGAACCCGACCTATGGTAAGGACATCTCGTGGCAGAACCCCCGCGTCTTCCGGGTGGGCGCTCGAGTTTCTTTCTAGTCCTTCGTCGCATTCGTCTCAGGAGTCTCATTGGCTTGAAGGCCCCGGGCAACCGGGGCCTTTTTCTCAGGCCCGTAGAATCCACTTCGATGTTTCAGCCCTCCTCTCGGTCGCGGAGGTTCCCCGTTTTGGTCGCGGGAGCGCTTCTTGCCGTGGCGTTGCCCGCGCTCGGTTTGGACCAACATCTGCCGGCGGCTCGGAAGCCCCGCGCCATCGTCGTGGGCTGGGACGGGGCCGACTGGAAGCTTCTCGATCCGCTGATGCAGCGCGGACTCCTGCCGAATCTCTCCGCGCTGGTCGCCCGCGGGCGGACCTGGAACCTCGACAGCCTGAACCCGATGATTTCGCCCCTGATCTGGACGACGATCGTGACAGGACGGTCCCCCGTCGACCACGGGGTCGCGGACTTCCAGGAGCTGGATCCGAAGACGAGGGCCCGTCTCCCGATCTCGGGCTGGTCGCGGAAGGTTCCCGCCATCTGGAACGTCGCGAGCGAGAAGGGGCTCAAGGTCGGCGTCGTGGGCTGGTGGGCGACGTGGCCCGCGGAGAAGGTCAACGGTTTTTTCGTCTCCGATCGCGCCTCTCCCGTGCTGTTTCCGGCCGAGGTCCTGAGCGGCTCTCCCGCGCTGACCTGGCCCGAGGGGCTCGCCGAGGGAATCCGCCTCGTCGGGCGGCGCGACGGATCACCCGGTTTCGACGACGTCTCGGCCGCGCTGCGGATCACGAAGCCGGAGTTCGATGCCGCGGTCGCGGCGAAGAAGGGCCTCGCGGACCCGATCACCGGATACCAGAAGATTCTGGGCTCGACGCGGGTATATGCGCGAACGGCGCTCGAGCTCTACGACCGGGAGAAGCCAGACCTGCTGATGGTCTATTTCGAAGGCACCGACGAGATCGGGCACCTCCTCGCGCGTTTCTCGCCGCCCAGGCTCGCGGCCATCTCCGAAGACGAGTTCCGGAAGTACGAGGGGGGCGTCGTCGCCTTCTTTCAGGAGGCCGACCGCATCCTTGGCGAGTTTCTGAAACGGGCCGAGAAGGACGGGGCGAACCTCGTTCTCCTGTCGGACCACGGCTTCAAGTGGGGAGCGGACCGGCCATCCACCTACTCTTCCCTCGGGTTCGACACCGCGTTCCTGTGGCACGAATCGCCGGGGATCCTCGCGGCGGTGGGCCCGGGCTTCCCGCCGGCGGCCGCGCGCGGAAAGGCGGGGGTCTTCGACGTGACGCCCACGCTCTGCCGCCTTCTGGGACTTCCGGGTGACCCGGGTTTCGAGGGCAGGCCCGTGTCGGGGCTGGCCCCGAGCCGTTCGGTGCCGAAGGCCGTATCGTGGTCGAAGGCCTTCAAGGTCGAGCGCCTCGCGGTTCGCTCCTCGCGCGAGGCCGACAAGATCGCGGGCGAGGAGTTCACGAAGAAGCTGATCTCTCTCGGTTACCTCACGGGAGCCGAGGCGGCCGCCGTGGACGCGCGCCCGCCCGAGCGCGCCGGCACGGAGACGGCGGGCACCTTCCAGAACATCGCGACGTTCCTCAGGGCCCGCGGTCAGGCCAGGGAATCGCTTGCGTGGTATCGCAAGGCGCTGGAGGTCAATCCGAACTCGCCGACGGCGCTCTTCAACTACTCGGGCGCGCTCGAGGTGCTGGACGAGTGGGACGCGTCCGACGATGCCCTCGTCGCGGCCGCGCGGAACGGCTATCACGATCCCGAGGCGGCGATCTACCGTCGCGTGGCGGCCTACGCGAGGCGCGGCGAGAAGGAACCGAAATCGCGCCTTCAGCTCGTGAAGTTTCTTCGCAAGGCGGTGGACGCCTTTCCGGAGAGCCTCCGGTACCGCGCTTCGCTGGGCAAGGCCCTTTTCGAAGCGAAGGAGTGCGCCGCGTCCCAGACGATTTTCCGGGACCTGATGGCGCGGAACCCCCGCGACACGGAAGCTCTGAATCTCATGGCGCTCACCTCCTGGTGTCTCGGCGACGTCGGGGGCGCCCGCGACTACTTCGGCCGCTCGCTGGCCGTCAACCCCGACCAGCCGGCGGTGCGCGGCGGCCTCGGCGAGCTGACGCGGAGCGGCGGAGGCCGGCCGCCCGGTTCCACCCGCTAGAATCGCTTCGTGAACGAAATCGACGAGCGGGCCGTGGTGCCGCGGAAGGTCTCGGTCGTCGTCCCCGTCTTCAACGAGGAGGCGAACCTTCCCCTTCTCCTTCCACGCCTTCTGCCCGTCCTCGCCGGCCTCTCCCGGCCGTACGAGATCGTTTTCGCGGACGACGGCTCACGCGACCGCTCGCTCGAGATCCTCAAGGCGGCCGCGCGGGAAAATCCCGGTGTCGTCAAGGTCGTCGAGCTCGTGCGCAACGCCGGGCAGCACATGGCGATTCTCGCCGCCTTCACGGCAACGGACGGCACCTACGTCATCACGCTCGACGCGGACCTCCAGAACCCGCCCGAGGAGATCCCGAAGGTCGTCGCGGCGATGGACGCGGGGCACGACGTGGTCGGGACGATTCGCCAGAACCGGCAGGACACGTTCTTCCGGCGCGCCGCGTCGCGTCTCGTGAACCGCACGACCGCGGCGATCACGGGCATGCACCTGAACGACTACGGCTGCATGCTGCGCGGCTACCACCGGGACGTCGTGGATGTGATGTCGGCCTCGGACGAGGCGGCCACCTTCATCCCGGCGCTCGCCCAGCAATACGCCCGCAGGCCGGTCGAGATCCCGGTGGCGCACGCGGAACGCACGGTGGGCGAGTCGAAGTATTCTCTCTACAAGCTCGTGCGGCTCAATTTCGATCTCATGACCGGGTTTTCCGTCGTCCCCCTGCAGATGTTCTCTCTCTTCGGCTTCGTGACGGCCCTTTCCGGCGTCGGCTTCGGTGTCTTCCTTCTCGCGCGCCGGCTCGTCATCGGGGTGGAAGTGGACGGCGTCTTCACGCTCTTCGCTCTGGCTTTCGTCGTCATGGGCGTCCTCATGGCAGGAATCGGGATCGTCGGCGAGTACGTCGGGCGCATCTATCAGCAGGTGCGCGGTCGGCCGCGCTTTCTCATTCGGAAGGTTTGGGAGGCCTAGTGGGCGGAATCGTCGTCTGTGCCTATTCCGACGTCGGGTACAAGTGTCTGAACGCGCTCTTTAACGCCGGCGAGAGCGTCCGCCTCGTCTACACGCATGACGATGCGCCCGGCGAAGAGCGCTGGTTCGATTCCGTGGCCGAGCTCGCCCGCGAGCACGGCATCGAGCCGCGACGCGTCGTCGACTTGAGCGACCCCGCGGACGAGGAGCGTATCCGCGCCGTCCAGCCCGACTTTCTCTTTTCGTTCTACTTCCGAAAAATGATTCCGGGGCGCGTGCTGTCCCTCGCGCGGCGAGGAGCCCTGAACATGCACGGCTCGCTCCTGCCTCTCTTCAGGGGACGCTCACCCGTGAACTGGGCGATTCTGAAAGGCGCGACGGAGACGGGCGCGTCGCTGCACTACATGACCGAGAAGCCCGACGCCGGCGACCTCGTGGACCAGGAGCGCGTCACGATCGGTCCGGACGACGACGTGCTCGCCGTTTCGCGCCGCGTGTCCGACGCCGCGGCCGCCGTGCTCGCGCGGGCTCTCCCGCGGCTCAAGGCGGGCGACGCGCCGCGCATCCCGCTCGACCTCTCGAAGGGCTCGTACTTCGGCGGCCGCAAGCCCGAGGACGGCGCCATTGACTGGACGCTCACCGCGAAGGAGATCCACGATCTCGTGCGCGCCGTCACGAAGCCGTGGCCGGGTGCCTCCACGGACGTCTTCGGGAAGAATGTCACGGTCTGGAAGACGCGCCTCTCGTCCCATGGAGGGCACGACGTGTTCCCTGGAAAGGTCGAGCTCACGGAGCACTCCGTGATCGTGTTCGCGGGCGACGACCACACGCTCGAGATCCTGGCGGCGCGTCCCGAGGGAGGAAAGGACCTCGACGCGGGCGGCTTCCGCGACTGGCTCGTCCGCCCGTCCGGCATTTTCCCGCTCGCAAAGGGAGGCACATGAGAGTCCTGATCCTCGGCGTCAACGGCTTCATCGGAAACGCGTTGACCCGCCGCATCCTCACGGGCACCGACTGGGAGGTCTTCGGCCTCGACGTCGGCAGCGACCGCATCGAGGAATTCCTCTCCGAGAAGCGCTTCCGGTTCCTCGAGGGCGACATCTCGATCAACCGCGAGTGGATCGAGTACCACGTCAAGAAGTGCGACGTCGTCCTGCCGCTCGTGGCGATCGCGACGCCCGCGACGTACGTGAAGAACCCGCTGTCCGTATTCGAGCTGGACTTCGAAGAGAACCTCCGGATCGTCAAGATGGCTGCCAAATACGGCAAGCGTGTGGTTTTCCCGTCAACCTCCGAGGTCTACGGCATGTGCCCCGACAAGGAGTTCGACGAGGACCGCTCGCCGCTCGTCTACGGCCCCA
>JBDTML010000211.1:0-7204 GCA_039934255.1 Acidobacteriota bacterium | reverse complement strand
GCGCCTGGAGCGACGCGTCGATCCGCTTGCCCCCGCCGTGGACGACGACGATGCGCTGACCGGCCGTCCACCGCGCCGCGATCGCCGCCAGCGCGCTCGCCCGTTGCCCCGCGTCCTCGAGCAGGCTCCCGCCCAGCTTGACGACCACGGGTCGCCCCGTATGCGTCGCGCTCACGAGAGGCCCTCTGTTTCCGGATGGCCGAACACCCGGTTCATGTTCTGCACCGCCTGGGAGGCCGCGCCCTTGAGAAGGTTGTCGATGACCGAAACGAGAACGCCGCGCCCGCCCGGGAGGAGCGCGAAACCGATATCGGCGCGAGGCGTCCCCACGACGTCGCGCAGTCCGGGCAGTTCGCCTGCCGGCCGCACGCGGACGAACGGCAGGCCGTCGTAGCGCGCGAAGGCGGCCGCGACGTCCGCGGCGCCGACGCCCGCGCGAAACGACACGTGCAGCGTCGTGAGAATGCCGCGCACGACGGGCAGGAGGTGCGGCACGAAGACGAACGGGGCGTCGCCGGAGAGGCCGAGCTCCTGCCGCATCTCGGGTTCGTGCCGATGGACGCCGACCCCGTAGGCCTTGAAGTTCCCGTCGAGCTCCGCGAAGGAGTATGCGATGTCGCTCTTCTTCCCCGCTCCCGACACGCCGCTCTTGCTGTCGCAGACGATCGCCTCGCCCGGAGCGAGAAGCGGCAGGACGGGCTTGAGCGCGAGGAGCACCGACGTCGGGTAGCACCCCGGGTTCGCGACGAGCCTGGCGCCGGCGAGCTCCTTCCCGCACCACTCGGTGAGGCCGTAGACCGCCTCGGCGAGGAGAGCGGGTGCCGGATGCTCGAAGCCGTACCACTTCGGATAGTCGGCCGCGTTCCGGAGGCGGAACGCCCCGGAGATGTCGATCACCTTCGCGCCCGATTGGAGGACTTTCGGCGCCACCTCGGCCGACGTCTCGTTCGGCGTCGCGAGGAAGACGACGTCGGGCCGGCTCGCGCCGAGCGCTTCCATCGAGAAAGGCTCGGCGGCCGGTCCGGCTTTCGCCCCGAGGAGCGGGTGCAGACGCGCGAACGGAACCGGACGCGCGTCCTTCTTCCCGGAGGAGAACACGGACACGATCTCGGCGTGGGAATGCCGCGCGAGCAGGACGCACAGCTCCGCTCCCGAGTAGCCCGTGGCGCCGAGGATCGCGGCCCTCGTCTTTCGCTCCGTCTCTTGCCCGGTCAACCGCGCCCCCGGCGGGCGCGTTCCACGGCGGCGAGGCCCGGCTGGAGGCGGCGCGCCAGCCGGTTTGCGGCCGCGATCGTGGCCGCCGCGAGGAAGATCGTGTCGTCCCCGGCGATCGTCCCGACGACCCCTTCGAGCGCGGCCTCGTCCAGGGCGCGGGCCACGGGATGGGCGGCCGCCGGCGGCGTCTTGACGACGACGAGATTGCCCGCCGCCCACACGCCCAGGACCCACTCGCGGAGCGCGCGCTCGAGGCGCTCCGCGGAGCGGGTCCGAAGCTCGCCTTCGGTCGTCGACTCCTCGCCCGGTACCACGTACCCGCCGGCCGTCTTCGCGAGGCCGAGGTCCTTGAGGTCCCTCGAAAGCGTCGGCTGCGCCACATCGATGCCGCGGCGCGCGAGGCGATGCTGCAGCTCCTCCTGCGAGTGCACCGCGCCGTCGCGTATGAGCCTGAGGATCTCGTCGCGGCGCCGGAGCGCCGTCGCATGACTATTCACGTTTGTGAATATTCATTCATTTGCTCCCCGCGTCAAGCACTTTCTTTTCGTGACGGAGGGTGCGGGCGGAAGGTCGCGGAGGGCTAGAATTCAGGGATGGGGCACGCTGACCGACGGACCTCTCCGTGATGAGTCCGACCCGCTCTTCCGAGTTCGAGGCCGAGCTCGGGCGGTTGCCGGAGAAGTTGCGCCGCTTCTTCCTGTCCCGGGGCGTGCGCACCGAGGACGACGCGAGAGACCTCGCGCAGGAAACGCTTCTGCGCGTCCTTCAGAGGCTCTCGAGGGGCGAGCTTCTCGATTCGCCCGAGGCGTTCTCTCTCGGGGTGGCCAAGAACGTCTTCTTCGAGTACTGCCGCCGGGTGGCGAAGGCCCATGCCCACGACGGCCTTTCGGGCGCGGTCGACCTCGCCGGAGGCGAGGATCCCCTCACCGAGGCACTCGCCTCGAGTCAGGCCATTCGATTCCGGCGGGCGCTCGAGCTCCTGCCCGAGCGCATGAAGAGCCTCCTCCTCAAGCGGTTCGTGGAGGAGGTGCCCTCGCGGACGATCGCCCGCGAAGAGGGCATCTCGACGGACGCGATCGACATGCGGGTCTACAGGGCCAAGCGCGAGCTCAAGAAGCGCATGGACCGCGAGAAAGCCGCGCGTGACGGCGCGCCGATTTTGCCGGGACCGGACTCCCCGCCGTGAGTCAGCGCTCGTGAGCGCCCTGGCTCCCGGCCCCGGAGAAATTCGGGAATACCTTCTGCGCCGCATGCCCGACACGGCGCGGAGCCGCTTCGAGGAGGCCTACTTCCAGGACGACACGCTTCTCGACAGGATCGAGGCCGAAGAGGACGCGCTCGTTTCCGACTACGTGCTCAACCGGCTCGACCCCGAGGAACGGCGCCTCTTCGAAGACTCGCTGCTCGGAACGCCGTACTACAAGGAAAGGGTCGAGACCACGAGCCGGCTCAAGCTGAGAATAGGCGCTCCGGGGCTCTTCCCCGGCCGCGCAGAGGCGCCCGCCGGCGACGCGCGCCTTTTCCCGGGCCGTTCCGGAATGGCGGTGGCGTTCGGGCTCTTGACGCTGCTCCTCGTGGCCGCCTTCCTTTCGGCGCTGCGGCTCAAGAGCGACCTCACACGCGCGCGCCTCGAACTCGCCGCGCGGCCCGCGCGAGTCGCCGCTTCCGCCGCCCACGCGGGCGTCGTACCTCTGGCTCAGACGGTCCTCCTCGGAGGAGAACAAAGCCCCGGCCCCACGATCGCGACCCTCAGAAGGGCGATGGGCGGAGCCGTTCTTCTCAGCTTTCCCCGATCGCTGGCGGGCCGAACGGCGTCGACCCTGAGCGTGGCCCTTCTCGACGGAAAGAGAGTGGCTTGGGAATCGGCCGCGTTCCCGTCCAAGGAAAGGGACGAAGGAGACATCTCGCTTCGACTGCCTCCGGGTGTGCCGCCCGCGGGCTCGTACGCCGTGCTCCTCAAGTCTCCCGACTCGCCCGAAAAGGCCGAGACCCTGCTCGGGATCCTCGAGATCACCGACCGCTAGCCAGTCCGTCGAGAAAGAGCGATGCGAACGCTTCGCCGATCTCGTCCGCGGAGGCTCCGCCTCCCGCGCGGTACCAGCGGGCCATCCAGTTCATCGCGCCCAGGATCGCAAACGCCGCCAGCTTCGAGTCGACCGGGCGAAAGACCCCCTGCTCCACGCCCTCGGCGATCACGTCGCGCAAACTGTTCTCGTAGGCGTCGCGGACTCCCACGACCGTGGCGCGGCGCCGCGCGTCGAGGGCGTCGAACTGGAGCGCCAGGGCGGTCCCGTGGAACTTATCCACCATGACGCGCGCGTGCTCGACGATGATGCGCCGGAGCGCCTGATCGGGCGGGAGCGCCGACGCGCGAACGCGCTCGGTCACGTCGAGCATCGCCTCGAGCGCCGTCTCGTGACAGAGGGCGAGAATCTCTTCCTTGTCCCGAAAGTAGTAATACAAGCTCCCGCGCGTCAGGAGGAGCTCTTCGGCGATGTCGTCCATGGACGTGCCGTAGAACCCCTTTGCCGCGAAGCTCCGTACCGCGCTCTCGAGGATCCGAGCCCTCTTCGCATTGCGCTTGGTCTCGACGTGCGCGGAGGGCGCGCGCCGGCGGGCCGTTGCGCCACCCCGGGCTCCGGAGAGGTTCTTGCGCGACATCGCGCTCTTGATCTTAGGCCGGGCTCCTCGGAAAGGAAAAGGCCGCCTCCCTCACGTGAGAGAGGCGGCCGATCGGGAAGGAATGGTCGGGGCGAGAGGATTCGAACCTCCGACCCCACGGTCCCGAACCGTGTGCGCTACCAGGCTGCGCTACGCCCCGAGGAGCGCGGACGATACCATCACCGGCCGGCCCGGCGAAAAAGGGGGCAGGGGGCGGCGCTTCTTCCCCGCACCTACTTCCCCGCCGCCGCTCCATAACCGCGCGGGTCGGCGGCTGCCGTGAGCGAGCCGTCCTTCTCGAACGCGATCGCGTGGACGCGGCCGAGCATGCCGCCCGTGTAGACCGTGCCGTTGAGGTCGAGGGAGTGGCCCTTCGCCTTCAGGGCGTCCTTCACGGCTTCGGGAAACGCGCCCGTCTCGAGCTCGATGCGGTCCGGGAGATGCTGGTGGTGAAACCTGCGCGCGGAAACGGCTTCGCCGAGCGGCTCGCCGCGGCGCGCCGCGTTCAGGTAGACCTGCAGGACCGTGGTCGGAATCAGTCCGCCTCCCGGCGAGCCGAGGATGAGGCGCGGGCGGCCGTCCTCGAGGACGATCGTCGGCGTCATCGACGACAGCGGCCGCGCTCCCGCGCGCACGGCGTTCGACTCGCCTTGCACGAGGCCGTAGCCGTTCGGGGCGCCGGGCTCGACGGCGAAGTCGTCCATCTCGTTGTTCAGGACGACGCCGACGCCCGGCACGACGCTGCGGTTTCCCATCGTGTCGTTGAGCGTGTACGTGAGCGAAACGGCGCCGCCGTCGGCCGTCGCCGTCACGAAGTGCGTCGTCTGGTCGGGGTCGCGCGGCCAGGCGCCGCCCACGATCGCGCTCGACGGCGTCGCGCGCGCCGGATCGATCGAGCGCCCGAGGGCGGCGAGCCGCGCGGGGGCGAGGAGCGCCCCGAGCGGAACGTCAACGCAGTCCGGGTCGCCGAGGAACCGGTTGCGGTCCGCGTACGCGCGGCGCTCGGCCTCGGCGACGAGGTGGAGCGTCTCCGGCGCGTCGCGGTCGTCGATGGCGCCCCGCGCGAACGGGAGCTGCCCAAGAATCGATGCGAGGAGAAAGCCCCCGGACGACGGCAGCGGCATCGTGACGAGGCGGAAGCGCCCGTCGTCGAAGACGAACGGGGGCCTCCACTCGGGGCGGTAGGTCGCGAGGTCGTCCTCCGTGAGGACGCCGCCGGTCGCTTGAACGAAGTTCGCGATGCGGCGCGCGACAGCGCCTTTGTGGAAACCGTCCGCGCCCTGCGCGGCGATCGTCTCCAGCGTCCTCGCGAGTTCCTCCTGCACGAGAAGAGCTCCGGCCGCGAGCGGGACTCCGCCCGGCACGAAGAGTGCCCGCGCCGCGGGATCCCGGGCGAGTTCCGCGGCGTACGTCGAGAAAATCCTGGCGAGGCCGGGCGGGACGCGGAAGCCCTCCCGCGCGAGCCGAACGGACGGGGCGATCAGGCGCGTCCACGGAAGCCTGCCGTAACGCCGGTGGAGCGCCTCCATGCCGCGCACGGTGCCCGGCGTCGCAACCGCGAGACCGCCGAGCGTCGAGGCGCCGCGGCGAGCCTTTCCGTCAGGGGCGAGGAAGCTGTCCCGCCAGGTGCCGGCCGGCGCCGTTTCCCGGAAGTCGAGCGCCCAGAGCTCGCCGCCGGGCGTCCTTCCGACGGCGAAGCCTCCGCCCGCGAGGTTTCCCGCCGGCGGGTACGTCACGGCGAGGGCGAACGCCGTCGCGACCGCCGCATCGACCGCGTTGCCTCCCGCCTCGAGGACCGCCGCGCCCACCGCCGTCGCCTCCGGCGTCGCGGAAGCAACGGCGCCGAGACGCGCGCGCGCGGTGGGCGCCTCGCCGAACGGGGCGGTCGCGGAGGGAACTCCTTGCGCGAAGAGAACGGCAGGGAGGGACACGGCGAGCGAGAGAGCGGACGCGAGGCGCACGCCGGGAGCCTAGCGCAGAGTAACGGTCAGGTTCCTCGAGGCGTCCACGTCGAGGTGGAGCGTGCGCCCCTCGGCTCCGAGCGACAGAGGCGCGACCTTGTACTGGTTGATGCTCCGATCCGTTGCAATGACCCAAGCCTTCCACTCGGCCGACCCCGAAGGCACCTCGATCTCGCCGTCGAGGCTGCCGCCGCCCGACTTCCGCCCGAAGTCGAACGTGCGCCGGAAGACCTCGACGTCGTTCCGGCGCAGCATCACATAGCCCTGCGGCGCCGGAACGGTTACCGCGATCCGCAGCCGGACGCGCGCAGGCGTCGGTCCGGCGGCAGGTGACGGCGCGGGGGCCGGAGGCGCCACGGCCGCGGGCTCGGGGGCGGCCGTCGGCGGGGCCACGGGCCTGGCGGCCGACTTCATCGAGCGAATCTGATCCGCGGCCTTCTTCTGAGCCGCGCGTCCCTGCTTGGCGACCTCCGCGAGAGCCCCCGCCTTGAGTTCCCGCGCTTCGGCCGAGTCGGGGACGAGGGCGAGGATCGCGTCCGCTTCCACGACGACGCGCGGGAAGTCGGACGCATCGCGTGCCTCGCGCGCGACCGCGAGGCGCGCGCCGGCTTCCGCGAGGCGGCGGTCCTGGTCGTCCTTCTTCGCGAGCGCCACCTCGGCCTTTTCCAGGGCTGCGCGAGCGGCCGAGGAATCGGGCGCCTGCCGCACGAGATCGAGGAACGCGGTCCGCGCCTCCGCCGGGCGGCCTTCGGCCAACGCGCGCGTGCCGTCCTCGAGAAGCTTCTTACGGGCCAGCGTGTCCCGCTCCGCGGTTTCGTCCGGAGCCTTGCCCGCGATGGAGCAACTGCGCTGGAGAAGGAGGCCCACGATCACGGCGGCGACGAGCACGGCGGCGCCCACGGTGAAATAGACGAAGCGGTGGTTGACCTCGCGCTTGAGAACGTCGGGCATCTTCTCGGGAAGGGTGTTCACCGGACCGGTTACCTCGCGGCCGGGGGCGCGCGTGGCGGAGACGGGCCGGCCCCCGATAGGCCGCGCGGACGGCGAGGTCAGACCACCGGGGCGAATCGGCTCCGTCACGTCCTTGCCGCTCTTCGCGATGCGTGGCGCTCCGCCCGGCGAGTCCGGGGGCGGAACAGGGGGAACCGGCCGCGCAAGCGTCGATGCGGGCGGGCCTGCGTCCTGGACCGGCGTTCCGGGTCGCGCCGGGGGGGGTCGCGTCGGCGTGACGGGCGGTTGCGGCGCGCCACCGGCCGGCAGCGGAACGACCGAGGCAGGCGTCTGGGGCGGCGGAAGCGTTCGAGCAGGGGGAGAGGACACGACCGTAACGGCGGGAGGCGCAACCCTGGCGGGCTCTCTTGGCGCAG
>JBDTML010000210.1:0-12306 GCA_039934255.1 Acidobacteriota bacterium | reverse complement strand
CGGTCCGCGGCCGTCCACTCGTCGAGGACGGCGCGCTCGATCCGGCGGATGGCCTCCTCTTCCGGGATGCACGTGTCCGTCACGCGATTCAGGTGCCGCGCGTGGAGGGCCGTCTCCTCCGCGGGGCTCAGCTCGCGGTAGTGCGGGATGCGCACGTAGTGGTCGTGCGCCACGAGGTTGAAGACGTCCTCCTCGAGGTTCGCCCCCGTGCACGTGATGGCGTGGACCTTCCCCTGCCGGATCATCTCGGCGAGGGAGAGCCCGAGCTCGGCCGTGGACATCGCCCCGGCCATCGTCAGGAACATCTTTCCGCCGCCCGCGAGGAGCGTGTTCCAGGCCTCGGCCGCGTCCACGAGCGTCGCGGCGTTGAAATGGCGGAAGTGGTGCTTTACGAATGCGCTGATCGTCATGGCCGGAGCATAGGAAGAAGACGTGATCTTGCCAAGCGGGATCCCGCGGGATCGAAGTACGATCGGAACGTGAGCGACTCCGACCCGCTTCTCGTCACCGGCGCCGCCGGCTTCATCGGCGCCCGCTTCGTCGAATCCTGCAACGCCCGCGGCGTGCCCGTGGTCAGCGTCGACCGCAGCGACGCCTTCACGAACCGGCCGGAGCACGCCCGTCTCGACTTCGGACACGTTCTGGACATCGAGGAGCTGGAGAGCTGGCTCTCGGTGCGCCGCGATCTGGCGGGCATCGTCCACATGGGCGCCATTTCCGCTACGACCGAAATGGACGAGGCGCTCCTGACGCGGTTCAACGTGGACTACTCGAAGATGGTCTGGAACGCAGCGCGCCGCCTCGGCGTGCCTCTCGTTTACGCTTCCAGCGCCGCCGTCTACGGGGACGGGACGCTTGGGTTCGACGACGCCGACGCGCTCGTGCCTCGGTTTCGTCCCCTGAACCCCTACGGCGAATCCAAGCGCCGCTTCGACCTGTGGGCTCTGGAGGAGTCCGCCGCCGCCCGTACTCCCCCGGCGTGGGCCGGATTTCGCTTCTTCAACGTCTACGGCTTCGGCGAGCGCCACAAGGGAAGCATGGCAAGCGTCGTGCTGCACGGCTACGACCAGGCGAAGGCGACGGGCGCCATCCGGCTCTTCAGGAGCCACAAGCCGGGGGTGAAAGACGGGCACCAGACGCGCGACTTCGTGGACGTGCGGGACGCCGTGGACGCGATCTGGTTCGCTCTCGGGTCCCCCGTCCGCTCCGGCATCTTCAATGTCGGGACCGGCGCCGCGCGGACGTTTCAGGATCTGGCGCGCGCCGTCTTCGAATCGCTGGGCCTGCCCGAGAACGTCGAATTCATCGACACCCCGACCGCCCTCCGCGAGAGATACCAGTACTTCACCGAGGCGAAGATGGAGCGTCTCCGGGCGCAGGGCTTCAAGAAAAAGCCCATCGGCCTCGAGGACGGCGTCGACTGGTACGTCCGCCGCCTCGAGAGCGAGAGGGCCTGACCGAGCCCACTGCGCGGTGTTAGGCCGCGGTATCGATGCTAATGCTTACTCTCGGTGAACCGGAAGGACGCGAGGAATCGGTCAACGTACGCTCTTGAAGCCGACCGATCCTCGAGGGCCGCGATCCGGTAGATGCGACCATTGTGGAGAAAGTTACGCTCGACAAGACGAAAGTCGCCACGGAGCGTAACTTCGATCTCGCGACCAGTTGCGCCTTGCAGTGCGGTATCTGACACGAGTGTCGGGTGGAGTTCCACGTCTCTTAGCTCCTCGTCTCTCACTTCGTTGAGCCGAGCAAGCTTTTCGTCAGGCGTTGAGATAGAGCCGACCACCTGGTAGCTCCAAACCCTGAAAGACCCAAAGTGGGGGGATGGGAAAGGGGCGCCCTGCAACCAGGTTTCAACGCCGCGGAAGTCGCGTCTCTCGCCCAAGGGGCCAGTGTGATGGCTGGAGGGACAAGGCTCTCCTGGAAGCTCAATCGTGAAGTCAGCGTCCTCGGAGCGATACTCGCGCCAAGCTGGTGCGCAGGCGCTGGCGAGGAGGGAGAGCGCCATTCCGACCGGCGAAAAGATGCTGAAGCGCTTCAACAACGTGAGCTCCGAGGCCTAACGATATCAAGCTCAGCGGCGAGCGTAGCGAGTCCGCTGCAACGCGTTTAGGCCCGCGCTACCCGTCGATGGGCCGCTATGCGGCGACGGTGACGTACGTAGCCCTGGTCCTCGGCTCTGGTACGTGCAGACCCTCGGTTCGCAGGCCTTCGATGTGAAACTCGATGGCCTCATGCATGAGCTTCTCGACTTCCTCCGCGGTGGCCGCTGCAGCGACACAGCCATCGAGGTCGGGTGAGAACGCCGAGAAGCCGGTTTCCGTGGGCTCGATGACGATGAGGAACTTCATTTCTTGAGGCCCGCCTGCTTGAGGACGCTGTTAAGTGTGCCGGGCGCTAGGTCTTGACCGGGCTGACCTGCCAGGGTAACGAGGCCCTTCTTCACCTCGTGCTTGAACTGGCGATGACTACCCTTCGTTCTCACGTGCTGCCATCCGTCGGTTTCGAGAAGCTTCTCGACCTCTCGGACCTTCACGACGTAAGAATATCAGGAGACGCTCACGCTTCGCGGGCCTAACTAGTATTAGACGGCAAGTGGGTCGGGCGGAACATGGGCATCGCTATTCGAATTCTCAGGAAATCGGGTCCGAAGGGCTAGGTATATTCGAATCGAGATGGGCAGGGATATTCGAGTGCGCGCCGGCGGCGCGCACGGGTAGGGTCGGCTGGAGCCCGTAGCTCAGGCTTTCGGCAGATTCTTCGCCGCGAAGTCCCAGTTCAGAAGGTTGTCGATCACGGCGAGGGCGTAGTCCTTCCGTTTGTTCTGGTAGTCGAGGTAATACGCATGCTCCCAGACGTCGAGCGTCAGGAGCGGCGTGGCGCCGGTCGTGAGCGGATTCTCGGCGTTCGGCGTCTTCGTGACCTTGAGCTTCCCGCCGTCCGACACGAGCCACGCCCAGCCGCTGCCGAACTGTCCGAGCGCGGCGTCCGTGAATTCCTTCTTGAACCCCTCGTAGCCGCCGGTGAAGGACGCGTCGATCTTGTCGGCGATCTCCTTCGGCATCTTCGCGTCGGTCTTCGGGCGCAGGCTGTTCCAGTAGAACGTGTGGTTCCAGATCTGCGCGGCGTTGTTGAAGATCGCCGTCTTGTCGGCCTTGCCCGCCGAGCCCTTCACGATGGCGACGAGGTCCATGTCGGCCTCCGGCTTGCCCGCGACGAGGCCGTTCAGGTTGTCGACGTACGTCTTGTGGTGCTTGCCGTAATGGAACCCGATCGTATTCTTCGAAATGAAAGGCTCGAGGGCGCTGTCGGCCCACGGAAGAGCGGGAAGGACGATCGGAGACGCCCCATTCGCGATCGCCGGAAAGCCCACTTCCTTGACGGCGAGAGCGGCGGCGGCAACGGCGGCGGTTTTGACGAAATCGCGGCGACTGTCGTTGTTGTTTTCGTTCATGGATCTATCCTAGCAGCCATGCGCCGACTCACGCTTCCCGCCCACCTCCTCATTCTTCCCGCCGCCCTCCTCCTCGCCCTTTTCGTGTCGGCCCCAGCACCGGCACAAAGCCTTGCGGTCGAGAAACTTACGTTGAAGAACGGGATGACCGTGATCCTCTATCCGGACCACTCTCTTCCTCTCGCCTCCATCAACCTCTGGTACCGCGTGGGCAGCAAGGATGAGCTGCCGCACCGGAGCGGCTTCGCGCACCTGTTCGAGCACCTGATGTTCATGGGAACCGAGCGCGTCCCGAACGGCGACTTCGACCGGCTCATGGAGGCCGCGGGAGGATCGAACAACGCGTCGACCACGGCTGACCGGACCAACTACTACTCCTCCGGCCCCGCCTCCCTCCTGCCGACTCTCCTCTGGCTCGACGCCGACCGGCTCGAGGACCTCGCGCGGGCCATGGACCAGAAGAAGCTGGACCTCCAGCGGGACGTCGTCCTGAACGAGCTCCGTCAGAGCTACGAAAATCAGCCGTACGGCCGCGCCGAGCTCGCCATCCAGTACCTGCTCTACCCGAATGCGCACCCTTATCACTTCGCGACGATCGGGACGGAAGAAGACCTCAAGGCGGCGCAGGTGAACGACGTGAAGGACTTCTTCGCAACGTTTTACTCGCCCTCCAACGCGAGCCTCGTCGTGGCTGGCGACTTTGATCCCAACGCGATCCGGCCGCTCGTCGAGGCGCTCTTCGGCAGCCTGCCGCGCGGCGCCGAGGTCCCGCGGCGCCCGGTGCCCCCCGCGGCGCTCGACGGCGTGAAGCGCGGAATCGCCTTCGACAAGGTCCAGCTTCCCCAGATCTCTTTCGCTTACCACGCGCCGAAAGGGTTCGGCCCCGGCGACGCCGAGACCGACCTCGTCGCGGCCCTCCTGGCCGACGGCAAGAGCAGCCGGCTCTTCAAGCGGCTCATCGTGGACGAGGCCCTCGCGGCCTCGGTGAACGCGAGCAACAACAGCCAGCTCCTCGGTTCGGTCTTTCGCATCGACGTCCAGACGCGCCCCGGCGTGGATCTCGACCGCGTCGAGAGAATCGTCGACGAAGAGCTCGCGCGCTTCCTCAAGGACGGTCCGACCGTGAAGGAGCTGGACGAACGCAAGGCGACGATCGAGGCCGGAAAGCTCGCCGCACTGCAGCGCCTCGAGACGCGCGCCGACTTCCTGAACCAGTACGAGTTCTTCTGGGGCGTGCCGAACGGCTTTACGCGCGACCTCGACCGCTACCGGAACGCCACGCCCGCCGCCGTCCTCGACACGGCGCGGAAGGTGATCACGCAGAACGCCCGCGTGATCTTCCGAGTCCTGCCCGAGCAACCGAAGCGTGAGCCCGGTCCCCGCGACGCGCGGCCGAAGGACGGCACGCCCGCCGCGTTCCGGCCGCCCGCGCCGGAGCGCTTCAGGCTCGCGAACGGAATTCCGGTGCAGTTCTGGCGCACGCCCGAGCTGCCGCTGACGGCTGTCCGGCTCCTTTTCCAGCCGGGCGGCGCACTCACGGCCGCGGACGGCCGCGACGCGGGTCTCGCGTCTCTCACGGCCCAGATGCTCGACGAAGGCGCGGGCGATCTCGACGCGCTGCGATTCGGCGAGGCCGTGTCTGCCCTCGGAGGGCGGTTCTCCGCCACGGCCAGCCGTGAGGCGCTCGGCGTGAGCCTGACCGTTCTCTCGCGCAACTTCGACAAGGGCGCTGCCCTGCTCGCCGACGCCGTGCGCCGGCCGCGTCTCGAAGAAAAGGACTTCGCGCGCGTCAAGCGGCTGGCCCTCGACGACCTCGCCCAGTCCGACGAGAGGCCGGGCGACGTCGCCGCGCGGGTCGTGAGCCGCGCGCTCTATGGCGACGGGCACCCTTACGCCTGGCCGGTCGAAGGTACGCCGGCTTCCGTGGAGGCGATCACGCTCGAGCGGGTGAAGGCCGAGCGCGCCGCGCTCGTCCGGCCGGACCTCGCGACTCTCCTCGTCGCGGGAAGCCTCTCTTCCGCCGAAACGAAAGCCACGCTCGAAAAGACCCTCGGCGACTGGAAAGCCGAGGGAGCGAAGCCGCCCGTGGTACCGGTCCCGGCCACGCCATCACGGAGAGAAGGCCCGAGGCTCCTCATCGTGGATCGCCCCGGGGCGCCGCAGACCGTCGTGCGGTTCGCCGCGCCTGCGCCGGTTTTCGCCGATCCCGCGCGGCCGAAGCTTCGCCTTCTCGGCACGATCCTCGGCGGCAGCTTCACGAGCCGGCTGAACCAGAATCTGCGGGAGAAGAACGGATATACGTACGGGGCCAGCTCCCGTTTTGGCCTCGGCCGCGCGACAGGCTCCTTCACCGCCGGTGCCGACGTGACCGCCAAGGTGACGGGCGCATCGCTCCGCGAGTTTCTGTCCGAGTTCGCCCGTCTCTCGGGCGGCGACGTCACGCCGGACGAGGTCGGGAAAGCTCGGGACATCGTGAAGAACGGCACCGTGCAGGGCTTCTCGGGCCTCTCGGGAATCCTGGCGACCGCCACGGGCTATGCCGAGCTTGGGGTCCCCTTCGAGACGCTCGGCGAGGACCTCGCCGCGCAATCCCTCCTCGATGCCGCCGCCCTGAACGCCGCCGCGAAGACTGCGATCGCGCTCGACCGCGGCGTCCTCGTCCTCGTGGGCGACAAGGCGACGATCCTCCCCCAGCTCAAGGAGACGGGATTACCAGCGCCGGTGGAGGTAGACAGCTGGGGGGGAAAGAAAAGAGCCCCTTAGCCGAATCCGAAGTCTAAATCTTCGATTCCTTGAACGCGACGTGCTTGCGGATCTTGGGGTCGTACTTCTTCACTTCCATCTTGTCCTGATGGAGCTTCTTGTTCTTCGTGATCGTGTAGAAGTAGCCGGTGCCCGCCGTCGAGACGAGCTTCACCTTCTCGCGCATGGGCTAGACCCTCTTCCCTTCGCGGCGCATTCCGGCGACGACGGCGTCGATGCCGTTCTTGTCGATCGTCCGCATGGCGGCCGTCGAAACGCGGAGGCGCACCCAGCGGTTTTCGCTGGCCAGCCAGAACCTCTGCGACCGGATATTCGGCTTGAAGAGCCGCTTCGTCTTGTTGTTCGCGTGGGAAACCTTGTTCCCCGATACCGCGCGTCGTCCCGTGACCTGACAGATTCCGGACATCTCAAAACTCCTTCGACCCAGAACTGATGAGTTTACCAGAACTCCGGCGCCCGGACAACCGCTTGGAAACGAGGCAGTTGGACTGTACCCGTCAGCGCCTCCCGACGACGAGGACCTCGAACGAACCCGCGAGCATCGGGGCCCGTGGACGCGGATTCTCCGAGGACGGGGACGGGACAGGCCCATACGCCGCGGCAGGCAGGAAAATCCGGTGCGTCGCCGGGTCGAGCGCCATCGTCCGCGCACCCTTCTTCGTCTCGATCGTCTCGACGGCCGTCCAGGTTCCGGACGCCGTCTCCTTCACGACCGTGATCGTTCCGTCTCCCGCCGATGCGTAGACGAGGCCGGTCGAGGCCTCGAACTCGACGGCGTCGCAACCCGCGCCTATCGGCGCCGTGCCGAGAAGCTTGCCGGTGTCGGCGCTGACAACCGCGAGCAGCTTGTTGCCGCTGCAGCCCGCAAAGAGGCGGCGGCCTTTCGCGTCGAAGGCGAGGCCGGTCGGATCCTCGCAGGGCTTGAGGCTCCAGTGCGCCTTTGGGGCGAGCGTACGGGCGTCGAAAGCGACGACTTCCGCCGTGTCCTCGATGTTCACGTAGACGATGCCGGCCGCGTCAGAGACCGCGAACTCCGGCTTTCCGCCGACCGCGATCGTCCCGGCGACGGAAAGCGTCGCGCCGTCGATCGCGGTGACATTCTTCCCGCGCCCGTTGAACGTGAAAACCCGCTTCGTGACGGGCTCGTACAGGATCGCGTCGGGGCTCTCGCCCGTGACCTTGATCGTCGACGTGACCGCGAGGGAGCCAAGGTCGAAGACGGTAACCGTGCCCGCGCGCCCGTTGCTCGTGAAGCCCTTCTTCAGGTCCGGAGCGAGCGCGATGCCGTGGACGCCGTCCGTCCCGTGGACGTCTCCCACGACCTTGCCGGAGTCGGTGTCGAGGACCATGACGTGCGTCCCGCGCGAGATGAAGAGGCGTCGCGCGGCCGGGTCCACCGTCAGGTAATCCCACCCGCCCTCTCCGCCGACGGGGAACGAGGTCACGACGCGCTGCCCGCTTGGTGAGGGCTCCGCGGCATCGAGGGGAGCGGCGAGCACGAGAGCGGCGAGAACGCAGGCGGATCGAATCATGCCTTCGCCTGGTTCGCCACGGCCTCGGCGGCCTTCTTCGCGGCCTCGGGATCGCCGAGATAGCGGGATTCGATCTTCCGGAACGACGCGTCGAGCGTGTAGACGAGCGGAATTCCCGTGGGGATGTTCAGCTCGGGGATGGCGTCGTCCGAAATCCCATCGAGATGTTTCACGAGCGCGCGCAGGCTGTTCCCGTGCGCCGCGACGAGCACCTGCTCGCCGCACGCGAGCCGGGGGACGATGGCGTCGTACCAGTAAGGGAGGAATCGCTCAACGACGATCGCGAGGCTTTCCGTGGCGGGGAGGAGCTCCGGCGGCATCCCCGCGTAGCGCGAATCGAAGCGCGGGTGCCCCGGATCGTTCACGTCGAGCGGCGGCGGCGTGATCGCATAGCCGCGCCGCCACTTGAAGAGCTGCTCTTCGCCGTACTTCTGCGCCGTCTCCTTCTTGTCGAGCCCCTGGAGCGCGCCGTAGTGCCGCTCGTTGAGGCGCCACGACCGCTCGACCGGAAGCCAGAGCTGGTCGAGCTCTTCGAGGACGATCTGGAGCGTGAGGATTGCCCGCTTGAGGAGCGACGAGTAGCACCGGTCGAACGCGAAGCCCTCGGCCTTCAGGAGCTTCCCCGCCGCATGCGCCTCTTCGACGCCCTTCGGCGAGAGGCCGACGTCCACCCAGCCCGTGAATCGGTTCTCGAGATTCCACGTGCTCTCGCCGTGCCGGACGAGGACGAGTTTGTTCTTCAGGGCCACTGTGCTCATGCCCGGAAGCATAAACCGGCCGCTCAGGCGCGGCGCACCCGCGCGAACGCCAGCGCGGCGACGAACAGCGCGGCCCCGAGCAGGATGATCGCGGCGCCGGGCGCGACGTCGAGGGCGACCGAGAGAATCAGCCCCCCGAGAACCGCGACGAGCGCGACGACGATCGAGATCGCCAGGAAACCGGGCCAGCGATTCGCGAGGAGCCGCGCCGTGGCGCCCGGAAGGACGAGCAGCGCCGAGACGAGGAGGATGCCGACGACCTTCAGGGCGACGACGACGGCGACGGCGATGAGAGCGAGCACCAGGAGCCGCATGCCCCCCGTGGCAACCCCGGCCGCGCGGGCGCCTTCCTCGTCCACGGACGCGAGAAGGAGCGGCCGGAAAAAGAACGCGAGCGCGAGGAGGACTCCCGCGGTCGCCATTGCAAGCGTCACGAGATCCCGCGAATCCACCGTGAGGATGTTGCCGAACATGAGGCCGAAGAGATCCACGTTCGTCTTCACGAAGCCGAGCGCCACGACTCCCCCGGCCATCGCCGCAACGGTGAAGACGCCCACCGCGGTGTCCTCCGTGACGTCCGCGCTCTCAGCCGCTCGGGCCGTCGCGACCGCCACGGCGAGCGATGCGACGAGTCCGCCAAGCCCAGGGGAGACCCCAGCCAGCGTCGCCAGCGCCACGCCCCCGAACGCCGCGTGCGCGACGCCGGAGCCCACGAACGCGAGACGCCTCAGAACGACGAAGAAAGAGAGCGCGCCGCAAAGGAGCGCCGTGAGGCCCCCGGCGAGCAGCGCCCGCTGGAAGAACGGGTAGCCGAGAAACTCCGTCACGCGCCCGCCGCGTGAGAGTGGAGGGGCGGTCCCTCGCTCACGCGCCCGTCCACGCTGAAGACGGCGTCGGCCCCGCCCATCGCATCGCTGTCGTGCGTGACGTAGACGACGGTGCGGCCCCCCGCGACTTCCTCGGTCACGAGGCGTCGAAGCGTGGCGAGGCCCTCGGCGTCGAGAGCCGTGTCGGGCTCGTCGAGGACGAGAAGCGGCGGCGCGCCAGCGAGCGCGCGGGCGAGGAGGACGCGCTGACGCTGCCCGCCCGAGAGGCGCCCGACGGGCAGGGACTGCTTGTCGGCGGCCAGCCCCGCGCGAAGGAGAGCGATGCGCGCCTCGGCGCGCGCGGGGCCGAGGCCGCCGAACCCAGGGGAAGGCGCGAGCGTCAAGGCGACGAGGTCGACGCCGGAGAGCGGAGCGTCCGCGTGGAGCGTGGAGCGCTGCGAGAGGTAGCCGATGCGGGGGCGCGGAATCTCCCGGCCGTCCTCGAGAAATACGACGCGGCCCGCGTCGGGCTCCAGAAGGCCCAGGAGGACCCGCATGAGCGTGGTCTTGCCCCCGCCGTTCGGTCCGAGAAATGCGGTCCGCTCTCCCGGACGAATCTCGAAGCTGGCGCCCTCGACGACCGCTCTTCCGCCCAGTCGCACGCCGACTTTCTCGAAACGCACGCCGACGTTCGTGGCGTTCATGGCGCTCCCAGCGCGTCGCGGAACGCGCGCGCGTCGTACCGCAGGAGGTCGGCGTAATCCATGCGCCCCGGCACCCCGCCGATCGGATCCGCGAACGCGACGTGGATTCCCGCGTCCGACGCGAGCACACGAGCGGCCGCGGCCGAGAACTGGGGTTCCGCGAAAACGGCACGGACGCCTCGCGCGCGGACGAGGTCCACGAGCTTCCGGAGGTCTCGCGGCGACGGCTCCCGGCCGGGAGCGGTCTCGATGGCGCCGCCGTCCACGAGGCCGTAGTCGGAAACGAAGTACGCCCAGGAGTTGTGTGCGGCAACGACGGTCGCGCCCTTGACCGGACCCAGCAGCCCCGCGACCTCCGCATCCAGCGCGAGGAGAGCCGCGGCCCCGGCGCTCGCGCGGTTCCGGTATCCGTCCGCGCCCGCCGGGTCGAGTGCGGCAAATCGCTCGGCGAGCGGCGCAAGCGCGCGCGCCGCGCGCCTCGGGGAGAGCCACCAGTGCGGGTCTCGGCCCAGCTCTCCCTCGTGGTCCACGCCACCGCCATCAGGGCCACGTTCGACGCCCACGGACAGACCCGCGTCGTGCAGGACCGCGCCCGAGGCGCACGCCTGGGCGAGACTTCCGGCCCAGTCGTCGTAACCCGCGCCGACCGTGACGACGATGCGGGCCGGCGCAAACCGCCGGACGTCGCGCGGCGACGGCTCGAAAACGTGCGGGGACGTCCCGGGCGGAATGACCGTCCGGACTTCCCATTCCGGCCCGGCCACGGTGGCCGTGAGACTCGCGAGGGGCGCGATCGTGGCTGCTGCGATCGAACGCGCCGCGACCTGCCTCGCGGGAGCGCACTCTCCCCGTCCCGCCGCCCCACCGAAGAAGGCGACGAACGCAAACAGCGGGAGGGCTTTCATCTCAGAAAAATTATCCCACGGTTGACCTGAACGCCGCCGCGCGCGACGATGCGCGAGGAGGCCCGACGTGTCCTGCCGCGAGCACGAGAGTCACACACATCGGCACGGCCCGAGCTGCGGCCACAAGGCCGTGCGTCACGGCGACCACGCGGACTACCTCCACGACGGGCATCTCCACGCGCCGCACGAGGACCATCTCGACGAGCACCGCCTCGAAGTGGACCGGAAACGGCCGGACGCGTGCGCGCCCGTCGAATGCGGCGAAGCCCACGGCGAAGCCTGCCAGCACGAACGCGTCCCGCATGGCGATCACCTGGACTTCGACGTCGCCGGCGCCCTTCACCACCCCCACGGCTCCCATTGCGACCTGCACGGGCTCCTGCCGGGCGACAAGGGCGGCGCGAAGAAGGGCTAGAGCCGCCTCCTGTGGGATTGGACCTGGGCCCGCAATCTCATATTCCGGGAGGTCATTTTCAGGGAGTAGCTCGCTCCCGCCTCGTCGCGTTCGTATTCTCTCTTTCACTTCACAGCTTCACATGTTCAGTCGCAGCAGCGCGAGGCGCTCCAGAACAAACGGTGGAGGTCGGCGCCTCGTCTTAACGCCAAATCACTCGATCGGGTTAATCACAAGAATTTTTCATCACGCGGTTGAAAACGACGCTTGAAAACCGTATATATATGTGACGGGTGGGACAGCATGTCGATTTCAGAATTTACCTACCCCCTAGCACTCACCCACGGGCGCCTGGCCTTTCCGCACAAGTCACGTCCACCTAGCGTCTTAGGGCCGACCGCTATGACCCCCAATCCGGTCAACATCCCACCAGCGGTCCCGGCGCTCCGCGAGCGAAGGAAAGGTTTCCTCCAGGCGCGCCCATCTCGGCTTGCGAAGGGGTCTTCCACTCTCGTTCGTGACAGGCTCGATTCCTTTGCCACCGCATTCCTGGCAGACGAACGGCCCGGGCTGATCTTCGAATACGGCCGTCTCGTCTTCGCGAACAATGCAGCGCGGAGCCTTCTCGGGTCGACGTCGGCAAGCGACGAATTTGTCGAAGCCCTTAGCGTTTGTGCCTGCAAAGGCGTCGTAGGGCGAGGGCTTGTTCTTCGGACGCGCTCGGGCGTTTTCGCGCCCGTTCTGCACCCGAGTCGAAACCATCAAGGTCACCCTACACGAATCTGCTTCCTCATTCGAGAGTCAGAGTCCGCCGCTGCCTACCAGGCGTGTTGGACCCCAACATGCGGCATTTCTGAATTTGACCCTGAAACCTGCCAATACACCTGTACCTATATAAGGGGAATGGACGGAGCGTGTGTCTGCCTAGGCCAGGATCCCTACGGCACTTGCCACACGACTGAGCCATTGTGATAACTAGAGTCGTTG
>JBDTML010000209.1:0-11046 GCA_039934255.1 Acidobacteriota bacterium | reverse complement strand
GCATCCGCCGCGTCGCGGGCGACAACGACGTCGTCCTCGTCGAGATCGGCGGCACGGTCGGCGACATCGAGTCGCTGCCCTTCCTCGAGGCGATCCGCCAGTTCCGGCAGGACGTGGGTCGCGGCAACGCCATCAACGTCCACCTCACGCTCGTGCCCTACATCGCCGCGTCCGATGAGCTCAAGACCAAACCAACCCAGCACTCCGTCAAGGAGCTCCTCTCGATCGGAATCCAGCCGGACATCCTCCTCTGCCGGGCGGATCGCTCGATCCCCGAGGAGATGAAGAAGAAGATCGCCCTCTTCTGCAACGTGGACGAGAGGGCCGTCATCACGGCGCGGGATGTGACGACCATCTACGAGGTGCCGCTCGCGTTCGCGCGCGAGGGTCTCGACGAGATCCTCCTCGACTACCTCTCCCTTCCCCACTACGACCGCGATCTCGCGAAGTGGGAGTCGATCGTGAACCGCGTGAAGAACCCGCAGGAAGAGGTCACGATCGCGTTCGTCGGCAAGTACGTCCAGCTCGGCGACAGCTACAAGTCGCTGAACGAGGCGCTCCATCACGGCGGCATCGCAA
Source organism: Acidobacteriota bacterium (assembly GCA_039934255.1). Lineage (GTDB taxonomy): Bacteria > Acidobacteriota > Thermoanaerobaculia > UBA5066 > UBA5066 > Fen-183. The sequence goes on along the minus strand of JBDTML010000209.1, from coordinate 10,467 downwards.
ATAACGTGAAGGTCAAGATCTCCTTCGTCGACTCCGAGGAGCTCGAGTCCGCGGGCTTCCCCGAATCTCTCGCCCGCGCGGACGCGATCCTCGTGGGTCCCGGCTTCGGCCGGCGCGGCATCGAAGGGAAGCTGAGCGCGATCCGCCTCGCGCGCGAGACGAGGGTCCCGTTCTTCGGGATCTGCCTCGGCATGCAGTGCGCGGTCATCGAGTACGCGCGGAACGTGTGCGGCATCAAGGACGCGAACTCGACCGAGTTCGAGCCGAACTCCCCGAACAAAGTCATCTACATGCTGCGAGACCTCATCGGCGTCGACGCGCTCGGCGGCACGATGCGGCTCGGCAAGTACCCGTGCGACCTCGGTGAGGGCACGCTCGCGCGCCGCGCGTACGGCGAGGCGACCATCTGGGAGCGCCACCGCCACCGCTACGAGGTGAACCAGCAGTACCTGCCGGCTCTGCGCGACGCCGGCATGACGTTCAGCGGCATGTCGCCCGACCGCAAGTTCGTGGAGATGGTCGAGCTCTCGGACCACCCGTGGTTCCTCGGCTGCCAGTTCCACCCGGAGTTCAAGAGCAAGCCCACGGCGCCGCACCCGCTCTTCAAGGACTTCATCCGCGCCGCCCGCGCGCACAAGCACGCGCGCCAGGACGGCCTCGACAAGAAGAGCGCCGAGCTCGTGCCGGCCGTCGTCGTGCCCGCGAACCTGCCGACGCCGAACGGACAGTCCGCGTGAGCGACGTCGACCGCGTGGACCCGCAGGCCCGGTACGGAAAGACGACGGAGCGCTGGGGGAATCTTCTCCTCGCCGAAGGAGCCGCCGAAGTCGACACGCTCTTCGCCTTCGAGGGTGAAGGCGCGGCGACGTACCGCGTGTCGCGCGTGAACGTCTTTCCGCAGGATTCCGCCAAGCGCCTCTACTACTACCTCAGGACCGAAGACAACCCGAACAACTCCTGAGGCGGCTCGCGGCGTCAGGGGGAAGCCGGAGGAGACGTGAACGCCTCGTTCTACGAGCAGAGCGCCGAGAGAGCCCGCGAGGCCCGGTCGATCTTCCGATAGACGGGAATTCCGCCGCGCTGCAGGACGTCGACGAAAGCGTCGTAGAGGCGTCCCGAGTCCACGTTCACGACGAGCGGCTTGGCGGTCTCCTTGAAGAGCCTCAGAAGCTCCTGGGAGAGAGAGCCCGGCGAGTAGATGTTCTCCCCGTGCGATCCCGAGGGATCGGGCGCGAGATCGTCGAGCGCCGGCGTGACCGGGATCGGCGAGACGATCAGCGAATCGACCCCGGGATCCGCGAGCAGGGCCTCGGCCGCGGCGACGAATGCCGCAGTGTCGGCCATCGGTGTCGCGTCGACCGGGTTGTCCTGGTGCGCGATCGCGGGGAGGCAGGCCGCGAGGCGCGCCCTCGTCTCCGGCGAGAGCGCCGCGGGCGTCAGGTCGTAGAGGCGGTCGAGCACGGCCCCGCACTCGAATCCCGCGTTCGACAGGACCGCGAGCCGCCGGCCCGACGGGACCCGGTCTCCCAGCATCGTGAAGATCTTCGTGTGGTCCTCGAACATGTCCAGCGTCGTCGCCACGACGGCGCCCGCGCCCTCGAGAAGCGCGCGCGCGACGTCCCAGTCGCCCGCGAGGGACGCCGTATGGCTCTCGGCGGCCCGCGCGCCGAGCGCCGTGCGACCGGCCTTGTAGACGAGGACCCGACGGCCCGCCGCCGTGAGGCGCCTCGTGGCCGCCGTGAAGCGCGCGCCGTCGAGAGGAAGGAAGCCCTCGACGTAGAACGCGAGGACGCGAACGGACGGGTCCATCTCGAAGTACTCGAGGAAGTCCGCCGCGGTGAGGTCGATCTGGTTGCCGTACGAGATCGACGCGCGCGGAAACACGATGCCGTCGAGATTGCTCGTGAGAGACACGAGATACGCGCCGCTCTGGCTCACCGCCACGAGCCGGTCTCCCGGAGCGTCGTGGAACGGGAGCTTGTACTGCGGGAGGAAGAACGTGTTGTAAGCGTGCTTGGAGACGACGCCGAGGCAGTTTCCGCCCACGAGGACGGGGCCTCCCGACGGCAGGTTCCGCGATGCCGCGAGTGCCGCCTTCATCTCGTCCTCGAGGTCGCGGTTCCCCGTCTCCGAGAAGCCTCCCGGGATGAGGATGATCGTCCGCGCGAGGTCCCCCGCGCAGAGATCCCGGATGGCGTCGCGCGCGCCGGCGGCCGGAATCGCGACGACCGCGAGGTCGACGGGGGCGTCGAGCTCCGAGACCTTCCGGACGCACGGCACGCCGTCGATCGACTCGACGCGCGGGTGCACGGCGCGCAGATGGCCGTACGCGATCGTCTCGGACGCCTTCAGGTTGCGCAGAATGATGCGTCCCGGGTTCGTGTCGTTCGCGGAGGCTCCGAAAACGACGGCGCTCTTCGGAGAGAGGAGATGGGAGATCTTCTCGAGCGGGCGGTTGACGCGCGCGACGCGGCGCTCCGAGAAGCGCGCCTTCCCGTCCGCGGCGACCCAGCGACCGTCCGCGCAGAGAAGCAGCGGATTGACTTCCAGCTCCTCGAGCGTCGGATTGCCGAGAGAATTGGAGGGAGAAAAAGAGAGAGAAAGATTCTTAGAAAGGGTTTCGAGCAGGGCCGCGACCTCGTCCAACGAGAGCGGCGCCCGCGCATGGACCCTGCTGCTCTCGAAGAAAATCTTCAGAGCCGGAGACTTCTCGACTGCGGCCTGGAGGCCTTGCTTCACTTCCCCCGGCCTGAGGATCGCAGTCGTGTGGCCCGGCGCGAGACTCCCGTACCACTCCGTCAGGAGCCCGCCGAGCCCGAAGACGAGGACCGGGCCGAACGCGAGGTCGTTCTTGAACGAGAGGAGGGCTTCGGCCGCGGGCGTGCCGGAGGCGGGAACGAGCTTCTCGACGAGGAGGATTCCGGCTCGCTGCGCGCCGGGCGCGCGGCGGCCGACGCCGTCCCAGATCTTCTGCGCCGCAGCGGCGACGGAAGGGAGGGATTTCCTAGAAAGGGAGAGACCGCCGACGTCGGACTTGTGGGCGAGATCCCGCGACGCGATTTTGAGGATGACCTCGCCCGCCGCATCTCCCCCAATTCCTTCTAAGAAATCTTCAATTTCTCTCGGTACCCGCTCCGGGGCGCCTTCCCAGAAGACGTGCCGGGGCACAGCGAAGCCCGCCCCCACGAGCAGCGCGTACACCTCGTGCTCGAGAAGGGACGTCCGGTTCATCCCGGGAAGCCGCGGATCTGGAGCTCCATCGCCTCGAGGCCGTCGAGCATGCGCGTGACCTCGACGCATTGATCGCAGTTCGCGTGAACACTGGCGCACGGCACGCCGTCGGACTGCTGCTCGGGGCAGCGCGGCTCTTTCGCCATCGAGAGCAGGGCCTCGATGAGTGCCTTTACCCGGGACTTGAGCGACGACTCGGGCACGTCGCGGAGGCCCATGAGCATGCGGTATTCGGCGGGAGTCAGCGAAACCGGGATCAGATCCTGATTCATGTTGCCTCTCCTTGACTCGGTTCGGGCGCCCGGGCGGCCCGCATGCCCCACGAGAATGCCTCTTCGTTCAGGGGGATCAGCGCACATTTGTCCTTCAGGGCGAGGCGGATCGCGGTGCGAAACGTCTCCTCGGGGAAGATCTTCGTCGCGGCCTGCAGCGCGCCGAGGGCCACGATGTTCTTCACCATCGCCTTGCCGAGGTCCACCGCGATCTCCGTGAACGGCACGCCGAGAACGTGGACGCCTTCCGGAAAGGCCTGAGGGTTCTTCACGATCGAGCTGTCGTAGAGAATCGTGCCCCCGGGCGCCACGTCCGGCGCGAACTTCGCGAGGCTCGGGCCATTGAACGCCAAGAGGACCCGCGGATGCGGCGAGGCCGGCGATAGCACCTCGTCCGCGCTCACGTGCACGTCGGCGTATGACGTTCCGCCGCGCGACTCGGGCCCGTAGCTCGGAATGTGCGTCGCGTCGTACCCTTCGTGGATGGCCGCGCGGGTGATGAGCATGGCGGCCGTCTGCGCGCCGTCTCCCCCCGCGCCCGCGAGCTTCAGGGCGATGTCGGTGCCGCCGAGGTGCGTCGGGAAACCCGCCGCGAACCGGGGCGGGCGCTCGGCGGAGGCCCCGACGGCCGCGAGAAGACTGCCGGCGTCGAAGCGGGGTTTCTCGAGGTGGAACCAGGGCTCCGGGACGGCGTCCTTCTTCACGCCGAGCGGGAACACCGGGAGCATCTTTTCCTTCACCCACGCTTCGGTCGCTTCGGGCGTCATCCCGAGGTGGGTCGGGCACTCGGCGAGCACCTCGACGAACGCGAGGCCGCGATTCTCGGCCTGGATCTTCACGGCCTTGAGAACGGCCTTCTTCGCCTTCATGCGCTGCTTCGCGTCGAAGAGGGCAACGCGCTCGACGTAGACGGTCCCGTCCAGACCGGCGACGAGCTCGGCCATCTTCATCGGCTGGCCCATCAGCGCGGTGCGGCCCTCGGGGCTCGTGGCGCTCTTCTGTCCCATGAGCGTCGTCGGAGCCATCTGGCCGCCCGTCATGCCGTAGATCGCGTTGTTCACGAAGATGACGGTCAGGGGCGTGCCGAGCTGCGCGGCCGAGATGATTTCCGCGAGCCCGATGGAGGCGAGGTCGCCGTCGCCCTGATAGCTGATGACGACCGAGTCCGGGTTCGCGTACTTGTGGCCGAGCGCCACCGCGGGCGCGCGTCCGTGCGCCGCCTGCGAGTTACCGACGTCGAAATAGTAATAGAGGAAGACCGAGCAGCCCACCGGCGAGATCGCGACCGTGCGGTCCTGGATCCCCAGCTCTTCGATGGCCTCGGCGAGGAACTTGTGCACGAGCCCATGGCCGCAGCCGGGACAGTAATGCGTGGCGTGGCCCTTCAGCCCCTCGCCTCCCGCGTGGCGTTCGAACTTCTCGTAGAAGACGCTCATGCCGCCACCTCCACGTGGTCCCGGACTGCCGCGGCAATCTCGTTCGACTGGGGAAGGACGCCGCCAAAATGGCGAACGGATTCGATCGGCGGCGCCACCAGCCCGGCCTTCGAGAGCGCGAGGCGAAGCTCGTCCTCGAGCTGTCCGTTGCTGGCCTCGACGACGAGGATCTTCTTCACGTTCGGCAGGAACGCCCGGAGCGCGGCGATCGGGAATGGCCAGAGGGTGAGCGGACGGAAGAGGCCGACCTTGAGGCCCTCCCCGCGCAGCGTCTCGACCGCCCCCTTCGCCATCCGCGCGGGCGTGCCGAACGCGATGACGAGCGTGGACGCGTCGCCGCAAGCGAAGAGATCGGCTCTCTGCTCGGACTCCATGAGCTTGTACTTCTCGTTGAGATGCGCGTTGTGTTTTTCGAGGTCCCTCTCGTCGAGAAAGATCGAGGAGACGAGGTTGCCACGGTGGGCGGCGTCTCCGAAGACGGCCCACTCCGGAAGGCCGGGCCGCACCATCGTGGAAGGAAGGACGACCTTGCCCGTCATCTGCCCGAGGTAACCGTCCGCGACGACGACGACCGGGTTCCGGTAGCGGAACGCCAGCTCGAAGGCGAGCCGTGTCAGGTCGAGCATCTCCTGCGGGGTCGACGGGGCGAGAACGATCGCGTGCGTGTTGCCGTGCCCGAGGCCGCGGCACACGAGCTTCACGTCGGCCTGTTCGGGCGCGATGTTGCCGAGCCCGGGGCCGCCGCGCATCACGTTCACGAAGACGCCGGGGACCTCGGCGCCGATCATGTAGGAGATACCCTCGAGCATGAGACTGAAGCCGGGCGACGACGTGAAGGTCATGCACGGAAGGCCCGCGCCTCCGCAGCCGTACATCATGTTCACGGTCGCGACCTCGCTCACGGCCTGCAGGAAAATGCCGTCGAGCTTCGGCATCAGCCTCGCCATCAGCTCGGCGCCCTCAGTGGAGGGCGTGATCGGATAGCCGAACACGTGCCGGCATCCGGCGAGAAGCGCCCCGATCGCCGACGCGTAGTTTCCCTTCAGGACGAGCGGCGAGACGGGTGGGAGCGGGATCTGTTCCGCCGGGATCACGGCGGGCCGGGGACGGTTCGCGGGACGGCCGCCGAAAAGCTTTTCCGGATCCTGAAGCTCGAAGTCGCCGCCCTCTTCCTTCGCCCGGAGGCCGTACGGCTCGGGGCAGGCTTCCATGCAGAGTCCGCACCCGTTGCACGCGTCGAGGTTGAGCGTCACCGGCACGAGACCCGTCAGGGGGTCGATCTCGGAGCCGGCCTCGATGCAGTGCTTCGCGCACGAGTCGATGCAGCGCCCACAGCCCTTGCAATATTCGGGAAGAAGAAAGGGTTTGGGACGTTCCCTGAGGGCGGTTGGCATGCGGAAGCCTCCAAGGTCAAGGTACCCCTGGCGGGAGGTCCTTCGGTATGCCGCAGATGAATCAGATATGCGCGTCGAAGATGTGGGCTAACTGCTCCAGGTGAATGGCATGCGGCTCCGGGGACGCCCCGCGGGCCAGCGTGGCCCGGGGATCAGGTCCCCCCGACGCGGTCGCGCTTCACGACGACCTTCTGCCCGCGGATCATCGTGCCCCGGAGCGCCTTCATCACCGGCTCGGCGAGGGCCTCGGAGATCTCCACGAGCGAAAAGCGATCCGCGATCTGAATCGAGCCAACGTCCTTGGGGCTTACCTTGGCCTCGTTGCAAATCGCACCCACGAGATCTCCGGGGCGGACGCCTGCGGCGCGACCGGCGCCGATGAAGATCCGCGCCGTGTTGCCCGGCTCTCGCCCGCCGGACTGGTACCTCGGGCCCGCCTTCGCGCGGGGAGGGGGCGCCGCGGCGACCGCCGGAATCTCGTGCTCGTCCCCCACCGAGCCCGATCCCGCCGCGGACGGATCCGCGAGCTTCACGGCGGCGGCGGCGACGTCCATCGGATCGAACTCCTCGGCCAGCGACTCGACGACGACACGATAGTCGTCGAGGCCGCCCGCAAGAATCGACTCGCGGAGCGACGCCCGCGTCAGCTCGAGGCGCTTCGCGCGGAGGTCGGCGACGGTCGGGACGCTCGCGATGTCGATTTTCTGCTTCGTCAGGCGCTCGATGTTCTTGAGCTGCCAGTGCTCGCGGGGTTCGGCAAGCGTGATGGCGACGCCCTCGCGTCCGGCGCGCCCGGTCCGCCCGATGCGGTGGACGTACACCTCCGGAGAGGACGGCACATCGTAGTTCACGACGTGCGAAAGGTGCCCGATGTCGAGGCCTCGCGCCGCCACGTCCGTCGCGATCAGGAGCTCGAGCGTTCCGGCGCGGAACTTCTTCATCACGCGGTCGCGCTGCTCCTGCGACATCCCGCCGTGCATCGCTTCGACCCGCATTCCGCGCCCCTTGAGGCTCTCGGTCAAGTCGTCCACCTCGAGGCGCGTGCGGCAGAAGACGAGCGCCCCGGCCGGGCTCTCGAGGTCGAGGATGCGGCCCAGCGCCGCGCGCTTGTGGCCGCGGGCAACGACGTACGCCGTCTGCCGGACCTTCGGCATCTTCCCGGGAGCGGTCTTTTCCTTCTCGATGGCGATCCGGATCGGGTCGCGCAGGTGGCGAGCCGCGAGCGTGGCGATGCGGGGCGGAAGGGTCGCCGAGAAGAGCGCCGTCTGGCGCGTCTTCGGCGTCGCCGCGAGGATCGCGTCCAGGTCTTCCGCGAAGCCCATGTCGAGCATCTCGTCGGCCTCGTCGAGGACGAGCGTGCGCAGGCTTCCGAGAGCGAGAGACTTGCGGTTGACGTGATCGAGAGCGCGCCCCGGAGTCGCCACGACGACGTCGACGCCGCGCTTGAGCGCGCGGAGCTGCGTTTCCATCGAGGCGCCCCCGTACACGGGAAGCACCCTCACGTTCATCTCGCGGCCGTACTTGTGCACGGCCTCCGCGAGCTGCATGGCGAGCTCCCGCGTGGGCACGAGGACGAGCGCCGACGGGGCGACTCCCCTTTCGGAAAGCGCCGGCATGGCGTTGAGGATCGGAAGCGCGAACGCGGCGGTTTTCCCGGTTCCCGTAGCAGCCTGTCCGAAGACGTCGCGGCCTTCGATGAGGGGCGGGATGGCCGCGCTCTGGATGGGAGTGGGCTCCTCGTAGCCGAGGGCCACGAGAGCGCTCACGAGCCTCGCGTCGAGGCCGAGACTCGCGAAGGGAGATGTGACAGGCTTGCTCATGGCTCCATTCTGCCCCTTCAGCGGACCTTCTCGAAGACCCCGAGCTCGCGGTCCTTCCGGACGTTGTCCCACGAATAGCAGCGGCCGTTCATGGCGACGTACACGCCGGGCGAAAGCAGCTGGACGAACGACAACGCGCTCCCGAGGTTGAAGAGGCCGTCGGAGCTGCCGAACGCCCACGGCACCATCGCGCCCGTGAGGACGATCGCCTTTCCCGTCGCGGCCGCGGCGAGGACCGCTGCCGTCTCCACCATCGTGTCGGTGCCGTGGGTGACGACGATCCAGTCTTCGGAGGCGTCCCGGCATCGATTCGCGATCAACTCGCGGTCGCGCAAGGTCATCTCGAGGCTGTCCACCATCATCAGCGTCTCGACGGCCACCGGCACACGGCAGCGGCCGAGGCGCAGCATTTCCTGGATGTGCGTGTCCTTGAAGTAGAGGCGGCCCGTCCGCTCGTCGTACTCCTTGTCGAAGGTCCCGCCGGTCACGAGAATGCGGATGGACATGTTCCCTCTAGGGCCATTCTGAGGCCGGCGGGCTCCTTGCGGGAGAGGGGCGGTTCCGCTTCCGAACCTGATAGAGTCTCAATCGCGAGTCGACCCGACCCGGAATCAAGGAGGACAACATGGGCCTTCGTGACGTGATTTCCCCCGAATCGCTCGCGTCCATCGAATCGAAGGCGGCGTCCGACCCCGCGTTCCGCGCCCGCCTCCTCTCCGCGCCGCATGAGGCGCTCGCCGGAATCGGAATCCGGCTTACGGAGGGACTGAGCGTGCGCTTCGTCGAGGACACGGCCGGCACGCGCCATTTCGTGCTGCCACCTCTCCCGGGCGGTGAGCTCCTCGACCAGGACCTCGAAAAGGTGGCGGGCGGCATGAGCCACCAGCAGCTCGGAGGCGCCCAGCTCGGCGGCGCGCAGCAGCTCGGTGGCGCGCAACAGCTCGGCGGCGACAAGCAGCTCGGTGGCGCGCAGCAGCTCGGAGGCGGCTTCGCCGGTCCGAACAAGCAGCTCGGCCACGGCTGACCTCCCCGCGGACGCCGCGATGACCGATCTGGACGTCCTACAGACGCGCGCGAGCTTCGACTACCAATGGTCGCGGCTCCCCCAGAACCGATGGTCTCTTGCGAGCCCGGAGTTCCGCGAGGAGCTGCCCGCGCTCGTGGCCGGGTGGGTCGGCCGACCTCCGGAGTGGTTCGCGGGGCGCGACGCGCTGGACGCGGGATGCGGATGCGGACGTCACACCTGGGCGCTCTGCCGGCTCGGGGCGCGTGTCCTCGCGGTCGACCGCTCGCTCCCCGCCCTCCTGGCGACGCGGGCGGCCTGTGCGGGCCTGCCCGGTTTCCGCGGGGCGCTCGCCGCGGACCTCCTGGCCCCGCTGGCCGTAGGAGCGTCCTTCGACCTTATCTGGAGCTTCGGGGTGCTGCACCACACCGGCGACGTCCGCGGTTCGCTCGCGCGGCTGGCGGCATCCCTCCGCCGCGGAGGCATCCTCTTTCTGATGCTCTACGGCCGGCCGCGGCCCGGCTGTCCGGGCGACGAGGAGGAGGTCGCCGGCATCGAGGCATGGCGGGCGCGCGTCGCGCCCCTTACTTTTTCCGAGAAGGTCGAGACCCTCCGCGCCGTGGCGCCGCCCGGCGAGATCCTCGAGTACTTCGACACCGTCTCGCCGGGCGTCCACGAGCGATACGCCCTTTCCGACGTCGAGGCATGGCTTGCCGCCGAAGGCCTGGCGGACGTCCAGCGGCGCGCCGACCGGATGGACCACTACCTCGTCGCCCACAAGCCCTGAGCGGCGGCTCCCGCGGCCACGCTAGACTGGCCTGCCCATGCGCGTCTTCGCCTCCATCACCCCCCACCTTTCCGTCGGAGACCGCTGCCGTCCGGTCTTTTTCGCGGGGCCCTGCGTCATCGAGTCGCGCGCCCACGCCCTCAAGATGGCGAAGGCGATCAAGCAGGTCTTCGCGGACTGCGGCGCCGCCGACCGCCTCGTCTTCAAGTCCTCCTTCGACAAGGCGAACCGCAGCGCCGGGGCGAGCTTTCGCGGGCCGGGGCTCGAAAAGGGCCTCTCGATCCTGTCCGAGGTGAAGGAGAAGACGGACCTTCCGATCGTGACCGACGTCCACGAGCCCGAGCAGTGCGCGATCGTGGCCGAGGTTGCCGACGTGCTCCAGATCCCCGCGTTCCTCTGCCGGCAGACGGACCTCATCGAGGCCGCCGCCGCGACGAAGAAGGCCGTCAACGTCAAGAAGGGCCAGTTCCTCGCGCCGGACGACTGCAAGCAGATCGTCGACAAGTGCCGCGCGAAGGGCAACA
>JBDTML010000208.1:0-7024 GCA_039934255.1 Acidobacteriota bacterium | reverse complement strand
GGCACGACGTAATTCGTCATGCGAGCGTTGAGGATCTTGCCGTCCTGGATGACCATCTTCTCGTTCAGCGCCCATCCTATGGCCTGCAGCGTTCCGCCCTCGATCTGGCCCTTGCACATGACGGGATTGATGGCCTTGCCGACGTCCTGCGCGACCCAGAAGCCGATGACCGTCGTCTCGAAGGTGTCGAGGTCCACTTCGACCTCGGCGATGTCGCAGCCCCAGCCGAAGACGGGATAGGCGTCGCCTCGGTACGTCGCGTCGTCCCAGACGAGGTCGGCCGGAGTTTCGTAGGTCTTCTCGGACACGATGGTCCCGTCGCGCGCGATGAGCCGGAGCGCGGCGTCGTCGAACGAGCCGCCATGGTCCTGCCGGTTCTGCTCGATGCGCGCGAAGAGGTCGCGCGCGGCGGACTCGAGGATCGAGCCGACGATCATCACCGTTCGGGACGCCACCGTGGGTCCCGAGTCGGGGACGGTCGCGGTGGACGGCGTCGCGAAGTCCACGCGGTCCATCGAGACCCAGAGAGCCTCGGCCGCGATCTGCCGGAAGACGGTTTCCGTGCCCTGTCCCATGTCGGTGGAGGCCGTGCGGATCGTGAAGCGCGGCTTCTTCTCCTCGAGAACCCGGAACATGTCGATCGCGACACGGCCCTTCAGCTTGCGCTCGCCCGAGCCCGTGAAGCCGGCGCCGTGGAGGAACACGCTCGCGCCGATGCCGCGCGCCTTCCGGGACGCGGAGCCCCCCGGCGCGGGGCGCCGGAGGATCGCCGAGACGGGCCGCGTCACCGCGGCCGGTCCAAGCGCCGCGCGTTTCCGGTCCCAGCCGCTCGCTTTTCGGGCCTCCTCGACACAGCGCTGGACGCCGACGGACTCTTTCAGGAACTGGCCCGTCGGCGTCGTGTCCCCGACGCGAAGGAGGTTCCTCTCGCGCAGCTCGAGCGGATCGGCCGACAGCTCGCGCGCGATGCGGTCCATGTGCCTCTCGATCGCCCAGATCGTCTGCGGGGCTCCGAAGCCCCGGAAGGCGCCGTTCGGGGGCGTGTTCGTGGCGACCGCCACGGCCTCGATCGCGACGTGCTCCCAGCGGTAGGCGCCGGCCGCGTGAAGCGCGCCGCGCGAGAGGACGACCGGAGTGAGCGTGACGTACGCCCCGCCGTCCATGACGATCCGGATCGAGACGGCCGACAGGTTGCCTTCGCGGTCGCAGCCCGACGTGATCGTCACCTCCGAGGGATGGCGCTTCGTCGTCGCCTCGATGTCCTCCTGCCGGTCGTAGATCATCTTCACGGGCCGGCCGCTTTTCTTCGCGAGGAGGAGGGCGTGAAGCGCGAGGAGAGTGGGGTACTCCTCCTTGCCGCCGAACCCGCCGCCCGTGACGGCTTGCGTCACGTCCACGTGAGTGTCGTCCAGGCTGAACGTGCGCATGACGCCCTTGTGGACGTAAAACGGACACTGGAGTGAGCCCACGAGGTGGGCGCCGTTCGTATCCCAAAAAGCGAGCATTCCCTGCGGCTCGATGTAGAGCTGCTCCTGGTGATGCGTGCGATACGTTCCCGTGAGACGGACGGCGCTCTCGGCGATGGCCTGCGCCGCGTCGCCTTTCGAGATCCGGTACGTGGCGAAGATGTTGTCGGGACCGTGAATCTGCGCCTTGCGCCCGAGCGCGTCGGCGATGGTGAGGATCGCCGGGAGCGGGTCGATTTCGGGCGTGAGGGCGCGAAGGGCGCGCGCGAGGCGCACGGGGTCCTCGGCCGCCACGAGCGCGAGCGGCTCGTAGGCGTGGCGGATGTCGTCGGACGCCAGGACGGGCTGGTCCTCCTCGATGAGCGCCACGACGTTCACGGGCACGTCCTCGGCGGTGACGACCGTCACGCCGGTCCAGTCGAAAGAGGGATCCCGCCGGATGCCGCGTAGCCGGCCGCGCGCCACGGGGCTGCGGAGCGTCGCGCCGAGGAGAACGCCCGGCCGCGTGAGGTCGTCGACGTAGCGGGCGCTGCCGGTGACTTTGGCCGGTCCGTCCGTGCGCGGGACGCTACGGCCGACGAGTGCCATCCTGGTCAGTCTCCCGTGACGTCCCGGAGCGCGGCTTCGACGTCGGTGAAGCGGAACGTGAAGCCGAGCGCTGCGGCTTTCCTCGGGACGACTCGCTGCCCGTCGAGCACCACCGTGGCCATCTCGCCGAGGAGGAGCCGCACGGCTGCCGCAGGCGCCGGGAACAGGCTCGGCCGGTGGAGGGCGTGGCCCAGCGCCTTGGCGAATTCCTTCATCGTGACCGGATTCGGAGCGGTCCCGTTGACCGGGCCCGTTGCCTTCGGGTTCTGGATCGCGAAGGTGAAGAGGGCTACGAGGTCGTCCCGGTGGATCCACGACATCCACTGCTCTCCGCTTCCGATGGGTCCGCCGGCGAACGCCTTGAACGGCGGGAGCATCTTCGCGAGGGCGCCTCCGTCTCCACCGAGCACGACCCCGGTCCGGAGGAGCACGACGCGCACGCCCAGCGCCTCCGCCTTCCGAGCGGCCTCCTCCCAGGCCACGCACGTCGTCGCGAGGAAGTCGGTCCCGGGCGGGCTTTCCTCGTCGAGGATCTCGTCGCCGTGGGGTCCGTAGTACCCCACGGCAGCGGCGTTCACGAGGACCGCAGGCCTCACGGCCGCCTTTTCGATCGCGGCACAGAGCCGCGCCGCGGCGTCGATGCGGCTCGCGAGGATTCGCTGCTTGGCGGCCTCCGTCCAGCGCTGGGCGATGGTCTCGCCCGCGAGGTTCACGATCGCGCCGGCGCCGTCGACCCAGGATTCCCACGCAGCGCCGGGCGCCCACGAAACGACGTTGATCCCCGGGTGGAGCCGGTCGCGCGAGCGGGAGGCGTCGCGGGTGAAGAGCACGACCTCGTGCCCTTTCGCGAAGAGGTTCTCGCTGAGCCTCGAACCGATGAACCCGGTTCCGCCCGTGACGATGACGCGCATTCCACGCTCCTTGCGCTCGCATCGTACCGAAAATGCGCCGCCGTATAGTCCGGACGTCATGAGCAGGCGTTTTGCACCTTGCGCCGCCGTTCTCCTCGCAGTGGCCTCCGGAATCGCGGGGACGGGCGCGGGCGCCGTGCCCACGAGCACGCCCGGCGTGGACGCCCGGGAGCTCGTGAGGCGCGTCGTGAAGAGCCAGCGGCGCGTCGAGGCCGCGTTTGCCGGCTCCACGTTCGACCAGCGCGAAGTGAAGACCACCTGGGCCGCGGACGGCCGGGCGAAGGAGGTCGTGTCCCGGCTCTTCTACGTCCTGTCGGGCGACGGCGAGACGGAAGGATCGCGTGAGCTCGTCGAAGTCGAGGGCCGCCCGGCCACCGGGGACGAGAAGCGCAAGGCCGCGGAAGAAGACGAGAAGGGCCGGAAGAGGCGCCTCGTCGACAAGGCCGCCGCCGAGTCCCGCCAGGCCGAGAAGGTCTCCGGCGACGAAGCCGATCCTCTCGTGGGCCGGCGGCGGCTGTCCGAGCTCTTCGACCGCTTCTTGATTCGCGTCATAGGGGAAGAGATCGTCGAGGGCCGTCCCGCGTACGTGCTCGAGTTCTCGCCCAATCCGTCGGCACCGCTCGCGAAGAATCTCGGGGATCGCGCGCTCAACGCGCTGGCGGGCCGCATCCTCGTCGACGCGGTGGACTTACAGGTGCGTTCCGTCGTCGCGCACCTCACGAAGCCCGTGAAAGTGGCCGGGGGAATCGCCGCCAACGTGAAGGAGGGCGAGATCGTGTACGTCGGCCAGCCGCTCGGGGGCGACCTGTGGTTCCCGTGCGTGGTCGAGCTCCGGTTGACCGGGAAGACGGCCCTCTTCTTCCGTCTCGATACGTCCTTCCGTTTCGAATTCGCAAATCTGAGAAGGTTCCGCGTGGACACGGACAGCGCCGTCCGTACCCCCGGGAACCAGGGGAGCATTCCATGACGCCGACCCGTCGCCGGACCTTTCTTCTGGGCGCGATTGCCCTTTTCGCTGCGGCCTTCGCGTGGGCTTACTGGCTCTCGCTGGTTCCCGCGACACATGCGGATCACGACCACGGGATGCTGAACCTCGACGGCGGAGGCCACCTCAACGTCCTGACGCGCGACGGGAAGAAACGGAATCTCGTCGGGCGCCCGGGGAAAACCCTCGTCGTTCACTTCTTCTCGACTTCGGCCGAGGGGGCGGCGCCGGAGCTGGCCGGGATCTTCCGGACGCAGGACGAGATGAAGGCGGATGCCGGAATGGAATTCGTCCTCATCGCCCACGACCCCGACTTTCAGACTCTCGACGCGTGGTTGAAAGAGAAGGGACTCGTGTCGCCGCTGCCGGCGACGATCGTGCTCGATCCCGACGGGGACGTCACGAGCAAGATCAACTCGAAACGCCCCCTCGAGACGATGTTCTTCACCGCGGACGGAAAGCTCTCCTCCCAGGCGCGCGGACGGCTGGAATGGCCGGACGGCGCCCTCGGCCACATCGCGAAGGCGCGAAGCGGCGAGGCGATCGAATAGCGGCTACTTCGTCGCGGGAGGAGCCGGGTCGTCCGACGCGTGGTCGGCGACGTATTTCCAGGAGCCGTCCTTCTGATGGGTGGCGACGGCGCACCATGTCCCGACCTCCGTCGTCGACGCGCCGCCGGCCTTCGGCACGGTCGTGATCTTGAAGGCGCCCCATCCTGCCGAAACGTGGCCGGACGACCGGTACTGCGTGTCCATGACGGCGGCGTCCGTCACCTTGACGTCCTTGAGCCAGCCGGCGTAGGCGTCGGCGATCGCCTTCTTGCCCTTGAGCGCGCCCATGCCCGGGAGCACGAGGACCGCATCGTCCGCGTACAGCGCGGCGCAGGCGGCGGCGTCGTTGGCGAGCATGGCCTTGACCCATGCGCTGTCCACGGTCATGAGCCCGTGCTTGGGCGCCGCGTCGGCAGCGGCCAGCGGCCCGGCCGCGAGGGCGGCGCATGCGAATAGAATGACGATTCCAGCTCGTTTCATCGATTCCTCCTCTTCTTTCTAACGGTACCGAGATTCTATCTCAGGCGGATCGCCGGGAAGATTCCCCGAGCGTGATCAGGACGACAGCGCCGACGATGACGGCGGCCGCGACGAGAGTGCGCGCTCCGACCTCCTCGTTCGCGAGGAGCCACCCCAGGGACACGGCCACGACCGGGTTCACGAACGCGTACGTCGAGGCGAGGGCGGGGGAGGCGGCGCGCAGGAGCCAGACGTAGGCCGTGAACGCGACGAGCGAGCCGAAGACGACGAGATAAGCGACCGCCGCGGCGGATTTAGCCGAGACGAGCGACGGTGAGAAGCGGGACCACTCTCCCGCAACGCCGGAGGCGCAGCCGAGGAGGACGCCCCCGGCCAACATCTGGAGCGCCGTCGCCTGCAGTGGCGAAGCCGGCAGGACGAGATGGCGCGAGAGGAGAGAGCCCAACGCCCACGCGAAAGACGCGAAGAGGATCGCCGCCGCTCCTGCACCGTCCACGCGGGCGCCCGAGAGGCCGCCGGCGGGGCCGACGAGGAGAAGGACACCTGTGACGCCGAACGCGATCCCGAGGAGCGCGCGCCCTGACGGGCGTTTTCGCTCCTGCGGGAGGGTGGCCGCGAGGAGGACGATGAAGAGGGGCTCGACGCCGATGAGAAGGGCCGCGACGCCGGACGGAACCCTCTGCTCGGCCCAGACGACGCCGCCGTTGCCGCACAGGAGCATCAGGCCGCCCGTGAGGAACGCGGGGGGGAGATCGCGCAAGGCGAGGCGGGGGGCGCCCCGGCTCTTCACCCAGGCGAGGAGGAGACCTCCCGCGACGAGATACCGGATCGAAGCCATCGTGAACGGCGGGATCGTCTCGACGCCCCAGCGGATCGCGAGGTAGGTCGAGCCCCAGACGACGTACACGATCGCGAGGGCGACCCAGACGCGCGAAGCCCGAGCGGGAGTGGTCAAGGGGCGACCATCGCCTCCCACACCGCTCGCGACATTTTCCGCGCCGCCGCATTCACGCGCTCGCGGCCCTTCTCGTTCGCGCCGAAATCGTTCGCCATGATCACGAGCACGTAGTCGCGGCCGTCGGGCAGCCGAACGACGGCCGCATCGTGCTGTGAGGTGGACATGCTTCCCGTCTTGTGGCCGACGACCGCCCCCGATTGGGGGTGCAGCCCGGCCGGGATCTCCTCGTTGAACGTCTGGCCGATCAGAATCTGCCACGCTTTCGCCTTCGCGGCGGCCGAGAGCCTCGGCGTGCGCACGACGGCCTCCATGATCGCGCCCATCCCCGCGGCGTCCGTCTCGTTGTTCAGGCCCTTTTCGAACGCCTTGGAATCCTCGACGCAACGGCGCACGTGGACCGTCGGGGCGCCCAGCTCGTCGGTGAATTTCTGCACGTTCTCGGGTCCGACGTGGACCAGGACGATGTTCGTCGCGAGGTTCGACGAACGAACGATCATCTCCGTGACGAGGAACTCGAGAGTCGCCATCCCGCCGAGCTTCTGTACCGTGGGGCCGTCGTTGTCCTCGAGACCGATCGAGAACGGCGATCCGTCGACGAGACTCTTGAACTCGTTCTTCACGGGCAGCGTGTCCGAGAGCGAAAGCGTGCCCGCATCGACGCGCCGCAGGACCTCGAGGAGCACGGGCGTCTTCATCGTCGAGGCAGCGTGCATCGGAAGAGAAGAATTCTTTGAAAGGGAACGACCGCTGGCGAGATCCTTGAACCAGATGCCGAAGCGCGCTCCGCTGCCGTCGGCAATCCCGTCGAGCGTGCGCTGCAGGGCATGCGCCTTCGTCGCGTTGAGCCGCGGCCCCTCTTCACCATCTAAGAAATTCCTCTTCAATCTCCTCGCATACCGGAAAACCGGCTTGAGGAACGGGCTGTCGTACGGCGTAACCTGCACGCCCGGGACGTTGTGGCGCGTGGACTGAAGGACCGTGCCGTCGCCTATCCACATCGCCTCGTGGTCGATCTTGTCCTCGGTCCCGAAGAAGAGGAGGTCGCCGGGCCGGAGCTTCTCGAACGCGACGGGCACGAGCTGCGG
>JBDTML010000207.1:0-3530 GCA_039934255.1 Acidobacteriota bacterium | reverse complement strand
CGTCCGTCTGGGCGATCGGCGACGTCGCGGGCCCGTACCTCTTCACGCACTGGGCCGGGTATCAGGCCGGCATCGTCCTCCGGAACACGCTCTCCCCCGTCGCGCTCGCGAAGTGCGACGTCGCGAACACGCCGTGGATCACGTACACCGACCCCGAGATCGCGCGCGTCGGCCTTTCGGAGGAGGACGCGCAGACGCGGGGAATTACCCACCGCGTCTTCCGCGCCACATTCGCGCACAACGACCGGGCGATCTGCGACGGAACCTCGGAGGGCAACTTCTCGAAGGTGCTCGTCGACCCGAAGGGAAAGATCCTCGGCGCCACGATCGTGCATCCTCACGCGGGCGATCTCCTCGGCGAGATCGTTCTCGCGAAAAAGAACGGGCTCCCCCTCTCGGCCCTCGGCTCGGTCATCCACGCCTATCCGTCCCTCTCCGAGATCCACGGCGCCGTGGCGCGGGAATATCTGAAGACGGCGCTCACGCCGGGTCGCAAAAAGATCCTCACGCAGCTCGCGGCTCTCCTCAGGAGGTGACGCATGACGGAGCTTCTCCACAGCTTTCAGTCGTGGGTCGTCGGGCTCGGGCCGCTCGGATGGGTTCTCTATGCGATCGTCTACGCGGTCTGCTGCGTCCTCTTCGTGCCGGCCTCGATCCTCACGCTCGGGGCGGGCGCGCTCTACGGCCTGGGGACGGGGACGGTCGTCGTCCTCGCGGGCGCGACGCTCGGCGCCACACTCTCGTTCCTCCTCGCGAAGTCGGTCCTGAGGAAGCGCATCGAGAGAATGACCGCGGGCAACGCGAAGTTCCAGGCGCTGGACCGCGCGATCGGCAAGGAAGGCGCGAAGATCGTCTTCCTCGTCCGGCTCGCGCCGGTCTTTCCGTTCACGTACATCAACTACGCGTTCGGCCTCACGGGCGTGAGGACGCTGCCGTACGTCGTGGCCTCGTTCTTCGGGATGATTCCGGGGACGTTCGCCTACGTCTATCTAGGCTCGGCGGCGGCGGGGGCCGCGGCGGGCGAGGCGGACACGACGAAAAAGATCGTCCAGATCGCGGGAGCCGTCGTCGCGCTCGTCGTCACGATCTTCGTCGCCCGGGTCGCCACCCGGGCGATCAAGAGCGCGGGCGTCGCGGTGGAGAGCCCGCAGGCCCCTTCACCGGAGAAGACCTAGGGTCACTTCGCGCTGTCGGAGAGAACCGACACGTTCCGGATCTCCGGCGGCTGGTGCGAGATGTCGTCGAGGAGAAGGGGCGCCGCCGGCCGCGAGCCGTCCCAGTCGAAGACGGAAAGGGAGCCGTTCCGCTGGCGGACTTCGTCCATCCGGGAGAGCGGACGCCCGAGCAGCCGCGTGATGAGGATCCGGTTGAACCGCCCGTGGGCGACGGCAAGAGGAGCACGCGCGCCTGACGCAAGGAGCCGCTCGAGAAAGCGGTCGGCGCGGAGCGCGGCGCGTGCCGGAGACTCGCCCCCCGATGGCGCAAGCTCCGTTTCGCCCGCCCGCCACCGCGCCCTCACACCAGAGACCTCTTTCTCGATTTCGCCGTCGTAGGGCCGGCCCGACCAGACGCCCCAGTCGAACTCGACGAGGTCCGGATCCAGGAAAACGCCGAGGCCCGCCACCGCTGCGACCGCGTCTGCGGTCTCCCGCGCCCGGAGCATCGGGCTCGCCCAGATCGCATCGATGTTCTCGCGGGCAAGGCAGGCGGCGAGCGCCTGGGCCTGCCGGCGCCCGATCTCGGAGAGCGGCGTGTCGAGACGAGAGCCCTGCAAGGAACCGGCGAAGTTGCCTTCGCTCTCGCCGTGGCGGACCAACCTGACGAGCATGCGGCGGGATTCTATGAAATGGGAGTCCCCGTATCATTCACAGCCGATGCGCACCGTCGCCCGCGATCATCCGGAGGTCATCGGGGCCATTTCCGACGAGGGCGTCCGCGCGCTCTTCTCGCAGCGGTTCCTCGTCGCGACGGAGATCTATGACGAGCTCGTGGATGCGGCGTGCCTGCGCATCTTCGAGGAGATCGGAAAGGAATTTTCTGCTGAAGAGGAGATTCCCGTGCATGCCCGCCCCGCGTTCCACTACATTTTGGCGAAGCTCACTCACGGGGGATTTCTTAGAAGGGTGGATGGTACGGGCGCAGCGGGAATGGGGCCGGCACTTCACACTGGCGGGTCCCCTCTTCACCTTCTAAGAAATTCCTCCTCCGTGGAATCTCTCGCCGCCGAGCTCGCCGAAACGGAGCCCGACGCGGCGGTGGGAGCCGAGATCGTGACGCTTCTCGCCGCGGAGGCGCCCGACTTCTTCCGCGGACGAAAATCGGGCGAGGAGATTCTGTTTTCGCCCGCGCGTCTGCCTCTCTGGATCCGGTATTTTTCGAACGCGAACATCCTGTACGCGATCAACAACACGCTCGGCGCCGAGACGCTGGCGCGAGTCCTTCCCGCCGGGGGCGAGGTGCTCGAGATCGGCGGCGGATGTGGCAGCGCGGCGGAAGCGGCTCTTCGGAAGCTGGGGCCCTCGGTGTCGCGCTGGCGTTTCACGGAGCTCGTTCCCACGTTCGCGCGCCGGGGCGAGCGCGCCGCGCGGGCTGCGGCGGCGCCGGGAACGGTCGTGGAGGCCGCCAAGGTCGACATGACGAAGCCCTGGGACGCGCAAGGCGTCGCGCCCGCCTCTTTCGACGCGGTCTACTCCGTGAACTGCTTCCACGTCGCGCCGGACCTCGGCTTCGTGCTACGGGAGGCACGGGCCGCGCTGAAGCCGGACGGCGTGGTCGTCGTGTCGGAGTGCGTGAGGCCCGGAGCGAATCCGCCCCCCTCGTATGTCGACTTCGTTTTCAATTTCCTCACCAGCTTCACGAACGTGACGCTGGACCCGGTGCTCCGCCCCAACCACGGCTTTCTGTCGCCCGCCGCGGCGCGCGCCAGCTTCGCGGCGGCCGGCTTCCGCGACGTCACGCTGGTCCCGGATGTGGACGCCGTCGCGGCGCGCTATCCGAAGTTCTTCGTGGGCGCCGTCGTCGCGCGGCGCTAGAGGAACGGAACGCCGCAGCGGAGCCGCAAGTCAGGCAGCTCCATCCGCCGCGACGCTCTCTACGCGACAGCTCCTCCGAGCGCTCTTCGAGCGAACTCACGAGCGCGAACTGCGTCCGAGCCCGGCTCAGGTTCTGTCCGTCGCGGTGGATCCGGAAGTAGACGTCTCCCTCGAGAGGGTCCGTCAGGAAGCGCATCCCACACTCGTAGCTCTTCTATGCGATCTCGAGCCACTCGAACCAGACCGGGTGGTTTGACCGGTACCACTCCAGCACCTTCCGGATGGTCTCCTGCTTCTCGCGCGGCACGACGTCCTCGTCGATGCGATCGAAGTGGAGCCGGACGCCCTCCCCGTCGTGCTCGAGGGCGTGGGAGAACATCGTCTGCAACTCGTTGCGGATCCGACCTGAGTCGGAGACCTTCACGGGGCGCGTCGTGTGGTCGACGCCCGACATGAAGCGGACGAGGAGCGGGCTGAAGACGTGGCGCGCCCTGTCGA
>JBDTML010000206.1:0-3042 GCA_039934255.1 Acidobacteriota bacterium | reverse complement strand
AGCAGCCGCACGGCTTCCGGCGCGCTGTCGGCGTCCAGCTTCGTGTCCAGGACGACGTGCTTGAGGCGAACCTCGCCCGGCGCCCAGTCCAGAAGGTCCTCCAGCAGCGCGGGAGCCACCTCGGGAGGGCGAGAACCGCGGAGCGGGTTCGCGAGCCCCTCGGACGCGCGCACGTAGCCGTAGCACTCCAGAAAGAGGTCCTTCCCGCATTCGCGGACGGCCCGGCGCTCACCCGACCCCACGAGCGGCATCGTTGGGAGGTAGAGGAAGTCCCCCTCGGCCCCCAGCTGCCGCACCAGCGCGACGCTGCCGGCCGGCGTCGCGTCGTGCCAGAGGACGAAGCAGCCGTCGCGCGTGACGCAGACGTCCGTTTCGATGCCGTCCGCCCCGAGGTCGAGCGCCTTCCGAAATGACGCGAGCGTGTTCTCCGGAGCATGCCGGGCCGCGCCGCGATGCCCGATCACCCAGACCGGACGCGGAGGCCCCGCGAACGGACGCTTCCGCCTCAACAATCCTTCCAGCGACAGGAGGAAACGCCTCGCGAAGCCCGCGTCCCCGAGGTAGGTCATGCGGCAGAGTGTAAAGCGTCAGGCACGCGCTTCGTTCCGTCGCGAGCTTCGCCCACGTCGGCGCTCGCGGCGTTTGCCATCGCTCGAATGTCGCAGCCTGCGTGCTAGGCTGAACGAGCACAGGGGGCCGCTTGCGTAATTTCCTGATCTTCGTCGTGGCCATCATTCTCGCCGTGTGGTACCTGCGGAAGGCGCCGCCGGCCGCCCCCGGTGAACCGTCCGCCGGCGGGGCCAGCGTCGCCAGCGCCACGTCTCGCGGCCCCGGCTGTCTCATGGCGGCCGAGAGCGCGAGCCGCTCGCTTTCCGACGCCACCCACCTCCTGATCTCGATGCCCGTCGACGGATCGAGGTGGAGCGATGCCGAGAACGTCGCGTCCTCCGCGATCGCCCGCGCCGAGTCGACGTGCGCGGGCGGCGCGACGGACGCCGAGCGCGAGGGCATGGAAACGGCGCGGGACGCCCTCGCGCTAATGCGGACGAGCCTCGCGGAGGCCGCGAAGGCGGCTCTCGGCGCGGGAGGCTTCCAGGGCGTGGCGCGACAGGAGGCGATCGACAACCGGCTTGCTTCCGCGCGCGCGAAGCTGGGGCTGCGCTAAAGAGAAGCGGGGGCGCGTAAAGGGAATCGGGCCCGCACGGCCTGATTCAACCGCACCGTTTCCGAGGCCCGGCCGGGGGGCCAGACTCGATAGCGGAGGAGTCTTACCCGCCATGGCCGTAGCGACAGGAGCGTCCGCTTGGCAGATCTTCGCGACGGGCGTTTCGTCCCTCGTTGCCGGAAGCCTCGTCCGCGCTGCGGGGAATGACGGGGAGCCGCTCCCGAGCCTCGTCGACATCGGCGCCTTCAAGGAGCGCGAGTGGGACGGATTCCGCCCCGGGGCGCGGGACGTCTTCCTGGTATGGGTGGACGGTTCCGCCGAGGGAGCACTCGAGCGCATCAGGGCGCTTCAGGCGAGGCAGCCCGGTGCGCGGATCGTGGCGCGAGTTCCGAAGGGCCGCCCGGACCTCGTCACCGGGATGCTTCGCGCCGGAGTCCTCGAAGTCTTCAGCGATGCCGGGCATTTCCGCGAGGCGCTCGACCGGGCCCGCGCCCGCATCCCGTCTCAGGACCCCGCCCGTCCAAACACGCCCTCCCGGCGGGTTGCGGACGAGCCGGACCAAGGCGTGGAGGGCCTTTTCCCGAACCTCTTCGACTGGATCTACGTCGTCGGCGTCGCCGAGGACGGCGTCCTGACCTTCCAGACCGTGAACCCGCCGCTGAACGCCGGGATCGGCTTCCTGAATCCCGATTTCGCCGGCCGCACCGTCTCGAGCTGCCTCGAGGGCACGAGCGTGACGCAGCTCGTCCCGCACCTCGATCGCGTGATTTCCGAGGGGAGGCCGCTGCAGTTCGAGGAGGAGCACCTCGTCGGCGGGCGCACGCGCGCCTTTCAGACGGTCCTGACCCCCGTGCGGAACAAGTGGGCCCGCATCCATCGCATCGCCGGGATCTCGCGCGACATCACCGCCCTGAAGCAGGCCCTCGCGGATCTACGTTCGAGCGAGGAGCGCCTCGGCCACGCACTCGAGGGCACGCAGCAGGCTCTTTGGGACTGGGACCTCGTGACGGGCCGTCTCTACCGGAGCCCGCGCTGGTTCGAGATGCTCGGCCTCGAGCCCGGTTCCGTTGATCCGACTCTCGCCGCTGGTCTCGACCGGATTCACCCCGAAGATCGGCGACAGGCCGAAGCCGCGCTGAACGCCCACCTCGAGGGTCGGCTTCCCCGCTACCAGGCCGAGTACCGAGTCCGCACACCGGCGGGTGAGTGGGTCTGGATCTTCGACGCTGGAAAGATCGTCTCCTGGAACCCCGCAAACCGCGCGACGCGGCTCGCCGGGATGTGTACCGACATCACGGAGCGGCGCCGGGCCGAGGAGTCGCTCCGTGCCCTCGTCGGCGGCGTCGTCCACGAGATCCGGAACCCGGTCTATGGAATCTCGATCAACCTCGACGCGCTCGAGGCGGCGTTCGGCGACGATCCGCGTTACGCCTCGTTCGTCACCGCGCTCCGCGAGAGCGCCGAGCGGATCTCGAACCTCATGAACGACCTCCGCGACTACGGCGAGCCGAGGACCCTCAATCCCGAGCCCTGCAACGTGGGCGCGCTCCTCGACGGAGCCTGGCGATCCTGTGGGACGGCCGCGCAGGCGGTCCGGTTGGACCTCGAGGATCCGGAGCTGGTCCTTCCGCTGAACGCACGCCGCATGCACCAGGTCTTCCGCAACCTGCTCGAAAACGCTCTCCAGCACGCCCCCGGGGGCGCGATCTCTATCACGGCCCGGCGCATGCGCGCCGGGGGCCACGACTGGTGGTCCTTCTTCGTCGACGACGACGGCCCCGGCTTCGAAGGCGAGGCTCTCGCGCGCGCCTTCGAGCCGTTCTTCACGCGCCGCGAGGGCGGCACGGGCCTCGGGCTCTCGATCGTCAAACGCGTCG
>JBDTML010000205.1:0-3204 GCA_039934255.1 Acidobacteriota bacterium | reverse complement strand
CCGAGCGGGCCACGGAAGCCCTGTCGCGCCACGGGCGGACGCGCGTCGCGCTCGGCTTTCCGAACTCCTACGAGATCGGGATGTCGAACCTCGGCTTCAAGTGGGTGTATCGCCTCCTGAACCGCGAGGAGGACATCGCCTGCGACCGGTTCTTCGCGGACGAGGACGACGACCGGCGCGGGCCGCGCACGCTGGAAACGGACACACCCCTCGGCGATTTCCCGCTCGTCGCGTTCTCGATCTCGTGGGAGATGGACTACGTCAACTTCCTCCGCATCCTCCCCGCCGCGCGCATCCCGCTCGCGCGCGCCGAGCGGCGGGAGGGCGACCCGATCGTCCTCGTGGGCGGCGACTGCGCGCGCATCAACCCCGCGCCCCTCGCCGCATGGGTCGACGTGTTCGCGATGGGCGACGCCGAGAAGATCGTTCCCGGTCTCGCGGACGTGCTCCGGCGCGACCTCACACGCGACGCCACGCTCGCCGCGCTCGCGGCGCTTCCGGGCCTCTACGTCCCCGTGGTCCACGGGGCGCGCGCGGAGGGCGCCGAGGACGGAAAGATCGTCGTCCAGCAGTTCAAGGCCGGCGAGGGCGCATTCCGCGAGCCGCCCCACACGACGCTCCTGACGCCGCACACGGAGCTCTCGGACAAGCTCCTCATCGAGATCGCGCGCGGCTGCTCCGAGATGTGCCGCTTCTGCTGGGCGGCTTACGCGATGGCGCCTCAAGTACGGGTGACGGCCGACGCCGTCCTCGAGATCGCGAAGCGCAACCGGCCCCTCACGTCGCGCGCGGGCCTCATCGCGACGGCCGTCGCCGACCATCCCGAGATCCTCCCGATCCTGCGCGGGCTCCAGGCCCTCGACTACCACGTCGCGCTCTCGTCCGTGAAGATCGACGCGATCTCGGAGGAGATTCTCGCGATCCTCACGAAGCAAGGCGAGCGCGCGCTCGCGATCGCGCCCGAGGCCGGCAACGAGCGTCTCCGCCGCGCGATCAACAAGAAAGTCTCCGACGAGATGCTGCTGGACAAGGTGAGGCTCATCGCGCGCTCGGGCATCACGCAGCTCAAGCTCTACCTGCAGGTCGGCCTCCCCGGCGAGACGGACGCCGACGTGGACGACGTCGTCGGCCTCGTCGAGGCGCTGCGTCTCGTGTTCCTCGAAGAGGGCCGCAAGCGCGGCCGCGTCGGCACGCTCGTGCCGACGGTGAACGCGTTCATCCCGAAGCCGCACACGCCGTTCGAGAACGAGCCCCTCGACGACCCGGCCGCGCTCGAGGAGAAGATGAACCGCCTCGACCGCGCGTTCCGGAAGATGCCGAACGTGTCGTTCCGGGGCATGCCCATCGTCGAGGCGATCTGGGAGGCGTACCTCGCGAAGATGGGGCCCGAGTCGGCGCCGATCCTTCTCGAAGCCGCCGCCGGCGCGCCCGTGCGCCGCCTCGTGAAGACGCACCGCGAGGCTCTGATGGCCGTCGTGCGGCCCGGCCGCGCGCTCGCGCTGCCGGAGCACGAGCTGCCGCGCGGCGTCTTCGACCCCCACGCGCGTCAGGCGTCGCCGTGGGGCTTCATCGCGAAGAGCTGAGAGCGTCGGCCTCTGGCAAGATCGGGAACGATGGATTACCGCGAGGTCCGGCCCGCGCCGCCGCTGCGCCGCTATCTCGAGTGCTTCTGGTTCCTGAGCGCGGAGGACGCATCCGGCGCTTCACCGGAGCCGGTGCTGCCGGACGGATGCATGGAGCTGATCGTCCACCTCGGCGAGCCCTTCCGACGCTTCGACGACGCGGGCGCATCCGAGGTGCAGCCAGGCGCGTTCTTCGTCGGCCAGATGACGCGGCCTCTCGTGATACAGCCATCGCGGCGGGCGAGCACGATGGGCATCCGCTTCCGGGCCGGCGGCGCTCGCGTCTTCCTCGGGATCCCGATGGACGGACTCGCGAATCGCGTCGTGCCGATCGACACACTCTGGGGACGAGCGGCGCGTGAGCTCGAGGAGGCCCTGCGCGAGGCGCGGTCCGACGCCGCGCGGATCGCAATCGTCGAGGCGTTCCTCCTCGAAGGGTTCGTCGAGACCCGACGCGACATCGCCGTCGAGGAAGCGGTGCGTGCAATCCTCGCGAAGCGCGGGAGGGGGCGCATCGACGCACTCCCGCCGCGCGTCGGACTCGGCTCCCGTCAGCTCGAGCGCCGTTTTCTCGCGGCCATCGGGCTCTCTCCGAAGGTCTTCTCCCGCATCGTGAGGTTCCAGAACCTCGTACGGATCGCACCGGGAGCCGATGGCTGGGCCTCGGCTGCCGCCGAGTGCGGCTACTTCGACCAAGCGCATCTCGTGAGGGACGTGCGCAATTTCGCGGCCGTCTCGCCGTCGAACCTGCTCCGCAGGCCAGGCGACTTTTCGCGTCACTTCGTGTCGGAGGAACGACTCGCGGCTCTATTCGATGTCGGTTTTGTCCAAGACTCCCCGCCCAAGAGGGCGCAGATTGGAGCCGAAGGAGACACCTGATGAAGGCAGCGCAAGGCGTCCTGTCCGCTCTCGGCTTCCTGGCACTTCTCGTCCCGGCCGCCACCTCGCTCGGAGAGGGTCCGAAGGCGGACATCGCGTCGCTTGCGTGGCTGTCCGGCGCATGGGGCGGCGACGACGCAGGAATGTTCAACGAGGAGACCTGGCTCCCCCCGAAGGCCGGCAGCATGCTCGCCGTGCATCGCGACGTGAAGGGTGGAAAGACGGTCGGTTTCGAGTTTCTTCGCATCGAGGAGCGGGACGGATCGCTCGTGTACATCGCGAGCCCCGAGGGAAAGCCCCCGACGCCTTTCAAGCTCGTCGAGAGCGGCGCGAAGCGCGCCGTCTTCGAGAACGAGACGCACGACTTTCCCCGCCGTGTCCTCTATTTCCGCGAAGGCGAGACGCTTCACGCGCGGATCGAGGGGACGCGCGGCGGCAAACCGGCGGCTAAAGAGTGGACCTGGCGTCGCGTGAGCGTGAAATAGTCACGCGGCGGAGGGACGCATGGCGGAGAACCAAACGAGGCCCGCCGACCTGGAACAGAAGGTGCTGGAGAAGATTCTCGTCAAATCCGTCGCTGCGGCGCGGAAGAAGTACGGACTCGCCTCTCAGCCCCGCGCCGCGCGGAAGTAGGCCTCCGCTCCCGTCTTGAGGAGCGCGGTCACGGAGTGGAGAATGATCGTGAGGCCTCGCGCGGCGAGGT
>JBDTML010000204.1:0-2776 GCA_039934255.1 Acidobacteriota bacterium | reverse complement strand
CGGATGTCGCCGATCTCGAAGTTCTGGAGCGAACGCTGCGTCTGCGCGCCCCAGTAGCGATCGGCCGGGACCGGGATCTCGCCCATCGTGTCCTTCTCGATTCGCGTGTCCATGGGCTCTCCTGCCGAGAGGCTGTCGCAGATATGTTACGCGTGAGACCATTTCACTACGGAGCGGATGATGAAATTCTGGGTGGGGAAGCGTGTCTTCGCGGGCCTTCTTGCCGGGGCGGCGGCCCTCGCGCTGTCCGGCGGCCGGGCCGCGGCTCAGGCGACGTCGGATTACGCGGTGCAGGTGACGGCTGTCGCCCAGAGCGCGCCTCCGAAGATCACGTTGAGCTGGCCGGCGTTCGCCGGCGCCACGCAGCACGCCGTCTACCGGAAGGCATGGGGGGCCGCCACCTGGGGTCTGGCAGTGGCGACCCTCGCGGGCTCGGCGCTGGGTTACGTGGACAACGGTGTGACGATCGGAACGAAATACGAATACCAGGTGGCCCGCGCGGCCGGCGTCTCGGGCACCGGGTATATCGCGACGGGAATCGAGATTCCTCTCGTGGAGGACCGTGGAAAGGTGATTCTCGTCGTCGATGCGACGTACGCCACGAATCTCGCGTCGGAGCTGAGCCGCCTCCAGGCGGATCTCGCGGGCGACGGCTGGACCGTGCTGCGCCACGACGTCCTGCGGACCGACACCGTTCCGTCCGTCAAGGCGCTCGTCAAGGCCGACTACGACGCCGATCCGACGCGGGTGACGACTGTCTTCTTCTTCGGCCACGTGCCAGTCCCGTACTCGGGCAGCCTGGCGCCCGACGGGCACGGTGACCACGTCGGAGCATGGCCCGCGGATCTCTACTACGGAGACATGGACGGCGTCTGGACGGACGCCTCGAATCTCGGCGGGACTGGCCGGCAGAACAATGTGGCGGGGGATGGCAAGTTCGACCAGAGCTACGCGCCCGGCGGAACGATCGAGCTCGGTGTGGGGCGCGTCGATCTCGCGAACATGCCCGCCTTCGCCCCGAAGACGGAGAGCGATCTCCTCCGGCAGTACCTGAACAAGGACCACGGCTTCCGGATCAAGGCGTGGACGCTGCCCGCGCGAGGGCTCATCGACGACAACTTCGGCGCCTTCGGTGGCGAGGCGTTCGCGTCCACGGGGTGGCGCGCGTTCTCGGCCTTCTTCGGTCCCGCGAACGTTTTCGCGCTCGACTGGTTCGGGACGCTCGCGACAAGCGGCTATCTCTGGGCGTACGGCTGCGGCGGCGGGAACTATCAGGGCGCGGGCGGCGTCGGCTCGACGTCGAACTTCGCCGCGACCGACACGAAGACCGCCTTCACGTTCCTCTTCGGGAGCTACTTCGGCGACTGGGACGTCCCGGACGACTTCCTGCGTGCGCCGCTTGCGACGACGACCTATGGACTCACGTGCGCCTGGTCTGGCCGCCCCGCGTGGTACGTCCACCACATGGCAATGGGCGAGACGATCGGGTATGCGGCGCGCCTCACGCAGAACAACTCGGGGACGTACTTCTACGGTTACGGCCCCTCGGTGCACGTCGCTCTCATGGGAGATCCCACGCTCCGGATGCACGTCGTCGCCCCCGCCTCGAACGCGGCCGCCGCGGGCGGGGCGGGCAGCGCCTCGATCTCGTGGACGGCTTCGACGGACACCGTCGCCGGCTACCACATCTATCGGGGCGCCAGCGGGGCCGGACCATTCACGCGCGTCACGCCCTCCATCGTCGCGGGAACGTCCTTCGTCGACTCGGGAGTTTCCGGGGGCTCGTACACGTATCTCGTCCGCGCCGTGCGTCTCGAAACGAGCGCGAGCGGCTCGTACTGGAACGCGAGCACGGGCGTCGCGGCAAGCGCGACCGTCACGGGCCCCGGCGCTTCGACCTTTCACACCTTGACTCCGTGCCGGGCAATCGACACGCGGCGGGCCCCCGGCCCGTTTGGCGGGCCGTCTCTCGGCGCCGGGGCGACCCGGACACTGGTCGCGACCGGCGTCTGCGGCGTCCCCACGACCGCCCGGTCCGTTTCGGCGAACGTGACGGTCACGAACACGAGCGCGGGGGGGACGCTGATCCTTTATCCGGGCGACCTCGCGGCGGCTCCGAACGCGCTGACGCTCGCGTTTCGCGCGGGACAGACGCGCGCGAACAACGCCGTCGTCGGCCTCTCGACGGACGGGATGGGCGCCTTCAAGATCGCGAGCAGCGCGACGGGTCCCCTGGACTTCGTCGTGGACGTCAACGGCTGGTTCGAGTAGTGCGCGGCCTCGGGCGCGCGCTCCTCACGGGTCTTTCGCTCGCGGCTCATGGCGCGCTCGCTCTCGCCGTCACGCGCGGGCCCTACCTTCAGACCGCGACGCCGTCCTCCGTCGTCGTGTGCTGGCGGACGGACGTCCCCGCGGACGGACGCGTCTTTGCGGGGACCAATCCGGCCTCGCTGACCCTCGTCTTCTCGGATCCCGCCCTCGCGACCGAGCACGCGGTCGCCGTGACGGGCCTGGCGCCGCGGACGCGGTACTACTACGCGGTCGGGACGGCATCGGGCGCACTCGTCCCCGGGTCACCCTCTTCGTTCGTGACGCCGCCGTCCACCGGAGCGGCGGCGCCGCTCCGGATCTGGGCCGTCGGGGACTTCGGCACGGCCGACGCGAACGCGCGCGCCGTCCGAGACTCTTATCTCGCGTACGCCGGCGCGCGTCCGGCCGACATGTGGCTCATGCTCGGGGACAACGCCTACGTGGCGGGCACGGACGCCGAGTACCA
>JBDTML010000203.1:0-33706 GCA_039934255.1 Acidobacteriota bacterium | reverse complement strand
GAGCATCGGCCTTCTAAGCCGAGGGTCCCCGGTTCGAATCCGGGCGGGCAGGCCATTCGCCCCTACCGATCGCTCCGGTCACTTACACGGTTGCGGGCCGTCGCTCAGCGCGGCGCTCTCTGGAACCGCTCGAAGCCATGCCCAGAACGCAGTGCCCTCGTAGAAGCCGATCTCCCTCCGATCAGCGCCCTGTTCGACCGTCACGATTGCTCTGTCAGGCAAAGAGGGTCGAGCACCGACGGCAATGGCGAAATGTCCCTTCTCACCGCAATCGAGGACAAGGTGACGCCACTCCCTCGACTGACCAGTGCCGATTGTCTGGGCTGATTGCAGCACCCTGAGATGCGCCAGCAGGGCCGGTACGGTCTCGGGTCTTATTGGAACCGGCTGTCGGGGGCATCGGTCCAGGTCTACCGTCGCTCGGCGAACGTCGGAGGGCCGAATCTGCGCCAATGAGTCGGTGATTCGCCTGTTGCCCCAATCGGCTTTGGACCAGATGTGTGCCCCAAGTCCGAGGAGGACTACCAGGGCTACGGTCCCGATAACGCCCATGACGAGAGCGAACACAGCGCGGCCCATTCCGAGCTTGTCCGGGTGAAGGCGCAGGTCGAAGAGGGCAACGACGCCGACTGCTATGGCGATGGGGGCTGGCAGCACCAGGATCGAAAACAGACCCAGATACCCGGCTGCGATGGCCCAGCCTGACCGTCCCACGGGCAGCAGGGCACGTGCGATGGGGTCGTTCGCCAGCTCGGATGGATGTGGGGGCGGCCCCGGCAGGGGCCGCGCTACGGAAGGACCTGCTCCTCGAATGTAGAACCAGTAATAGAACGGCATCGCGTAGGGACCGACGAAAACGAGAACGACGGCCCAGAGTGCCCGCTTCTCGATTGGAACGCGGGGATTGTGGAAAACGTCCCAGAGATACGCGATCCACCCGCCGATGAAAACGAGGATCACGCCGTACATGGCGTAGTTCCCGCGACGGCCGGGAACCGGCGGAGGTTCGGTGAAGGTGAACCAAATCCCCACCGCCAGCGCGGGGACGAACCAGAAAGCGAGAACGCCGTAGATGATCTTCCGGAGGTTCATGCTGCGATCTCTGGCCCGCTTCACGATATCGCTTAAATGAAGATGAAGTTCAGGGGGGGTCCGCCAGCAAGACGAAGTATTTGTTCGTCCGGGCCATGGAGCTGTCCGCGATCGCCCGCTCCCATAGACTCTCGCCGTGAAAGCCGCCCGGACGGGACCGAACGCGTTCACGATCGAGTTCGACAGCGAGGACGAGCTCCGCGAGGAGCACCGGACGAACCTCTCGCAGGGCGGGCTGCGGCTGCCGCTCGCGGAGCGGCCCGCGCTCTTCTCGCCTGCGGAATTGACGCTCCGCGGCCCCTCGGGCGCTGAGGTGCGCGTGAAGGGGACCGTCGTCGCGCCCCTCCCCGACGGCGTGGCGCTCGCATTCGAGGGGGACGCCGACGTTCTCCTCGCGAAGCTTCTCGCCGCGCCCGCCCCGGAAAAGGCGGAGAAGGACGTCAACGACTGGGACCGGCTGCGCGGGATGTCGCGGTCCGAGAAGCTGATCTACGCGGCGCGGGCAGAGCGCACGGAGCGCCAGGTCCTCGTGCAGGATCCCGACCCGCAGGTCCTCTATTCGCTTCTGAAGAACCCGCGCCTCACGATCGACGAGGTCGTGCGGGTCGCGAAGTCGTCGTACCTCACG
This sequence comes from Acidobacteriota bacterium, assembly GCA_039934255.1. Taxonomy (GTDB): domain Bacteria; phylum Acidobacteriota; class Thermoanaerobaculia; order UBA5066; family UBA5066; genus Fen-183. The sequence goes on along the minus strand of JBDTML010000203.1, from coordinate 31,986 downwards.
TTCCAGACCGCGGAGCTGATCCTGAAGACGGCGCAGTGGGCCGCGAACGTCGAGGTCAAGACGGCGCTCGTCCACAACCCGAAGACGCCGCCGACCTTTGCCCTCCGCATCCTCCCGACGCTGCCGGAAGCCGAGGTGAAGGCGATCGCGCGCGGCGCCGCGACGAGCATGGCCCTCAAGCAGGCTGCGCTGAAGCGCCTTCAGGGCGGCGGATAGGACAGGGCGAGCGTGGAACACGCGGACCGCGTCGCCGTCGCGGACGTTGCCATCATCGGGGCCGGCGTCATCGGCTGCAGCGTGGCGTTTCACCTCGCGCGGCTCGGCTGCACGAACGTCCTTCTGATCGACAAGGAGCCGCTGCCGGGGAGCGGCTCGACGTCGAAGGCGAACGGAGGCATCCGCGCGCAGTTCACGACGGACATAAACATCGCGATGTCCCTCGCGTCGATGGACATCCTCGACGCGCTGGAGGACGAGATCGGCGAGCCGCCGGTTTACCGAAAGGCGGGCTACCTTTTTCTGACGGGCGACCAGGCGCGCTTTTCCGCGATGACGACGGCCGCCGCATTCCAGGAGGCGCGCGGCGTCTCGGTGGAGGTGCTCGACGCCGCAGAAGTGCGCGCGCGCGCGCCCTACGCGGCCGGAGAGATCGCAGGCGGAACGTTCGGGCCGCGCGACGGCTTCATCGATCCAGGCGCGCTGACGAACTTCTTCCTTCGTGAGGCCACGCGGGCCGGCGTGCGGACGCGCTACGGAGCCCATGTGACGGCGATCGACCGCGACGGGTCCGGAGCGTTCCGCCTGACGACGGCCGCCGGCGACTTCAGGGCGTCCACCGTCGTCGACGCCGCCGGGCCCTTCGCGGGCCGCGTCGCGGCGCTTCTCGGCGTCGACGTTCCCGTCGTGCCCGTCCGGCGTCATCTTCTCCTCAGCGGTCCCTGCCCGGCGCTTCCTCCGGAGATTCCGATGACGATCGACGCCGACACCGGCGTCCTGATCCGCCGCGAGGGAAGCCGCGTCCTGATCGCGTACTCGAATCCGGACGAGCCGCCCGGGTTCAACTTCGCGTTCGACCCCGAGTTCCCCCTCCGGATGGCCGCGCAATTGGACGCGCGCTTTCCCGCCGTGGGAGATGCCGGCCTCGACATAAAGAGGAGCTGGGCCGGACTCTACGAAGTCACGCCGGATCACCACGCGATCCTCGGCCCCGTCGCCGGTGTGCCTGGTTTCCTCGTCGTCGCGGGGTTCTCGGGGCACGGCATCATGCACGCACCCGCTGCTGGCCGCGCCGCGGCCGAGATGCTCCTGCGCGGCCGGAGCGAGAGCGTCGACGTGGCGGGGCTGTCCCTCGAGCGGTTCGCCCGCGGCGAGGCCATTCACGAGACGATGGTCCTCTGAGCGCCGGCAGGCGGCCTCTTTCCGCGCCCGGATATCATCCCGGGCTTGATCATGGGCGAGGAGGCAGGGGCCGCGGGCGAGCGGGACCGCGGCGGGGACAGGGCCGAGCGCTTCCAGGCGGCGACGTTCCGTGTTGCGGAGGCCGCCGGAGCGACGGAAAGCCTCCAGGAGCTGTTCAAGCAGATCCACTCCATCGTCGGCGGACTCATGGAAGCCGCGAATTTCTACATCGCCCTCAAGGGGCCGGCGGGGGACGTCCTCAGTTTTCCGTATTTCGTCGACGAAGTGGACGTGCCGTTTCCTCCGAAGCTGCTCGGCAGGGGCCTGACCGAGTACGTTCTTCGGACAGGCCGGCCGCTCCTCGCGTCCCCCTCTGTTTTCGAGGATCTCGTCGCCGCGGGCGAGGTCGAACGGATTGGCGGCGACTCGGTCGACTGGCTCGGTGTTCCTCTCCGCAGACGCGAACGGACGATCGGCGTTCTCGCGGTCCAGAGCTATTCGGGAGCGGTTCGCTACACCGAGGAGGATCGAGACCTTCTCGTCTTCGTCTCGTCCCTGATCGCCCAGGCGATCGAGAGAAAACGCTCCGAAGAGGCTCTCCGCGAGAGCGAGCTCAAATTGCGGGCGATCGTGTCGACGCTCCCCGACCTCATCCTCGTTCTCGACCGCGAGGGGCGGTATCTCGAGATCCACGCGAACCGGGCCGAGAACCTGATCCAGCCACGAGAGGCGCTGCTCGGGCACACGATCCCCGAATTCCTGCCGGCGCCCATCGCGTCGCTCTGGCTCGAGAGGATCGCGGCGTGCCTTCTCACCGGAAGGCCGCAGGCGCTCGAGTACGCGCTCGACGTCCAGGCGGGATCCCGGATTTTCGAGGCGCGCATGGTCCCTTACATGCTGAACGCCGTCATGACCGTCATCCGGGATGTCACGGACGCGTTCCGGTCGGCCGAGGCCCTCGATCTCGCCCAGTCCGACCTGAAGCGGCTCACCGACAACATGATCGACGTGATCAGCCAGCTCGACCTCCTCGGGCGATTCCAGTTCGTCAGCCCGTCGCACGAGATCGTCACGGGCTGGACGTCGGCCGAGCTTCTCGGCGCGAACGCGCTCGATCTCGTTCACCCCGACGACCGCGGGATGCTCGCCGAGAAATTGAAGCGCGGGGCGGCGACAGGCAAGGCCGGCACGGTGGAATACCGGTACCGCGCCCGGGACGGACGTTACCTCTGGGTCGAGACCGTCTCCAACCTCATCCGGGACGCGAACGGCGCGCCGCAGGCCTTCGTGCTCGGGTCGCGCGAGGTGACGGCCCGCAAGCGAGCCGAGGCCATTCTCGGCGTGCTGCACGCGACGGAGAGAAAAATTCTGCGGCACGAGCCTATCGATCGGATTCTCCAGTTCATCTGCGACGAGGTGGCGGGGCGATTCGAGTTTCCGACGGTGTGGATCGGCCTAAAGGAACCGGACGGCTCCATCAGTCCAAGAGCGGTGGCCGGGCCGGTGGCGAGCTTCGTGAGGAAGAACCGCTTCCGTTGGGATGGCGGGCCGGAGGGGCTTGGCCCAAGCGGAGAAGCCATCCGGACGGGTCAGCCCGTCATCGTCGAAACGACGGGGGACGAGAGGATCGCGGCCTGGAAGGCAGACGTCGTGGCGTACGGGCTCGGATCGGCCCTCTCGATTCCCCTCATCGTGGGGGAGTCCGTGCTCGGCGTCCTCTCGAGCTACTCGGATCGCCCGCACGCCTATGGAGGGGAGGCCGTCGGCCTCCTCAATCGCTTCGCGGACCAGGCGGCTCTCGCCGTCGTCGAGTCCAAGCAGCAGGACCGAATCCAGCTCCAGACCGCCGCGCTCGAGGCGGCGGCGAACGCGGTCGTCATCACCGACCGCGAGGGCCTGATCGAGTGGGTCAACCCCGCCTTCACGGAGCTGACCGGCTACGAGAGGGTCGAAGTCATCGGGCAGACACCGCGGCTCCTGAAGTCCGACGTCCAGGCGCCCTATTACTACGAGAAGCTCTGGGAGACGATTCTCGCGGGAAACGTCTGGCGGGGAGAGCTGCACAATCGCCGCAAGGACGGCGTGATCTACGTCGAGGAGCAGACGGTCACGCCGGTCCGGTCGGCTGCCGGCGAGATCAGTCACTTCATCTCGATCAAGCAGGACGTCACCGCCCGAAAGCAGAACGAGGAGCGGATCCGCCACTTCGCGCTGCACGACCCGCTGACGGACCTCTCCAATCGCCGCGCCTTCGAGGAATCGCTCGTCCGCGCCGTCGCGCGCGCGCGCCGCGGATCGCCTTCGTCCCTTCTCTTCCTCGACCTCGACAACTTCAAGATCGTCAACGACGCGCTCGGTCATCCCGCGGGCGACCAGGTCCTGATCGAGCTGGCCCGCCTCATCGGCACGCTCGTGCGCCCGAGCGACGAGGTCGCGCGCTTCGGCGGCGACGAGTTCGCCGTCCTGCTCGACGGCATCGCGCTGGACGCCGCGCGGCTCACGGCCGAACGGCTCCGCCGGTCCGTGGACGAGCACCGGTTCTACGTGGGCGACCGCGCCTTCGACCTCGGGGTCAGCGTCGGAGTCGTTCCGGTGGACGGCACGGCGGACGCCCCGTCGTTGATGGGCGTTGCCGACACCGCGCTCTATACCGCCAAGGAGAAGGGCCGCAATCGCGTGATGGTCGTGGAGAACGCCTCGAACGGCGTCACGTCCCTGCTTTCGGAGGCGAGCCGGTGGGCGTCGCGGATCAAGGTGGCTCTCCGGGAGGACCGTTTCATCCTCCACTACCAGCCGATCTTCCGATTCGGCTCCGGACGCGCGGTCCACTACGAGGCGCTCATCCGTCTCCGCGAAGGACCCACCGATCTCATCGCGCCGGGCGTCTTCCTTCCGGCCGCGGAAAGGTTCGGGCTGATGCCGCACATCGACGGGTGGGTCGTGGAACGGGTCGTCGAGCTCCTCGTCACGCGTCCCGCGGTGGAGATCTTCGTCAATCTCTCGGGCGCGAGCCTCGGCGACGAGGCCCTCCTCACGCACATCGAGGAGCTCGTGACCGCGAGCGGGCTGCCCGCCGGCCGCCTGGCCTTCGAGATCACGGAAACGACGGCCGTGCGGGACATCGTGACGGCACGCGAGTGGATGCGCCGGCTGAAGGAGCGCGGCTGCCGGTTCGCGCTCGACGACTTCGGCATCGGATTCTCGTCCTTCTCCTATCTCCAGAGCCTGCCGGCGGACTACGTGAAGATCGACGGGTCCTTCGTGCGCGGCCTGGAGACCGACCCGGCGGCGCGCGCCCTCGTGCGCGCGATCGACACGGTGGCCCACACGCTCGGTAAGGAGACGATCGCCGAATGCGTCGAGAGTCTGGCTTCCGTCGCGATGCTCATCGAGCTGGGCGTCGAGTGCGGCCAGGGCTACGCGCTCGGGATGCCCGCGCCCGACCTCCTGCCCGACGAAGCCCCTGCGCTGCGCTTTCCGAAGGCCGGCGTGTGAGAAGCATGGTCGCGGCGCGCCGCCGGTGGCAATGCGATAATTTCCCCCAAGAGAAAAGCGAGGAACCATCGTGAAAAACGTCCTTCGGTTCGCCCGGGTCTCCGTCCTGACCGTGCTCCCGTTCGCCCTCGCGGCCTGCGTTTCGAAGAAGGATTTCGAGAAGGTGCAGGCCGAGAACAAGACGCTGAACGAAGAGAAGCAGCGATCCCAGCGGGAACTCGGCGTCGCCGGCGCCGCGACCGCGGAAATGCAGGCAACGCTCGACGACGTCCAGAAGAGCCTCGAGGATCTGCGGGTCAAGGAGCTCAAGGCCGTTCGGACCTCGATCCTGGTGGCCCAGGAAGGCAAGGGCACGCCGGGGAAGCGCGAGGAGCTGAAGGCCGAGATCGAAGAGATCCGCAAGGTGGTCAAGGCCAACCTCGAGAAGCTGGCATCGCTCCAGAAGCAGAAGGGTGTGTCGGACCAGAAGGTCACGACACTCGAGCGGCTCATCGGCGAGATGCGAAAAAGCCTCGAGGAAAAGGAAGCCACAATCGCGGCCCTCGAGGAGAAAACGGTCGTCCTCGCGAAGCAAGCCGAAGAGCTGCGCGGTACCGTGAAGGAAAAGGAGGCCGAGAAGGAAGCCGCCATCGCGGAACGGGAGTCCCAGATGTCCACGGCCTACGTCCTCATCGCGTCGACACGCGCGCTGAAGAAGGCCGGGCTCGTCGAGAAGAAGGGCTCCGTCCTTGGCCTCGGAGGAAACTGGCAGCGTACCGGCCAGTTCGACGAAACGCTCTTCAAGCAGATCGACACGCGGAAGGAGACGGAGTTCGCCGTCGGTGCCGCGCCGGACAAGGCACGCGTCCTCTCGGACCACCCGAAGGACAGCTACGCGCTCGCCGGGTCGGGTCCGAAGGCGAGCACGCTCACGGTGACGGACGCGGCCCGCTTTTGGAAGGGAAGCCGGTACCTCGTCGTGATGCTGCCGGATTGAGGGCGCTGCTTACACGCTTTCGTGCGCCGACTTACCCCATGTCGTCGCGGGAGAGCATCTGCCGAAGCCCGCTGCCGCGCCATTTCGTCGAAAACAGCCCGATCGGGCCCCCCGCCCGGCATGGCACCTCGATTGAATCAAAGAGTCTCGGGTCCCGACCAACGTCAGGAGGAGAAGAAATGAAAAAGACCACCACCGCCGTCCTCGCCGTCCTCGCCGCCATCGCTCTCGGGAGCAGCTCGCTCGCCACGATGGACATCCAGAAGGAATACAAGGCCAAGGATCCGAAGGCCAGCTGCGCGAGCTGCCACGTTGCGAAGATGCCGAAGAAGGAAGCGGCCGACCTCAACGATTTCGGCAAGACCGTCAAGGGCGCCAAGGCGAAGGACGGCAAGATCGACTGGTCGAAGGTCAAGGTCCCGCCCCCGGCCGCGAGCTGAGCTTTCGTTCTCCCGGCGGCCCGCAGGGCCGCAGCCGCCCCCGGATTCGTCCGGGGGCGTTTTCGTTTGGGGCGTCAGGACGCGAGCGGAGCGAAGCGCGCCGTGAAGTGGCGGAGGGCGCGCGGGGCTTCCGTGATTCGGTAGCCCCGCAGGGACGCTGCGTTTCGCGCGACCTCGAGGACGGCCTCCGCCACGTAGTCGACGTGGGACTGCGTGTAGACGCGGCGCGGAAAGGCGAGGCGCACGAGGTCCATGGGGCCGGGGTGTTCCGAGCCGTCGGGATGCAGCCCGAACATCACGGTCCCGATCTCGACACCGCGCACGCCCGCGACCTCGTAGAGCGCGTTCACGAGCGCGATGCCGGGGTACTGCATCGGCGGGATGTGCGGGAGAAGCGCGCGCGCGTCGAGGTAGACGGCGTGCCCGCCGGGCGGCCGGATCATCGGCACGCCCCCGGCCTCGAGCTTCTCGGCGAGGTACGCGATCGACCGGATGCGGTAGTGAAGGTACGGCTCCTCGACGACTTCCTCGAGCCCGCGCGCGATGGCCTCGAGGTCGTATCCCGCGAGGCCGCCGTACGTCGGAAATCCTTCGGTGAGGATGAGCAGGTTGCGCGCGTCCTCTGCCCACGAATCGTCGTTCATCGCGAGGAAGCCGCCGATGTTCGCGAGCCCGTCCTTCTTCGCCGACATCGTGCAGCCGTCCGCGAGGGAAAACATCTCCTGCGCGATGGCCTTCGGGGTCCGATCGGACTGGCCCTTCTCCCGGAGCTTGATGAAGTAGGCGTTTTCGGCGAAGCGGCACGCGTCGAGAAAGAAGGGCTTCTTGAAACGGTCGCAGAGTGCGCGCACGCCGCGGAGGTTCTCGAGGGAGACGGGCTGCCCGCCGCCCGAGTTGTTCGTGACGGTGACCATGACGACGGGAATGCGGTCGCCCTCCTTGGCGAGGGAATTCTCCAGTGCCGCGAGGTCGATGTTCCCCTTGAACGGGTGGAGGAGGCTTGGAACGCGGCCCTCGGCGATGACGAGATCGCGCGCCTCGGCGCCTTCGGCTTCGATGTTCGCGCGGGTCGTGTCGAAGTGATTGTTGTTCGGGACGACGTGGCCCTTCTCGAGGATCGTGTGGAAGAGGATGCGTTCGGCCGCCCGCCCCTGGTGGGTCGGGATGATGTGCGTGAAGCCCGTGAGGTCCTTCACCGCGTCACGGAAGCGGTAGAACGAGCGGCTGCCCGCGTAGGACTCGTCGCCCTGGATCAGGGCGCCCCACTGGGCCGAGGACATCGCGCCCGTCCCCGAGTCCGTCAGGAGGTCGATCAGCACGTCCGCCGCGTGGAGGAGGAACACGTTGTAGCCGGCCGCCGCGATGGCCTCCCGCCGTTCCTCCGGAGTCGTCGTCTTGATCGTCTCGATGGACTTGATGCGGAAGGGCTCGATGATCGTGCGAAATGCCATCTGGAAAGAGGATATCAGCGGCTCGCGCCCCCGGCGGGGGCGTCCCGTGGCGTCTCGGGAAGCTCGGAATCCCCATCCAGCGGCCGCGGAAGCCGGACGACCGTCACGGTGCAGGGGGCCTTCGCGACAACCTCCTGCGACACGCTGCCGAGGAGGCTGCGGAGCGCGGAGTTCGCGCGCGCGCCCATCACGATGTGGTCCACGCGGTTCGTGCGGGCGTACTCGAGAAGCGCGGCGGCGGGATCGGCCGATTCGAGGACGTGAAACGTGATCCGGTTCTCGAGCGCCTGGAGCGGCTGGGCCCAGTGCTTGAGCTCCACGAGCCGATTCAGGTGCTTGCTCCGGCCCTCCTCGTCGAGCGTCGTGTCGAGCGCGATCCGGTGGTGTTTGAGGACATTCAGGCACGCGAAACGCGCGTCCGGTACGGTCTCGAGGATGCGCGAGACCGTGACGCGCAGCGCCTCGTGGAGCGGTTCCGAGCCCTCGGCGAGGTCAATGGCGAGGGCGACGATGGGCGCCGTCGAGACCTGGGCGACGATGGCCTGCCGGGGAGCCGGCCGGGCGAAGTCGGGATGGAATCGGCGTCGGATCACGGCGCTCCAGGGGTCCCGTTTCAGCCGCTCCGAGCGCCCCGTCAGCTTGGTCCACTCGGGGTGGGAGAGGTCGAACGCGAGCTGGGCCGCTGTGGGATAGCGCCGGGCGGGGTCCACCTCCAGGCAGCGCAGCACGATTTCCTGCAGCCAGGGCGGGTAGTCGGCCCGGCGTTTGCGAGGCGGGACCGGGTCCCTCCAGAGCCGCCGGTGAAGACGGCGTTTGCCTTTCGGGTCGCCGAAGGGCCGCACGCCCGTCGAAAAGAAGTAGAGGAGGACGCCGAGCGCGAAGAGATCGCTCCGCGCGTCCCGCCGGTCGCCGAGAATCTGCTCGGGCGCCATGTAGGGCGCCGTGCCGTAGGGGACGCGGAACTCTTCTCCCATGAGGTCGGGAAGCTGGTCGTGGTGCGCGAGCCCGAAGTCCACGAGCGCGGCGTCGCCCGTGTCCTCCCTCATCACGATGTTCGAAGGCTTCACGTCGAGGTGGACGACGTGCTGGCGGTGCAGATCGTCGAGAGCGACGGCCACCTTCGCGCCGATCGCCGCGACCTCCGCGTAGGGGAGCGGCAAGTCCTCGAGGCGGCGGAGCAGAGTCTGGCCGGCGATGCGCTCCATCACGATGTAGGGGTGGACCGAGAAGTCGTTCGCGGCGACGAACTTCGGCACGTGAGGGCCCGAAAGCCGCGGGAGGATCATCTGCTCCATCTCGAAGCTGACGATGGCGGCGGGGTCGTCGCCCTCGAGCGTGGTGGGAATCTTCATGAGGATCGGCATCCGAATGTCGGGCCGTGTGACGGCGCGCAGCGTCGCCATGCCGCCCGTGTGGATCAGCTCGCCCACGAGAAAGCCGTCGAGCGTCGCGCCCTTCTGAATCCGGTCGACCGCCATTTCGTCAGAGCCCCCACTTCAGGCGGTCGGCGAGCATCGCCGGGAGGCCCGCGGCGCGAATCTTCTCCGCCGCGGCGTCGATGTCGTACGCCACGCGGAAGGTCGTGATCTCTCCACGCGCGGTGTCGAAGAGGGCGTACGCGGCGGCGGGGTTGCCGTCCCGTGGCTGGCCGACGGATCCCACGATCGCGAGCCAGCGGCGCCGCGGCAGGAGCGGCACCGGGATGCCCGCGACGGGGCGGAACGCCGTCGTCTTGGCGGCGCGCGCGGCCCCCGGGGCGTCCGAGCCCTCCGGCACGTTGTAGAGCGCGGGCTTGTGCACGTGCCCGCAAAGTGTCAGGCGCTCGGTCGTGGCACGGAGAGAGCGCGCCGCGTCCTCGGTGTCCGTGACGTAGGACCATCGGGAGGGCGCGGACGCGTCCGCATGCACGCACAGAAAGCCGTTCTCCTGGTGTGTCAGCGGCAGCGCCGCGAGGAAGGCGCGATGCGAGGAACCGAGCTGGTTCCGCGTCCACTCCAGGGCGACTTCCGCGGACGAGGCCATCGACCCGCCCCACTCGCCGACGGCCGCATCGTGGTTTCCCCGGAGCGCGATTCCGCCCTTCTCGACGTGGGCCATGATCGCCTGAACGACCCATTCGGGATCGGCGCCGTAGTTCACGTAATCGCCCAGGAAGACGAGGCGGCCGGCCTCCTGCGTCCGGGCGTGCGCGAGACACGCCTCGAGAGCCTCTCGATTCGCGTGCAGGTCGGCCATGAAGGCGATGCGCATCCTTCCGGGAATCGTAACCTCTCGGGGATCTCGCGCGGCGCCGCGCGGCTAGACTCCCATCATGTTCCTGACTCCGTGCCGCCCGCGACTCGTCCTGCTCCCGCTCCGTGCCGTGCTCCTTCTCCTCGCGAGTGCCGCCGCCGCCCAGCCTTTTTCCGAATCGCTCTTCTCGGAGATGCGCTGGCGGATGATCGGCCCGTTCCGCGGCGGCCGGACCGTCGCCGCGAGCGGAATCCCCGGAAACACGAATGTTTTCTACGTCGCCGCGAACAACGGTGGCGTCTGGAAGACCACGGACGCGGGACGGGTCTGGGCGCCCGTCTTCGACGCGCAGCCGACCGGTTCGATCGGCGTCCTCGCAGTGGCCCCGTCCTCTCCCGATACGCTCTACGCCGGAAGCGGCGAGGGCCTCCAGCGGCCGGATCTCTCCGTGGGCGACGGGATCTACAAGTCGACGGACGCGGGAATGACGTGGACGCACCTCGGCCTGCGCGATGCCCAGCAGATTGCTGGCCTCGCCGTCCACCCGCGCGATCCGGAGCGTGTTTACGCGGCCGTGCTCGGCCACCCGTACGGCGCGAACGCCGAGCGGGGGGTGTTCCGTTCTCTCGACGGCGGGAAAACGTGGACGAAGGTGCTCTACGAAGACGAGAACGCCGGTGCTTCAGCTGTAGCGTTGGATCCGGGAAATCCCGACGTCGTCTACGCGGCTCTCTGGGCGGCGCGCGAGGGGCCGTGGGAAAACGGATCGTGGCAGGGGCCCGGGAGCGGGCTCTTCAAGTCTACGGACGGCGGGACGACGTGGAAGAGGCTCACGAAAGGGCTTCCCACGTTCGCGGACAAGCTCGGGCGCATCGGGTTCAGCGTCTCGCCCGCCGATCCCCGGCGGATCTACGCCACGGTGGACGCGGCCGACGCGAAGGCGGGGATCTACGTGTCCGACGACGCAGGCGAAAGCTGGACGCGAACGAACGGCGAGACGCGCGTCTGGGGCCGCGGCGGCGACTTCGCGGAGGTGCGCGCGCACCCGAAGAACCGCGACGAAGTCTGGGCGGCGAACACGTCCACCTACCGCTCGACGGACGGGGGCAGGACGTTCACGCCGGTCAAGGGCGCGCCGGGCGGGGACGACTACCACACGATCTTCATCCACCCCGAAAACCCCGACGTGATCCTCCTCGCGGCCGACCAGGGCGCGACGATCTCGGTGAACAGCGGCGCCACGTGGAGCAGCTGGTACAACCAGCCGACCGCGCAGCTGTATCACGTGTCGACCGACGATCGCTTCCCGTACCGGGTCTACGGCGGACAGCAGGAGAGCGGCTCGGTCGCGATCGCGAGCCGGGGCGACCACGGCGCGATCACCTTTCGCGACTGGTATCCCGTGGGCGCGGAGGAATACGGGTACGTCGCGCCGGACCCCCTCGACCCCGACGTCGTCTACGGCGGCAAGCTCACGCGCTTTCGCCACTCCACGGGCGACGTGCAGGACGTCTCGCCCGCTCCGCTCCGGGGAAAGTACCGTTTCCTCCGGACGGCGCCCGTCGTGTTCTCGCCCGCGGACCGGCACGTCCTCTTCTACGCGGGCAACGTCCTTTTCCGGACGACGAGCGGCGGCAGGAGCTGGGACGTCGTCAGCCCGGACCTCTCGCGCGAGGCTCCGGCCGTCCCGGACTCGATCGGCGTCTACCGGACGCCCGAAATGGCGAAACAGGCGCGGCGGGGAGTCATCTACACGGTCGCGCCCGCGAAAAAGGACGCGGGCGTGATCTGGGCGGGCACCGACGACGGGCTCATCCACCGCACCGCAGACGGCGGGAAGACATGGGTAAACGTGACGCCGCCAGCGCTCACGGCGTGGAGCAAGGTGTCGCTGATCGACGCCTCGCCGTTCGACGACCTCACGGCCTACGCGGCCGTCAACCGCTTCCGCCTCGACGACCTCACGCCGCACGTCTATCGCACGCACGACGGCGGAAAGACCTGGAAGAAGATCGTGAAGGGTCTGCCCGACGATCCCGTGAACGCGGTCCGCGAGGATGCAGCTCGGAAAGGCCTTCTGTACGCCGCGACCGAACGCATGGTCCACGTCTCGTTCGACGACGGCGAGAACTGGCAGCCGCTGCGGCTCAACATGCCCGCGACGTCGATCCGCGATCTCGTCGTCCACGGCGACGACCTCGTCGTCGCGACGCACGGAAGGGGATTCTGGATCCTCGACGACGTCATGCCGCTCAGGCAGCTCGACACGAAATCCGCCGCGACGGCGCCCTTCCTGTACGCCCCCCAGACGGCCGTGCGCGTGCGCCGGAACCGGTACACGGACACTCCGCTCCCGCCCGAGGAACCGGCCGGGCAGAACCCGCCCGACGGCGCGATCCTCGACTACGTGCTCGGAACTCCTCCGCGCGCCCCGGTGACGCTCGAGATCCTGGACGCGACGGGCGCGCTCGTCCGCCGGTTCGCGAGTGACGACGCGCCCGAACCGCTCATCGATCCGCTCGTCGTGCCTGTGTACTGGGTCCGCCCGCCGCGCATCCTCTCCGCCGCGTCCGGCATGCACCGTTTCGTGTGGGATCTCAGGCTGCCGCCGCCGCCCGTTCTCGCGCACGAGTACCCGATCTCGGCGATTCTCGGCGACACGCCGCGAGAGCCGCTTGGCCCCTTCGTCCTGCCGGGGACTTACACCGTCAGGCTGACGGTGGATGGCGCGGTGCTCTCGCAGAAGCTGACGGTGAAGATGGACCCGCGCGTGACGATGTCCGCTGCCGATCTGAATGCCCAGTTCGCTCTCCTTCGAAGGATCACGAACGCGCTCGAGCGCCTCGACGCGGGGCCAGCGAAGGCGGCGCCTTCGCGGGGTCGCGCCGCGCTCGAAGCGGCGTTCCTCGGCGTCTACGGAATCGTGGAAGGCGCGGACGCCCCACCGACGCCGCAGGTCGTGCTGGCGATCGGGGAGCTCGAGAGGCAACTGTACGCGGCCCTCGCCGAGAGAGCGAGCGCCCGCTAACCGGAAGGGTGGATCACCGCCCGGGCGACTTCCTTCCCGTCGCCCTCCTTGAAGAGGAGCACGCGTGTCTCGGCGGACGTCTCCTGGACACGCGCCCGAAGGACGTCGCCCTCGAACGCCTCGCCGCGGAAGTCGGCTTCGAACGTGAGGGGCGGCGCGGCGGGCACGGGGAGCGCGGTGAGAAGCGCGCGCAGGATCGTGACGTTGTTCGCGTGCGCGTTGAGGTCGAGGTCGTAGCGCGTCACGCGGAAAGGCGCGGCCGAAGCGCCGCCGCCCTCGTCGGGCGCCGCGAGGGGCTCGAACGGATCCTCGATCAGGCGCGGGGGGGACGAGAGGCCCGCCTCCGCGATCTCGGCCGCCTGCCGGAGAGGCCGCTTCTTCGCCACGTCGAGCAGGATCCAGCCCGATGTCGCGCGCGCCAGCTCGTCTCCGTCGGCGGCGACGGGAGACAGGCGGAACTCGCGGAGCGCCCAGAGGCGGTGCACGCCCGCGGGCCACGTCTCGAGCGCGATTTCCTCGCGCCACGAAGGCAGCGCCCGGAGCCTCAGCGTGAGGCGCGACAGGATCCACGTCTGGCCGCGCGCGAGGAGCACGTCGGAGCCCCAGCCGAGGGCGGCCGCGTTGTTACCGGCGGACTCCTGGAAGAGGTCGAAGAGCGCGGGAAGGCGGAGGCGCGCGTCGGGGCCCATCTCGCTCGCGCGGACCCGGAAGCTCTCGCGCCAGACGGTCATCCCGCGGCCGCGTGCCTCTTCGCAAGGGCCACGCGCTTCTCCCAGGTCTCGCGCGCGAGCGCCACGTCCTCGAGGAACCAGCCGAGCTCCGAGAGAAGCAGCGCCTGCGGGCCGTCGACGGCCGCCTTCGCGGGCTGGGGATGGAAGTCCACGAGGACCATGTTCGCGCCCGCGATGACGCCCTGCGCGGTCACGTGCATGAGGTCGAGGATGCCGTCCGGCGCGCGGTCGCGCGAGCCCACCGAGTGCGAGGGGTCGATGCACACGGGCAGGCGCGTGAGGCGCTTGATGACGGGCACGTGCGAGAAGTCCACGAGGTTGCGGTGCGGGTCGCCGAGGTTCGTTTTGACGCCGCGGAGGCCGAAGACGATCTGCGACTTGCCTTCGCTCGCGAGGTATTCGGCGGCGTTGAGCGATTCGTTCAAGGTGATGCCGAAGCCGCGCTTCACGAGGACGGGAAACTCGGGCTGCCGGCCCACGGCCTTCAGGAGCTCGAAGTTCTGGATGTTGCGCGTCCCGATCTGGAGCATGACGCCCGTGGGCTTCCCCGTCTTCTCCAGGCACTCGGCGATCTCGTCCACGTGGCTCTCGTGCGTCACCTCCATCGCGATGACGCGGATCCCGTACTTTCCGGCGAGCGTGAAGACGTCCGGGAGACAGGTCTTGCCGTGCCCCTGGAACGCATACGGGCTCGTGCGAGGCTTGTAGGCGCCCATGCGCGTCGTCGTGAGGCCGAAGCCCTTCAGCGCCCGAAACATCGCCTCGACGTTCTCGTTCGTGTCGACCGCGCAGAGGCCCGCGAAGACGTGCAGGTTGTCCTGCGAAAACTCCACGCCGTTGTACGTGAAGCCGTTTGCCCGCCGGTCGTCCTTGTGGCGGCCGAGCATCCGGTACTCCTCCGACACGCGCACGACGCGCTCGACACCCGGCAGGACGCGGATGTCTTCGATCCCGAGGCGGTGCGTGTCGCCGATGAGGTAGACCTCCGTCACGGTCTTCTCGGCGCCCTTCACGCGGTGCACGCGCACCTCGATTCCGGGCAGGGCGCGCAGCGTGTCGAGGAGGTCGCGCTCGGCGGCGGCGTCCGCGGCGAGAGCGGGGTCGAGAAGGACGATCACGCGCCCGTCCCCGGGCCCTTCGGCAGGCGGTCCACGCGGCCCTTCTTCGTCGTCCGCGCCGGGTAGGAGCCGAGCACCTTGAGGTACGGGCATTCGGCGGTCAGGGAGGCGATGGCCCGCGAGGCCGCGTCCTCGGTCTCGGCCCCCTCGAAGTCCACGTAGAAGAGGTACTCCCACGGGTGGCGCGGCACCGGGCGCGACTCGAGCTTCGTCAGGTTGAGGCCGTGCGCGTCGAGAAAGTTCAGGCAGTGCGCGAGCGCACCGTGGCGATGGGGCGCCGAGAAGACGAGCGAGGTCTTCGTCGGGATGCGGGGGTCGGGCGTCAAGGCGAGCGCCGACACGACCACGAACCGGGTCCAGTTCTCCTCCTGATCGGCGATGTCGCGCTTCAGGATCTCGAGACCGTGGCGCTGCCCGGCTTCCTCGGACGCGATCGCGGCGAGCGCGAGGTCGCCCGTCTCCTTCACGTGCCGCGCGGCCTCCGCCGTGTCCACGAAGGGGACGGCCGTGACGCCGGGGAGCTCGGCGAGGAAGTGGCTGCACTGCGCGAGCGCCTGCGGGTGGGAGACGACGCGCGCGATCCCCGCGAGGGACGCGCCGGGGAGGCCGAGGAGGCAGTGGCGCACCTCGAGGATCTCCTCGCCGACGATCCTGAGCTCGGTGTGCCGGAGGAGGTCGTACGTCTCGTTGATCGAGCCGGCCGTCGTGTTCTCGATCGGGAGGAACGCGTAGCCGGCTTCCCCGGACTCGGCTTCGCGGAGCGCGCGCGAGAACGTCGGGAAGCCCCGGAACTCTATCGCGCCCTCGCGGTCGCCGAAGTACTTGCGCGCGGCGAGGTGGCTGTACGCGCCCTCGGCGCCCTGGAAGGACACGCGGTGCGCGTTGCCGAGGGCGCGCTCTTTCACCTTGCGGTCGAGGAGGGTCTCCTCCTGGACCTTCACGGACATCGCGATGACCTCGCGGAAGATCTCCGTGACGCGGAACGGGTCGAGGCCCATCTCCTTCGCCTGCGCCTCGACCTTCGCCATGAGGGCGCTCTCGCGCGCGGGGTCGCGCAGGAACGGGACGCCCTTGCTCTTGAGGCGCCCGACCTCCGCCACGAACTTCAGGCGGAGCGCCAGCGTCTCGAGCAGCTGACGATCCGTCTCGTCGATCCGCCGTCTCAGGTCGTCGAGGTCGTCCATGAAGACCCTCATCTTAGCGGGGAGCGGCGGGACGTCGGGCTCCTCGGCGAGCAGCGTGCGGCAGGACTGCCGCAAAACCGGAAGCGAAACCCGAGCCGAAGCCTCCGGGCCCTTGCGCTTCTGCTATCCTTCGCGGTCCGATCGAGTGCGGTGGGAGTAGCTCAGTCGGTAGAGCGTCGGATTGTGGTTCCGAATGTCGCGGGTTCGACCCCCGTCTCTCACCCCAGTTTTCTGCCCCGGATGCGCCCGTAGCTCAGCTGGATAGAGCGTCAGACTCCGGATCTGAAGGCCAGGCGTTCGAATCGCCTCGGGCGCACCACTTCATGTTGCTGCCACTGAAGAGCGGGGCGGTAGGGATCATCGCGCTACGATGAGGGGCATGCCGCGCCCTCCCGGCCGTTCTTCCGCCGCCGCGGCGCTCCAGGGTTCGCCCTATTCCACTTTGCTTACCCAGATGGCGACGCATCGCGGCGAGGTTTATCCGCTGCACGTGGGCGACACATGGAAGGATGCGCCGGAGGGCTGCCGGCCCGAGGAGCTCGGGCGCGGCATTCCCGGCATCAACCGCTACACGGACGTGTGGGGCCTCCGGGAACTTCGCGACGTGATCGCGGTGCGAACAACGGCACGGTCGGGGGCCGCCGTTTCACGCGTGAATGTTCTCGTGACCGGAGGAGCCACCGCGGGTCTGATGGCGGCCGTGGGCGCCCTCGTCTCGCCGGGCGAAGAGGTGCTCCTTCTCGCGCCCCGCTGGCCGCTCATCGAAGGACACGTGCGACTCGCGGGCGCCGTGCCGATCGAAGTACCGCTCCTTCTCGGCGATCTTTCGCCCGAGTCCGTCGTCGCCGCCCTCGAGGCACAGGCGACGGATCGTACCGTCGCCCTCTACCTGAACACGCCAAACAACCCGTCGGGCCGCCTCATCCCGCGCGCGTCGCTCGCGGCTCTCGCCGCCTGGGCGCGGCGGAGAGACCTGTGGATCTTCGCCGACGAGGTCTACGAGGACTACGCCTACGGGGGTCCGCATGCGTATACGTGCCCGCTCGCGCCCGAGCGAACGATCGCGGCGCACTCGCTGTCGAAGGCCTACGGCCTCGCAGGCGCACGCCTCGGCTGGCTCGTGGGGCCCGAGGCCGCGCTCTTCGAGATCGTGAAGATCGGCGCGCACACGATCTACAGCGCGCCCACGGCGTCGCAGCACGCCGCTCTCCGCATACTCGCGGGCGCGGGCGACGCCTGGGTCGCCGAGGCGCGCGCCGAATACGCGGCCACCGGCGCCGAGGCCGCGCGCCGGCTCGGTCTCGGCGCGCCCGAAGGCGGGACGTTCCTCTTCCTCGACGTCGCGCGCGCGCTGGACGAGCGCGGGCTCATGGGGCTTCTCGAAGACGTCGCGGGCGAAGGCCTCTTTCTCGCGCCCGGCCCCAGCTTCGGGCCGTTCCCAACGCACGTGAGGCTTTGCTACACAGCGGTCCCGCCCGATGTCGCTCTCAGAGGGGTGGATATCCTCGTGAAGCGCCTGAACCGCCCTCTAACTCCTTCTAAGAAAATCCCTTATTCCGAATCTCAACAGAAGTGACCCACATCGGGAATAGGGGTCGGTTGGGGGGCGTTATCGGGGCATGTCGGAATCCCTGACTCTGCCCGTCCTTCCCCTTCGTAACGCGGTCCTCTTCCCCGGTGTCAGTTTCCCGATTTCCGCGGGGCGGGCCGGAACCCTGCGCGCGATCGAGCTCGCCGTCCGCCAGCCGGACGCGCTCATCTTCGCGGTCGCGCAGCGCGCCGACGTCGAGCGCGTGACGCCGGAAGGCCTCTTCACGATCGGCACGATCGCGCACGTGAGCTCGGTCCAGCGCGGGCCGGGCGGGATGCGCCTCCTCCTCGAGGGCAAGCGGCGCGGCATCGCGATGCGCGTCGTCGAGAAGCCGAACGGAATGATGGAGGCCGTCGTCGTGGATGCGCGCGAGATGCCGCCCACGGATCCGAAGGACCCGCTCTTTTCCGCGCTTCACAAGGAGGCGCGCGAGCGCGCCGCCGAGCTCGGCACGAAGATGGGCCTGCCGGACGACGCCGTCGAGCAGTTTCTCTCCCAGGTCGAGCAGCCGGGACTCCTGGCCGATCTCGTCGCGGGGTACATCGACATCCCGACGCCCGAGAGGCAGCAGCTCCTCGAGACCCTTTCCGTGGAGGATCGCCTCCGTCGCGTGCTCGTGCACGTGCAGAGGCAGATCGGCGTCCTCGCGGCGCAGGAAGACATCCAGTCGAAGGTGAAGGAGCAGATCGGCGACCGCCAGCGCGAGATGCTTCTCCGCGAGCAGCTGAAAGCGATTCAGAAGGAGCTCGGCGAGGGAGAGGGCAAGGACGCCGCCGACCTCGAGGAGCTCAAGAAGAAGCTCGCCGCGCACCCGCTCACCGAGGACGCCCGAAAGGAAGTGGATCGCGAGCTGTCGCGCCTCGAGAGGATCGGGCGCGAGTCGATGGAATCCCAGGTCATCCGCACGTTTCTCGAGACCGTGGCCGAGCTGCCCTGGGGAGTCCGCAGCGACGAGAAGCTCGACGTGAACGAGGCCTCGCGCGTCCTCGACGAGGACCACTACGCGCTCGTCGACGTGAAGGACCGCATCCTCGAGTTCCTCGCGGTGCGCCAGATGCGGGCCGGGATCAAGGACGCGCCGGCCGGCAAGGGCCGCATCCTGCTCTTCGTCGGACCTCCGGGCGTCGGCAAGACCTCCATCGCGAAGTCCATCGCCCGCGCGATGGGCCGCAAGTACGTGCGCATCGCCCTCGGCGGCGCGCGCGACGAGGCCGACATCCGCGGCCACCGGCGCACGTACGTCGGCGCGATGCCGGGCCGCATCCTTCAGGGCCTCAAGCAGGCGGGCACGAAGAACCCCGTCTTCCTCCTCGACGAGATCGACAAGCTCGGCGTGTCGTTCCAGGGCGATCCCGCGAGCGCGCTCCTCGAGGTGCTCGACCCGGCGCAGAACGACTCGTTCACGGACCACTACCTCGGCCTGCCGTTCGACCTCTCCGAGGTCCTCTTCATCGCGACCGCGAACCTGCTCCAGGGCATTCCCGCGCCTCTCCTCGACCGGCTCGAGGTCGTCGAGTTCGCGGGCTACACCGAAAAGGAGAAGCTCAGCATCGCGCGGCAGTACCTGGTCCCGCGCCAGCAGGGGGAGAACGGCCTCACGGCCGAGCAGCTCACGCTGACGGACGGCGCGATCGCGGAAGTCATCACGAGCTACACCCGCGAGGCGGGCGTGAGGCAGCTCGAGCGCGAGCTCGGGAAGCTGGGGCGCAAGGTCGCGCGAAAGATCGCGGCGGGCACGATGACCGCCATGACGGTCGACCAGGCGGACGTGTTTCCCCTCCTCGGAAAGAAGCGCGTGCATCCCGAAAAGAAGATCGTCACGGACCAGGTGGGCCTCGCGACCGGCATGTACTACACCCCGGCGGGCGGCGACATCATGTTCATCGAGGCCATGCTCATGAAGGGCAAGGGCGAGGTCGTCCTCACGGGCCAGCTCGGGGACGTCATGAAGGAGTCGGCGCGCGCCGCCTGGACGTACGCGCGCTCGCACGCGGCCCTCCTCGGCATCCCGGACGACGCCTTCGAGCGCGATCTCCACATCCACGTGCCGGCGGGCGCGATCCCGAAGGACGGGCCGTCGGCGGGCATCGCGATGGCCACGGCCATCGTGTCCGCTCTCTCGAGGATCCCGGCGCGCCACGACATTGCCATGACCGGCGAGGTCACGCTCTCGGGCCGCGTCCTTCCGATCGGCGGGCTGAAGGAGAAGGTCCTCGGCGCCGTCCGCGCGGGGATCCGGACGATCGTCATTCCGAAGGACAACGAGCCCGATCTTCTCGATCTGCCGAAGGAAGTCCGCGACATGATCACGGTCCACCCGGTCGACGATCTCGGCGCGGCGCTGGCCGTGACGCTGCGCGGAGCGGCCCTCCGGGGCGGGCTGCTGCTCCTCCGCGGCGACGTCCCCTCGCCACAGGCGGGCATCGTCTCGAACTGAGACGACGGTGAGGGCGGGGCGGCGGTGCTTCAGGGTGGAAACGCCCGCCGGTCCAGCAGCAGAAACGCGGGGATCGAGACGATCGCGAAAGCCGCGGCGACGCCGTAGGCGGTTGGGAAGCCGGCCCGCCCGATGATCGCCCCGAGCGCGATCGATCCCGTGCCGATGCCGGTGTCGAACGCGGCGAGGATCGCACCGAACGCCGCTCCCCGCCGCTCCGGCAGGACGTGCCTCATGACGTGCGCCGCGTAGACCGGATAGACGTTCCCGAAACCCGCGCCGAAGAGGAACGCGGCGAGCGCGAGGAGGGGCCGGGTCGTTGCCACGGCGAGGAGCGCGAAGGAAACCGCTGTGAGACCGAGCAGTGGGATCAGGACACGGCGTGGGCCCGTTCGGTCCGCGAAGCGCCCGAGGAACGGCCGGAGGCCGAGGACCGTGAGAGAAAAGACGGTGAAGAAGAGACCCTTCGGGGCGAGACCGTTCTTCTCGGTCCACATCGCGACGAAACTCGTGACGCCGCCGTAGCCGAAGCTGCAGAGGAAGAGCGCGAGAGACGGCGCGAGAACACGCCACTCGACGAGGTCGCGCGTGAAGAAGGGGCCGGAGGCCGCGGGATGGGGAGGGTCCCGCTCGAGGTTCCACGCGAGCGCGGCCATCGCGAGGTTCAGGACGCCGACGGACGCGCAGAGCGCCTTCCACGAAAGCGCGTAGACGGTGAGGCCAAGGCCCGGCGCGAACGCGATCGCGAGCACCGTCGCCATTCCCCAGTAGCCGATTCCCTCGGCACGGCGCTCGTTCGGAATCAGCCCGGTCATGTAGGCGGCGGAGGCCGAGAGCAGCCCCGACCAGAAGAGTCCGTGGAAGAAGGCGAGCCCGACGAGCAGCCGCCAGTTCGTCGTGAACGCGTAGGCCGCCGAGAAACCCGCGATCGCGAGGCTCGAGACGAGGAGCATGCGGCGGCGGCCGAAGCGGTCCGCGAGCGCGCCCGTGAGCGGGGCCGACAGAGCCGAGGCGTAGGTCAGGAGGCCGAGAAAGAGGCCCGCGGCCACGCTCGAGCCTCCCAGGCCGAGGATCCGGAAGGGCGCGGTCGGGAGGAGCTGGAAGAGCGACAGGAAGACCGTGAACGTGAACCCGCACATGAGAAAGAACGGGCGCGAGAAGAGGCGGTCGTTCCCGGTCACGGCGTCAGTCTAGGGTGGCCGATCCGGGGGCCAAAAAAAGGCCGCCCATCGGGACGGCCGGGAGGAGGAAATGCGCTATCCCCCTACCGCACACCTCATGCCAGCGCGCGCGCGCCGAAACGACACCTCGCCGGTCAGGCTTCGAGGACGATGTCGAAGCGTTCGTGGTGAAGGTGCTCGTCGCTCTGGACGTGGACGGGCATGCCGATCCGCTCCTCGAGCTCTTCCACGAGCCGGCGCTCCTCGCCCACGAGGGCGCGGTAGATCTCAGGGTGCACGCGCAGGACGAGCGAATGCGCCTCCCCGGCCTCGACCCGCTTCAGGACTTCGCGGCGGATCTCGAGGACGATCGTGGAGACGCTCTTCGTGCGGCCGGAGCCCGCGCAGTACGGGCACGGCATCGTCAGCGCCCGCTCGAGGCTCTGGCGCTGCCTCTTTCGAGTGATCTCGACGAGGCCGAATTCCGAGACCGGAAGCATGCGGTTCTTCGAGCGGTCCTTCCTCATCTCGGCCTCGAGCGCGGTGACGAGCTCCTTGCGGTGCTCCTCCTCCTCCATGTCGATGAAGTCCACGACGAGGAGGCCGCCGAGATCGCGGAGCCGGATCTGCCGCACGATCTCACGCACGGCCTCGAGGTTCGTCTTGACGACCGTGTCCTCGAGACGCTTCTTTCCGACGAACTTTCCCGTGTTGACGTCGATCGCGACGAGCGCCTCGGTCTGGTTGATGACGATGTAGCCGCCGGACTTGAGCCAGACCTTCGACTTGAGGGCGTTCTCGATCTCGGCGTCGACGCCGTACTCCTCGAAGAGCGGGGCCGACTTGCGGAAGAGCTTCACCTTCGAGACGAGGGCGGGCTGCACCTGGTCGAGGAACTCCACGATCCGCTGGTATTCTTCGTCGTCGTCCACCCAGAGCGTGGCGAAATCGGAGCCGAAGATGTCGCGCGCGGCCCGAAGGGTGAGGTCGAGATCCCGGTGGAGAAGCGTCGGCGCGCCGGCACGCTCGCCCTTCTTGCGGATCTGCTCCCAGAGCTTCGTGAGATAGCGGCGATCGGCGGCGAACTCGTCCGCAGCGCGCCCTTCGCCCGCCGTGCGCACGATGTAGCCGCCCGGGCCCTTCTTGAGCGCGACGAGAATCTCCTTGAGCCGGGTGCGCTCGTCCTCGTTCTCGATGCGCCGCGAGACTCCGATGTGGTCGATCGTCGGCATGTAGACGAGCGTGCGTCCCGGGAGCGTCACGTGCGTCGTGACCCGCACGCCCTTGTGGGCGATCTGGTCCTTCGTGACCTGGACGACGAGCTCCTGCCCCTCGCGAAGCAGCTCGTCGATCGACGGCAGGACCGGCTTCGGGGGCGCCTCGCCGTCGCCCGGCACGGGGGCGCCTTCGGAGGCTGCCGACGCCTCGAAGGTCGCCGCGGCTCCGCCGCTCCCGAAGGCGTCGAAGTCGTCCACTTCCTCGCCGACGTCGGCGACGTAGAGGAAGGCGTCCTTCTCGAGGCCGACGTCCACGAACGCCGACTGCATGCCGGGCAGGACGCGCGTCACGCGCCCCTTGTAGATGTTCCCGACGGTCCCGCGCTGCTTGCGGCGCTCGATCTGCACCTCGGCGACGGACCCCTCTTCGAGGACCGCGACACGCGTTTCGCGCTCGGAGGCTGAGACGAGAAGCTCTTTCGGCACGCGGGCAGTGTACGCGGGGAATTCCCTAGACGTTCACGTACCGCCGGTATGCGACCGAAAGCATGAGGCCGACCATGCACCACGACGCGATGAGCGAAGACCCGCCATAGGAGACGAACGGCAGCGTGATTCCCGTCGTGGGCATGACGCCGACGTTCATCGCGACGTTCACGAGCGCCTGGACGGCGATGTTGAGCACGAGGAGGATGACGAGAATCGACCCGCCGCGGTCGCGCGCGTCCCGCGCGAGCGCGAGCGAGCGCGCGATGAGGGCGCCGTACAGCGCGAGGAAGACCGCGACGCCCACGAACCCCCACTCCTCGGCGAGCGCCGCGAAGATGAAGTCGGTGTGCCTGACGGGCAGGAAGCCGAGCCGGCTCTGCGTCCCCTGTTTCCAGCCCTTGCCGAGGATGCCGCCGGAGCCGATCGCGATCCGGGCCTGCCGGACCTGGTAGCCCGCGCCGCGGGCGGCGAGGTTCGGATCGAGAAACGTGCGGATGCGGTCCTTCTGGTAGTCCTTCAGGAGGAACCACGAGCCTGAGACGGCGAGCGTCCCCGACACGATGAGGATCGCCCACCAGCGCCCGGGGAGACCGCCGAAGAAGAGCGCCGTCAGGAGAAACGGCAGGTACGTGAGCGCGACGCCGAGGTCCGGCTGGAGCATGACGAGGATCACCGGCACGCCGACGGCCGCCCCCAGAGCCCAGATCGTGCGCGAACGGAGGAGCGCGCGGTCGTCGTTCTCGATGATCCACGCGAGGAGCAGCGCGATTGCGATTCGGGCGAACTCCGACGGTTGGAGCTGGAACCCGCCGCCGACCTTGAGCCACGATTTCGAGCCCGCGATGCGTTTGCCGAAGACCGGCAGCCAGAGGAGCACGAGGAGGGCGAAGCCGTAGAGACCTGGCGAATACTGGAGGAGGATGCGGTAGTCGATCGCGAGGAGAACGCCCGCGGCGATGAGACCGAGAACCGCGAAGAAGA
This sequence comes from Acidobacteriota bacterium, assembly GCA_039934255.1. Taxonomy (GTDB): domain Bacteria; phylum Acidobacteriota; class Thermoanaerobaculia; order UBA5066; family UBA5066; genus Fen-183. The sequence continues at coordinate 8,058 of JBDTML010000203.1, read as the reverse complement.
TCTGCTTTCCGGCGAGATCGGCTCGCGCCGTCCCGGCGGTCGTCGACACGACCATCGCGATCCCGATGGCCGTGAGCGCGAGCGCGACGAACAGGATGCGGAGGTCGATCCGGCGGGGGAGGATCTCGGCCAGCCGTGACATGAGTCAGTTCGCCCGCGCGGGGGCGCGGCCCAACGGGCGCCCCGCGACCTGCGCGAGGATCTCGGGCGTTCCGCCGCGGCTCTTCGTGATCCAGTATTCGGCGAGGCGAGCGGCCAGAGGCGCCGCCGCGGAAGCCCCGTGCTCGCCGTGCTCTACGAAGACGACGACCACGACTTTCGGATCGTCCCGTGGCGCGAAGCTCGCGAACCAGCCATGATCACGCAGTTCCTCGGGGAGGAGGTGGCCCTTTTTCGCCTCCTTCTGCCCGACGACCTGGACCGAGCCCGTTTTCCCGCAGAGGTCGAGGCCGGCGACGCGCGAGCCGAAGGCGGTCCCACCCGGCATGTTCACCACGCGCCAGAGGCCTTCGACGATCGTCTCGTGCGCGCCGGACGGCCAGGAAATGGCTTCCTTCGACTCGGGCCGGTAGACGAAGCGCTCGCCCGTCCTCACGTTTTCGCCGATGTGGAAGAGGTGCGGCGTCGGGAGCGCGCCGTCCGCGTTCGCGATGCCCGACATTCCGCGCGCGATCTGAAGCGCGGTCACGAGGACCGGGCCCTGGCCGATCGAGACGGAGATCGTCTCTCCTGCGTACCACGGATGCTTGCGCGCCGCGAGGCTCCACTCGGGTGATGGAACGATGCCGTTCTTTTCGTGGGCCAGGTCGATGCCGGTCGGGCGCCCGAAGCCGAAGAGCCCCGCCGACTCGGCGATGGCGTCGATCCCGAGCCGTTTGCCCATCGTGTAGAAGTACGAGTCGCACGAGACCTGAAGCGCCGTCACGAGGTCGACGCTTCCGTGCTTCCCGTGGCAGCGGAAGAGACGGCCGTAGAACGTGAGGCCCCCGGGACAGAAGACCCGCTCTTTGGGGTCGATGCCGTGCGTGAGGATCGCGTACGCCATGTAAGGCTTCCAGATCGAACCTGGCGAGTACACGTTCTGGAGCACCCGGTTGTTGAGCGGGTGGTCGGGGTCCTCGATGATGTCTTCCCATTCGGCCCGGCTCACGCGCCGCGTGAAGAGGTTCGGGTCGTAGCCCGGGGCGGAGAGAAGCGCCAGGATCTCGCCCGTCTTCGGATCGAGCGCGACCGCGGAGCCTACTCGGTCGGCAAAGTAGTCCTCGGCGATTTTCTGCATCCCGAGATCGATCGTGAGGCGAAGCGTGTTGCCGGGCAGCGGCGACTCGTTCCCGGACTCGCCGACCTCGCGGCCGAAGGAGTCTATGACGTACGTCCGGGATCCCGACGTGCCCGAGAGGAGGTCCTGGTACGTCGCCTCCACGCCCTGCTGGCCGATGGCTTCGCCGGGCCGGGGCAGGTTCGGGTCGCCGGGATGCGCCTTCGCCCGCGCCGCGACCTGCTCGGCCGTCGCCTCGCCGAGGTGGCCGAGGAGATGAGCGGCCGCCGCGCCCTGCGTGTAGACGCGCCGCTCGGTTTTCTGGACGACGAGTTCGGGATGCTCGAGCGCACGCGCCTGAACGGCGCCCACCTCGGAAATCGTGAGGTTCTCCTGGAGCACGACCGGCACGAAGTCGTAGTACGAGCGGTCGCGCTCGACCCGCCGCTTCAGGTCTTCGAACGGACGGTTGAACAGCTCGGCCACGAACCTCAGGGACGCGTCGAGGTCCTTCGTCTCCCGCCGGAAAAGGAGAAGAGTGAACGAGGGCTCGTTCTCGGCGAGCACGATGCCGTTGCGGTCGAGGATGAATCCGCGCGGCGCCGTGACGGGCACGCGGCGCAGGCGGTTGTTCTCGGCCTGGCGTTCGTACTCCTCGCCGCGCAGGACCTGGTGGACCCAGTAGATGCCGGCGAGGAGGCCGATCAGGATCCACGCCCCGCGCGCGACGACGTCGATGCGGGACAGGACGGGGCGGCGGTCTTCGCGCGCGCTGGCCGGCATCAGTTCAACCTCACGCGGCGGCGGGCCTCGCGCCTCTGTCTCCACGGCACCCGCGACGCGGCGTAGAGAAGACCGCCGAAAAGGCCGGTCGTCGCGGCGCGCGCGAGGAGAAGCCAGGGCGCGGGTGGCAGAAAGTCGCCTTTCAGAACCCACACGAGAAACGTGAGGGTCACGGCCTCGACGAGGACGGAACCCGCCAGCAGGCCGCCGACGGCGAGAGGCTTTTCCACGACCATCCGCGCGCCGAGGGTCGCGAGGAGATAGCCGATGAGAATCTTCGAGAACGCGTGAAGGCCAAGGAGGCCGCCGGGCGCGAGGAGAGTGTCCTCGAGAAGCCCCCCCGGAAGGCCGACCAGCATTGCCGGCACCGCGGCGCCACCCCGGGCCATGTCGGCGATGACGAGGAGGAAGAAGTCCGGGGGTGCCGGCACGTGGAGCGCGCCGAGGGCGAGCGTCGCAAGGACCGCGAGAGAGAGGCCGATCGCGACGCGTAGGGGTTTCACAGAACCCTTCCGGCCGTCAGCGGCGTTCCCCCGCGGAGGGGCCCGAAGTGACGTCGGACTTCCTCACGGGAGGGAGGACGAAGACGATCGTTTCGCGGTGGGGGTCGGCGGCGGCGGAGACCTGGATTACCCAGAAAAGCGTCTTGTTGCGGCTGACCGACGTGATGCGGCCGACCGGAAGACCGCCCGGGTAGAGGCCGTCCGTACCCGAGGAGACGAGAGTGTCGTTCGGTTCGACCGGCTCGACGGTCGGCACGTATTCCACCGAGACGCTTCCTTTTCCGTCGCCCTTCGCGACGGCCGCGCGTCCTCCGCGCGAGGCGTGAGTGAGAAGGACGCCGACGGCTGCGGTCTTGTCGGAGAGAAGCTGGACCCGCGCCGTCCGCGGGCCGAGCGCGATGACGCGTCCCAGGAGCCCGCCCCGCGCGAGAACGACGCCGTCGAGGCGGAGGCCGTCGCCAGCCCCCCGGTCGAGGAGAGCCGTGTGGAACGGCCCGCCCGATTCGACGGCGATGAGCCGCGCGGGCAACGTACCGGGTAGCGGCGACGGCTGCGCGCCGAAGAGCTCGAGAAGGCGCCCCTTGTCCTCCTCGGCGTCCCGGAGGCGGAGAAGCTCCCCGCGCAGCCTTTCGACCTCGGCATTCAGCGCGCCGTTCTCGACGCGGAGCGTGCGGCGCGACTTCGCCCAGGTGGCGACCTCGGAGGCCCCCGAACGCACCCCGGTCACGAGGTCGACGAACGGTGAGACGGCCGTGAGCAGCCAGGCTTCGCCGACGGTCCGCCCGCCCGGGCGCCGCACCTGGAGCGAAAGCGCGACGAGGCAGAGAGACAGGAGCACCGCCAGGAAGATCTCGGGGCGGCGTTCGGCGAAGGTCGGCGCGGCCACGGGCGTCAGTCGAGGCTGATTTTCCGCAGGAGGTCCACGTCCGCGAGCATTGCGCCGGTTCCGAGCGCCACGGAAGAGAGTGGCTCCTCGGCCGTGGCGATGGGGAGGCCCGTTTCCTCCCGGAGGCGCCGGTCGAGATTCTTGAGCATCGAGCCTCCGCCCGTGAGGACGATGCCCTTGTCCATGATGTCGGCCGACAGCTCGGGTGGCGTCTTCTCGAGGGCGACCCGGACGGCGTCGAGAATGATTCCGACGGTCTCGGCGAGGGCCTCGCGGACCTCGGCGTCCGTGAGGTTCAGGGACTTCGGGACGCCTTCGACGAGGTCGCGGCCCTTGATCTCCATCGAGATGGGCTCGTCGAGCGGATACGCGGAGCCGATCTCGATCTTGATCTGCTCGGCCGTGCGCTCGCCGATGAGAAGGTTGTACTTCCTCTTGATGTACTGAATGATCGCCTCGTCCATCTCGTTCGAGGCGACGCGCACGGACTTCGAGTAGACGATGCCGGCCAGCGAGATCACGGCGACGTCCGTGGTGCCGCCGCCAATGTCGACGATCATGTTGCCCGTGGGCTCCGTGATCGGGAGGCCGGCCCCGATCGCGGCCGCCATCGCCTGCTCGACGATGAAGACCTCGCTCGCGCCCGCCTGGAGCGCGGAGTCCTTCACGGCCCGCTTCTCGACCTGCGTGATGTCGGACGGGACGGAGATCACGATTTTCGGGCGTACGAAGAGCGAGCGACCGTGCGCCTTCTTGATGAAGTAGTCGAGCATCCGCTCGGTGACCTCGAAGTCGGCGATGACGCCGTCCTTCATGGGGCGGATGGCGACGATGTTGCCTGGCGTGCGCCCGAGCATCTCCTTGGCGGCACTGCCGACGGCCTCCACCTTGTTGGTGATCTTGTTCACGGCCACGATGGACGGCTCGCGCACGACGATTCCGCGGCCCTCGGCGAACACGAGCGTGTTCGCGGTCCCGAGGTCGATCGCGAGGTCCGAGGAGAAGATCGAGAAGAAGGAACGAAGAGCCAAGGCGGGGTCCTTTCGAGAGCCGGGCGGCCCGGTCGGCCGCCCTCTCCGGTCAATTGCTGTTCATGAGGACGGATTCTTTCTTGACCGTCTCACCGCCGGTCGTGCGTGCCTTGATGACGATCGTCTGCAGGCCGTCGCCGCCCAGGGAAATGACCTTGCGAAACATTCCGTCCGAGCCCACGTCCGCGATCTCCCCGTTGACGGTGACCGAGGCGCCGGGAACCGTTCGGCCCACGAGAACGACGGACGAGCCCACGACGTTCGGCCGCTGGGTGATCACCAGGTCGGGGGGGAGCGTGTCGAGCCGCGACTGGGAGAGGTCGCCCGATGTGACCTTGAAGCGGCGGGGAGCCGACCAGTCCGAGAGGGCGGGCGGCGTTCCCTTCCGGACCGAACGCACGTGCCAGAAGTACGAGCCGGGCTCGTAGATTCCGATGAGCACCTCGGACTTGGTGCGCTCCGACGTCCCGATGTCGAGCACGGAGTCCTTCACGAAGAGCCGGCTGCGCGCGATCTCGACTTCGTAGGCGGATGCGTCTTTAACCGGCGACCAGCGCAGGAGGAGCGGTTCGTGCTTCTTGTAGTCGATCTCGAGATTGTCCTCGGGCTTGGCGAGCAGCGGCGGTTCCGGAAGCGTCGACTTCGGCCCGATGCCGCCTTCCTTCGACGCGCCGGCGCGCTCCCGCGGGCCCAGTGAAACCGCTTGGCCGGACGTATCGGTGAGAGTCGTCGTGCCTGCGAAGCTGCTCACGTTCGTCCGCCGCGAGTCCGTCTCCATCCCGACGCTCGCGTTCGAGCCGATGCTCGCCGTTGCGCTGTCCGTCGACACGGAAGCCTTGCTCTTGTCTCCCGTGTTCACGTCCGTGGTGCCGACGACGAGCTTGACGTTCGCGCCCGACGGGCCTCCGGCGCCATGCACCTCGAAGAGTGTCTCCGGGCGGATGCGGTACATCGTGCCGTCGTTCCACAGAACCTCGGCGGTGCCGTTCGGTCCGGTCTTGATGAAGTCGCCCTCGCCGACGCTCGTGCTCGGCCGGAGCGTGTCCCACGTGTTGCGATTCGCCTTCTGGATCTTGACGTCTCCCGCGGTGTCGACGACGTTCGCGCTGCTCTTGACGCCCGCGCCCGCGATGATCTTCATCGCGCGGGACTGCACCTCGACGGCCGTGCGCGAGGCCTTTTCGTTCAGGCCGGAAGCGAGATCCCGCCTCGCCTCGCCGAGCATCTCCTCGGCCGATGCGAGCTCTTTCGAGAGGAGGGCCGCGTCCTTCTGCTGCCGCGCCCTTCCGAGCGCGTCCTCCGCGCGGGCGATCTCCTGTTTGGCCCGGCTCGCGGTCTCGCCGCGCTTCATGAAAAAGAAAACGCCGCCCGCGATCCCGCCGGCGAGCACCAGCACGGCGACCAGAATTCGAACGAGCGTCTGGGTGGAGACGTAGTACCACTCGAGCTGGGACTCCAGATCGCTCGGGGACTTCTTGGGCATAACGCTCGTTTTTGGAAACCCTTACAGAGATTCTTATAGCACGCCCGACGCCCGGACCGCCCCCCGGACGAGCCCCGGCGGACGCAACTTTACCGCCGTTTGTCTCTGGGGTATCGTCCTCGGTTCTTTCGGGCCCCATGGCGCTCCCGGGGCGCCACGGACGCGTCCGTCTTCGGAGAACAAGATGCTCAAGGCACTGCGCGAGAACTTCAAGCACCTCCAGTGGATCCTCTGGGGGGTCATCGCCATTTTCGTGATCTTCGTCTTCGCGGACTGGGGCATGGGCTCCCAGCGCGGGGGAGCGGAGGCGGCCCTGGCCGCGAAAGCCGGCGGCATCCGGATCACGACGGCCGAATTCCAGAAGGAATACGCGTTCGCCGAGGATCGCTACCGGCAGGCCTACGGAAAGAATTACAGCCCCGAGCTCGCGCGCGCCATGAACCTGCCCGAGCAAGTGCTCAACTCCCTCATCGACCGGCGTCTCTTCCGCGACGAGGCCGAACGGCTCCGCCTCCAGGTCACCGACGACGAACTTTCGCAGCACCTCCTCGGCATCAAGGATCCGCAGAGCGGCAAGCTGCTGTTCGTGAAGGACGGGGTCTTCGTGGGCGACGCGACGTATCGCCGGATCCTCGCCGCGAACCGCCTCGCGCCGCAGAGCTTCGAGGACGCGCAGCGCGAGCAGATTCTCCTCGAAAAACTGAATCGTTTCTTCACGCAGGCCGTCGTCGTCTCGGACGACGAGGTGAGATCCGATTTCGAGAAGCGGAATGTCAAGGCGAAGATCGCGTGGGCGCTCCTTCCCGTCGTCTCGACGGCGCAGGCGCCGGCGACCGACGTCGAGGCCGAGGCGTACTTCAAGACGAATCCCACGCCCTACATGCAGCCCGAAAAGCGCAAGGCCAAGTACCTTCTCGTCGAGACCGCGAAGATCCGTCCGACCATTCAGGTCACGGACGCCGACGTCGCGGCCGATTACGCGGCGAACGCGGACACCTACCGCAAGGGCGAGGAAGTGCACGTGCGCCACATCCTCTACAAGGCCGACGCCGCTACCGACGCCTCCCAGAAGTCGAGGGCGGAGGCCGCGGTGCGAAAGCTCAAGGGCGGCGCGGACTTCGCGGCGCTCGCGAAGGCCGAATCGGACGACTCCGGCTCGAAGGCGAACGGCGGAGATCTCGGCTCGTTTCCCCGGGGCCGGATGGCGAAGGAGTTCGAAGAGGCGGCCTTCGCCGCGAAGGAAAAGGACATCGTCGGCCCGGTCAAGAGCTCGTTCGGATACCACGTCATCCAGGTTCTCGAGAGGACCGGCGAGAGGGTCCAACCGCTCTTCGAGGTCTCGGCGGGAGTCCGGGCGAGGCTGCAGGACGAGCGCGCGAAGGACGAGGCCAAGCGTCTCGCGGCGAGCCTCGGCGAGAAGGTCGCGAAGATGGGCAAGCCCTCCGACGACGACCTCCGCAAGCTCGCGGGGTCGGGCGTGACGTTCAACGAGACCGAGTTCCTCTCGCGCACCGACGCGCCTCAGGGCATCGGGTTCAACCCGCAGTTCAGCGAAAAGCTGTTTTCCCTCAAGGAGGGCGAGGCGGCGCAGGCCGCGGTTTCGACGTCGCGCGGCGAGGCGATCGTCAAGCTCGTCGAGATCAAGAAGCCCGGATTGCCGGCCTTCGCCGAGGTGAAGCCGCGGGTCGTTCTCGACATCCAGAAGAAGAGGCAGGACGAGGCGACGCTCGCGACGCTTCGGCAGGCGATGACCGAAGGTGCCACTCTCGAAGGGATCGCGAAGAAGCTCAACCTCAAGATCGAATCGCCCGAGGCGTTCTCGATGGGCGGCCCGATTCCCGGCCTCGGTTCTCCGAAGGCCGTTCTGGACGCCGTGTTCGCCGCCAAGGCGGGTGAGCTCAAGGGCCCCATCGCCGTCGCCGAGCGCGGCGCGGTCGTGATGCGCATCGACAGCGTGACCCCCTTCGACCAGGCGGCCTTCGAGAAGGAAAGGGACGCCGTGCGCGAAGGCCTCCGCGGCAAGAGGTCGAACCAGCTCCTGCAGGCGCTCGTCCAGAAGAAGCGTTCCGACCTGAAGATCGAGTTCAACCGCGAGCTCCTGGCGCGGATGGGCG
>JBDTML010000202.1:0-2911 GCA_039934255.1 Acidobacteriota bacterium | reverse complement strand
AGATCGGGCTCGTCGAGGCGGCCAGCGGCTCGACCCTGTTTCTCGACGAGATCGGCGATCTCACCCTGCCGCTCCAGGGCAAGATCCTGCGCGCGCTGCAGGAAAAAGAGGTGAAGCGCGTGGGCGGCACGGAGACGATTCCGGTGGACGTGCGCATCGTCGCCGCGACGAACCGCGACCTCGAGGCGATGATGAAGACCGGCCAGTTCCGCGAGGACCTCTTCTACCGCCTCAACGTGATTCCCGTCGACCTGCCTCCGCTCCGCGAGCGCGCCTCGGACATCAAGGCGCTCGTGAGCCGCTTTCTCGACAAGGCGAACGCCTCGCACGGCACGGCCGTGACGTCCATTTCGCCGGAAGCCATGGAGCTTCTGGTGCGGCATCCGTGGCCCGGTAACGTGCGGCAGCTGGAGAGCCTCGTCGAGCGTGCCGTGCTTCTCTGCGAGGGGAACACGGTCAGGCCGGAGGACCTTCCTTCGGACGTGCGCCTCCGTACGGCGCCCTCCGCGCGACCGTATGGCTTCGACATTCCCCCGGATGGAATCGACATCGAAGAATTCGAGCGCCAGCTCATCGTCCAGGCGATGGAGAAATCCGGATGGGTCATCGCCCGGGCGGCTCGCCTCCTCGGGCTGACGTACCGCACGCTGCAATATCGGCTGGAAAAGTTCGGCTTGAAGAAGCCCGCCTGAGGCAGGCCGAATCGTTCCATTTGGACGATCCCCGTCTACTGAATGGGGCAGATGCGCGCGAAAATGAGGGCGAAGACTCCTCGAAACGGCCCGTAAGAGCCTCGAGCGGGGCGTTTTCGCCCCGATCTGCCGCGCGATATCACCCTTCAAACCCGGCATGGCTCATGCACGTATCACGAGCATGTCGGCCCTTGTCCTCCTTCTGGCACTCCTTGTCGCCCCCGAGGACGCCACACGGCCCGCAACCGCGCCTTCCGGGGCGGGGCCGAAATCCGCAGAGGCGTCGAAGACCATCGTGGGCGAGATCGTGTGGGTGGATTTTTCCTCGCGCCTCGTTCTCGTGCGCGAGTCGGTGAAGACGACGGTGGTGACGGGCAAGCCCGCGACCCGCGAGACGATCGCGCTCGCGGTCGCGCCCGACGTTCCCGTGATCCGGGGAAAGCAGTCCTCCACGTTCGAAGAGCTGAAGCCGAAGGACCACGTTGTCGCGCGCTATCTGCCATCTGCCGGCGGCGCGAAGGCCGTCTCGCTGCGCGTCGCCGTGGCAACGCAAGGCACGACCGCCGGGCCTCGCGCGGTGTCGGGCCAGACGCCCGTTCCCGCGGGAGCGGCCGGCGACGCGGACTGACAACCCGGCGTGCCCCTCCGGATACACTCCCCCACATGGAATCCCTCGCAGGCTTTGCCGCTCCCAACGCGCGGTTCCGCACCCCGGAGGGCGGCTCGCTTTCGTCGAAAGACGTCGTCGCGTCCTCGCACGGCCTCCCCGTCCTCCTCGCGTTCTTCAAAACGAGCTGTCCCGTCTGCCGCATGTCCTGGCCCTATCTGCAGCGCATTCACGAGTCCTATGGCGGAAGATCCGTGCGCGTCATTGGGGTTTCCCAGGACGACTCGGCATCGAGCCGCGCGTACTACGCGGCGAACGGCGCGGCAACGTTCGAGCTCCTTCTCGACCCCGAGCCAACGTTCGTGGCCTCGAATGCGTTCCGAGTCGAGTCGGTGCCGCTCCTCGTCCTTCTCTCGCCGGACGGCACAGTCGAAGACACGTTCGCGGGCTGGTCGAAGAAGCGGATGGAGGCGCTCGGCGCACGGTTCGCGTCGGCGTCCGTCCCGCTCGTGCCCGTGATTCCGCCGGACGATCCCGTGCGGGACTTCTCGGCCGGTTGACTCGGCCGAAACTTTCACTGACCGGTCCGGTCAGTCCGAAGGGGGGACGACGACGGGTCAGTCGAGCCGGAACGGCGGGACGTCGGGCGAGAGGGGCAGCGCCTCGAGTTGAGCCTTCGTCGGCGTGAACTGCTTCAGGAAGTCGCAGTAGACGTCCCACGGAAGCGAACCGGGGTCCGTCTTCCTCATGGCTTCCATCTCCTGGGGCGTGGGGCACGGGAACTGGAGACCCTCCGGGTCGTCACCGTGGGCGCCGGAGGCGTCCAAGAAGCTCCAGGAGTCCGGCTGCTTCGAAGAACTCACGGACCCGATTATCGTCGATACCGGGCACCTCCAGGAGAAACTGAAGATCCGCGCCGTCGCGGAAGACGCGCGTGGGCTGGCTGGCGACGGCTTGGACTTTCATCGCGACCAGATGCTCCGGAGACGCGACCGGAATGGGATCGAGCCCCTCGACCGGGAGCGTGCGAACGTCAGCGAATACCCACGCTCACGACTCCGAGTAGCCGCCTCAGATCCACCGTCCAATCATGTCATCCGCGGGCTTCGACATCCCGGCGGCCCCGTCCTGTCGTAACCTCGGCACGGAAGGGGCCGCATGTCTTCGAATCCCGAACGTCCAACGACCCTTGGAGAGCTGATCGCGGAAGGCTACGGATCGAAAACCGTCAAGGACGAGGTGCGGGACAACCTCATCGCGAAGCTGAAGAGCGGCGCGAACGTCTTTCCCGGCATCCTCGGCTACGAGAAGACGGTCCTCCCGGCGCTCCAGAACGCGATCCTCGCGCGCCACGACATCATTCTCCTCGGCCTGCGCGGACAGGCGAAGACGCGCCTCCTGCGCGCGCTCGTCAACCTCCTCGACGACGAGATTCCGGTCATCGCGGGCTCGGAGCTGAACGAGTCGCCGTTCGCGCCGTTCACCGCGTACGGCCGCCGCATGGCGGCGAGCACGGGAAACGACCTGCCCGTCGCGTGGCTGCCGCGCGCGGCGCGGTACCGCGAGAAGCTCGCGACGCCGGACGTCACGATCGCCGACCTCATCGGCGACG
>JBDTML010000201.1:0-2117 GCA_039934255.1 Acidobacteriota bacterium | reverse complement strand
CGCGTCCTTGCCCGTCCGGCTCGGGACGCTCACGTCGAGCTTCTCGAAGTCGTAGATGATCTCGGCGCCACGGCCGGTCAGCTTCTCGAAGAGGCCGATCGCGAGATCCGGCCAGGTTTTCGTGTCGGGATCCACGTAGGGGTTAGTCATTGGGCCTCCCACGGAAGTTACGCCCTCTGGCAGCGGGCGGATGCAAGACAGAACCCGCGGAATCCGGGGGAATGCCTCCCGCGGAAAAGGCCTGCATGACGTCCGAACCGGTCCTGATCTTAGGCGCAGGCGTGACCGGGCTCGCCGCGGCGCGGAGTCTCGAGGATCGGGGCGTGTCCGTCGTGGTCGTCGACAAGGGGCGGGGCGTCGGCGGACGGCTTGCGACGCGCCGCTTCCCAGACGGCTCCGCGTTCGACCATGGGGCCGCGCTCTTCGACGCGGTGTCGGAGCCGTTCCGGCGGCGCCTCTCGCAGTGGGAGTCGGAAGGGCTCGTGGAGCGGCTCCGCGGCGGGACGGGCACCTTCCGCGTACGTGGCCCTGCGACCCGGCTCGCGAAGCACCTCGCCCGCGGGTTGGACGTTCGTCTCGGCGCGAAGGCGACGGCCCTGATTGCCGAAGGGGGCGGCCTCGCGGTCACGTTCGAGAACGGGCCGGCGCTCCGCGGTGCGGCGGCCGTCCTGACGGCTCCCGTCCCGCAGTCGCTCGAGCTGGTCGCAGCAGGTGGCGTCCTCGACTCTCTCGCCGGAGGACTCCGTGCCTCTCTCGAGGCCGTCGCGTACCACCCCGCGTTCGTCCTCCTCCTCCGGCTCGACAAGCGCGTGCCGGTGCCTTCCGGCGGGCTGACGCTCCGGGACGGAGGACCGATCTCGCGAATCCTCGAGAACGCGCGCGACGGCGGTCCGTCGCGCTTGTCCGTCTACGCCCGCGAGACGTGGGCGCGCAAGCGCTTCGAAGCCCCGGCCGACGAAGTCGCTCCGGCGCTTCGGGCCGCGACGGCGGTTGCTCTCGGATTCGACCTCGATGCGGTCGCCGAAGAGGACCTCAAACGCTGGCGCTACGCACGGGCCGCCACGCTCTTCGCCGAACCGATTGCGGTCGGCCGGATTGGCGGCGCCCCGGTCGTCTTTGCAGGGGACGCATTCGGTCTCCCGTCTGATGCCCACCCGGAGTTCCCCCCTCTCGACGGGAACTCCGGAGTCGAGCGCGGGTTTCTTTCCGGTCTCGCTGCCGCCGCCGAGATCCGAGGCTTCTAAGACGGCGTAGGCCGTATGTGTCGCGCTTCGTGGGCAAGGGTGCCGTCGTCCTGGGCGGCTCTGGCGGGATCGGGAGCGCCGTGGCCCGCGGCTTTGTGCGCGAGGGGGGAAATGTCGTCGTCGCGGCGCGAGACGAAGCGCGGCTGGACGAGACGGTCGCCGACCTCGTGAAGATCGGGGGTCGGGACGACGCGGTCTTCGGGCTGCGCTCCGACGCTTCTTCGGCTTCCGACCTCGAAGCGCTTGCGTCCTTCGCGGCCGCGCGGTTCGGCCGGATCGACGGCTGGGTCCACGCCGTCGGCTCGATCTTCCTCAAGCCCGTGTCGGCGACCTCCGACGAAGATTTCGAGCGTCAGCTGTCGATCAACCTGACCTCTGCCTTCCGGAGCCTGAAGGCCGCCCTCAACCCGATGCGCAAGGCGCGGGGCGGGTCGATCGTGCTCTTCGGCTCGGCGGCCGCAACGCTCGGCCTTCCGAATCACGCGGCCATCGCCGCCGCGAAAGCCGGGGTTGTCGGCATGGCGAGAGCGGCCGCGATGGACCTAGCGCGCTACGGCGTCCGCGTGAATGTCGTGGCGCCCGGGCTCGTGCGGACGCCGATGAGCGCGGCGATCACGAGCAACAAGGCGAGTCTCGACGTGTCGATCGCGATGCATCCGTCAGGGCGGATCTCCGAGCCGGAGGACGTTGCCGCCGCCGTTCTCTATCTCCTCTCCGACGGTGCCGCGAACGTGACCGGGGCGGTCCTTCCCGTGGACGGCGGCCTTTCGGCGGGCCGCGCGGCGGGGGCGTGAGCCGCCCGCCGCGCATCCCCAATGTCGCGGAGCCGCCGTCCGGCCGTTCCTCGGGGAGCAGGTTGAAAGAGACTAGACT
>JBDTML010000200.1:0-10098 GCA_039934255.1 Acidobacteriota bacterium | reverse complement strand
AACGAGCGCGGCGAGGGCGAGGAGGAAGCCGAAGAAATCGATCCTGCTCCCTCTCGCGCGAGCGGCGTCCCGGCGCGCTTGCCAGGGCGCACGAAGATTTTCTTCGAAGGTCAGAGAGCGCTCGTCGTAGTACCGGGCCTTCGGCGCCACGACCATGACGGAGTAGACGAGGGTAGCCACGAGGACGAAGAGGACGACGGCCCGCGCGACGTGGCGTGGCGGCAGCGCGCTCCCCATGACCTGCACCTCGAGCAGCACGCCAACAAGCAGCCCCCCGGCCGCGACGAACCGCGCCCGCCCGAGTGCTAGGGAGGAAGACGAAGAAAAAGAGGAAGAGAAAAATTTGCTTAGAAAGGAAAGAGAGGAAGCGGCCCCCGGTGCAGAAGGTTTGTCCTCTTTACCTTCTAAGAAATCCTTCTCTTTCTCTTTCTCTTTCTCGTCCCCCTCACTCGTCATTCGTCCGAAGAGCCCCGCCAGCGGCACCCCGACGAAAACAGCCAGTCCCAGCCCGATCAAAACCCGCGAAGCCTCGAGAAAAAAATCAGGCGGCGACATTTCGTCGAGTCTAGCGGGATAATTCAAGAGAGATGGGTCTCTTCCTCATCGACTCCTTCGCGGTGGGCCAACTCGGCTGCAACTGCTCCATCGTGGGCGACCCCAACACGAGGGAGGCCATCGTCGTGGACCCGGGCGACGAGCCCGACCGCATCCTCGAGGCGCTCGCGGGAAGCGGGTTCCACCCCGTCGCCCTCGTCCACACGCACGCTCACTTCGACCACGTGGGCTGCTCGGCGCTCCTCAAGCGCATCACGGGCGCGCCGATCCTCATGCACGCCGGCGACCGGCCGCTCTACCAGAACCTCCTCGAGCAGGGGCAGGCGTTCGGCCTCACGCTGGACACCCCCGGCATCGTGGATCGGGTGCTCGTGCAGGGCGATCGCGTCGCCTGCGGCAAGGACGAGATCGAGGTCCTTCACACGCCCGGCCACACGCCCGGCAGCCTCTGTTTCCGCATGGCGTCAGAGGACGGCGACATGCTCTTTTCCGGCGACACTCTCTTCCGGCGTTCCATCGGCCGCACGGACCTCTGGGGAGGATCGACGCCGCAGATTCTGGAATCTATCAAGCAGCAGCTCCTGACCCTCCCGGGCTCGCTACGCGTCATCCCGGGTCACGGCGACGAGACGACGATCGCCGAGGAAGGCCGGCGGAATCCCTTCGTCGGCGATCCGAACTACCGGCCGGTATAATCCCTGAGCATGAGACTCACGAACGAGGAGAGCGCGGCGCTCCTGAACAAGTTCTGGTCCGGCCAGCCCGTCCCCTCCCCGAAGACGGGCCGCCCGATGCGCGCGTTCTTCGTGGACCGCACGTTCAACCCGCAGGTCGTCATGATCGGCGGCGCCGGCGAACACCTTCGCTTCGACCAGAAGCCGCGCCAGATCGAGTTTTCGGCGGGCCACATCAAGTCCATGGTGCGCGACGCCAAGGAGCGCGAGAACCCGGTCTGCCCGCAGGACTTCGAGCCCCTCTTCGTCTCGCGCACGCCCGCCGTCCGCTTCCCGAACGAATGGGACTGGCAGTTCCACTGTCCGAAGTGCTTCTCGTTCGGAGGCTGGGAATACACCGACAAGAAGGACGACGTGGTGGCGAAGCCGGCGGTCCGGAAGGATGCGCCCGCGTTCCACGACGAGACGATCCCGCTCCCGAAGCGCATGGAGATGGCGAAGGGGGGCGACCTCGCGCTCAAGCTCTACGCGGCCATGGCGCAGACCGACTGTACGGCGTGCGGGTGGGACTGTGAGGGCTACGCGAAGGCGATCGCGGACGGCACAGAGAAAAACATCTCCCTGTGCGTCCCGGGCAAAGCCGAGACGGAAGACGTCCTCAAGAAGCTGGTCGCGGGCACCTACAGCTTCGCCTGAGCGGCTGCTAGAAACCGGATTCGGCGAGCATCGCCTCGATGACGGGGCGGCAGCGCTCGCCCGCGCACTCTCCCGTCGTGCAGCCCGTGACACGAGCCACGTCCTCGACCGTCCGCGCGCCGCGGTCGATGGCTTCTTTCACGCGCGGGCCGCGGATCGTGTTGCAGATGCACACGGGGCGAAACTTCAGCAGCATGAGATGGCGCTTCTCTTCGGTGGTGAGCGGTCGGACAGAAGACATTCTTGCTTGAGAAAAGAGGATTAAGGATTTCCCTTCTCTTTCTGTAAATTCCTAAAAATCTACCGTGTAGCGGATCGAGGTCCGATCGCGCACCCGGTCCAGGTACACGACGCCGTCGAGGTGATCGCTCTCGTGAAGGACGACGCGCGCGTGGAAATCCTCCGCGACGAAGGAGACCGTCTTCCCCGACGCGTCGAGGGCGCTCACCCGGATCTTCTTCGGGCGCGGGACCTTCGCGGCGAGAAACGGCACCGAGAGGCAGGCCTCGAAGTCCTCTTCCTCCGTTCCGTCGAGCACTTCGAACGCCGGGTTCACGAGAAGCGTCGGGGGGACCTCGAGGACGTCCTTGCCGCGCTTTTCCCCGTGCACCTCGTAGAGCACGATGCGGAGGCCCGTCGACACCTGCGGCGCCGCCAGGCCGGTGCCGTGGTACTCGACCATCGTCTCCATCATGTCCTCGAAGAACGCCCGGAACCGGCCCTTCCTGAGGTCGTGCGCTTCGATCTCGAGCGCGCGCTTCCGGAGGATGGGCGAGCCGAGCTTCGCGACTTTGAGAATGGCCACGTGACTCCCCCCGCGCATTGTAAGCGGCCTTAGAATCCGTCTCATCAGGCACGTCTTCCTCTTCAACCCCGCGGCCGGGAAGGGCCGGGCGATGCGCGACCGCGACCGCATCCGTGCCGCGCTGGCCTCCGCGGGCCTCGAGGGTGAATTCCTCGACACCGAGCGACCCGGCCACGCGATCCACCTCGCGGAAGACGCCGGGAAGAGAGGCATCGACGCCGTGATTGCGATCGGCGGCGACGGCACCGTCAACGAGGTCGTGAACGGCCTCATGCAGCTTCCCGTGACGGCGCGCCCCGCGTTCGGCCTCGTGCCGGACGGAACCGGAAACGACTACGCGCGCACGCTGGGCATGCGTTCGGGCGACCTCACCGCCGCCGCGGCCACGCTCGCAAGGGGCAAGATCCGCGCGCTCGACGCCGGCGAGGTGAACGGCCGCTATTTCGCGAACGGGCTCGGCCTCGGATTCGACGGCGCCGTGGCGGAAGCGGCGGCGAAGGTGCGGTACCTCAAGGGATTTCCCGCGTACCTCGTGTCGGTGTTCCGGGTGCTCTCGACGTGGAAGAATTTCGCGCTGACTCTCGAGGTCGACGGGCGGACGGTGGAGGGACCCGCGTTCCTCGCGGCGGTGTCGAACGGGCGCACCTGCGGCGGCGGCTTCGTCCTCAACCCCGACGCCGTGCCCGACGACGGCCTTTTCGACATCTGCCGGCTCGGCAATCTGACGCGGGGAGAGGCGCTTCGCCACCTGCCGAAGGCGCTCGACGGCACGCACGTGGGCCTTCCCTTCACGACGCTCCTGCGCGGACGGGAGATCCGGCTCACCTCCGACCGGCCGCTCACCGTCCACATCGACGGAAATCTCGTCTTCGGAGCCGGAAACCCCGAGCCGCTCGTCTTCAAGATGCACCCGCGCGCGCTCCGCGTCATCGGGAACTGGCCGTGAAGGATTTCGTGTAAGAGGATGGTGCCCAGGGGCGGAATTGAACCGTCGACACCGCGCTTTTCAGGCGCGTGCTCTACCAACTGAGCTACCTGGGCAGGCCATGCGACTAAATCGACAGCCGCCTCACGGGCACGTCCCTTGCGAAGAGCCGGGCCGCGAGGCGCCTGCGCGTTATAAGTGGCGCGCCTAGAATAGTCAACCGAAAGGGAATGATGCTCGCTCTTCTCACAGTCCTGCCTCTTCTCGCCCAGGAACCGGCCGCTGCTCCCCCACCGAAGCCCTCGCCAGTCGCGGATCAATTCGAAAAGGGCAGCGCCGTGGCCGGGGCCGCGGGCCTCGAGGTCCTGTGGGCGAGCCGTCTCGCGGAAGCCGTCGAAGGGGCCAAACGCCTGCGCGACGGCCGCATCCTCATCTTCTTCGTGGAGCCCGACTGCGGCCAGTGCAAACGCATGGAAGCGCTCGTCGTCCCTTCCACCTCGTTCTATGCCTATACGCGCGACAAGGTGCCGCTTTACGAGGACGTCTCGACCGCGGAAGGGAAGGACCTCGCGCAGCGCCTCCGCATCCGCGGCACGCCCACGTGGGTCGTGGTCACGCCGGATCTGCTCGAATGCGGCCGCCAGGAGGGCCCGACGAGCCAGCAGGGCTGGGTGGACGCGTTCATTCAGGTCGAGCGCGGGTGGGCCGCCTACCGGAAGGTGCTCGCCGACGAGGCCGCCGCTCCTTCCAATCCGCAGTTCGTCTTCGAGGCGGCCAGGCAGACCTATCAGCGAGGGGGTGGGGCGCTGGCCGAGGCGCGGTTCCAGCGCCTCGCGCGCGACCCGAAGACTCCGGCCTCGATCAAGGAGCAGGCTCTCGGATTCCTCACCTCCATCGAGATGGAATCCGGCCGGTTCGACGATGCCGTCGCCAACCTCGACACCCTCATCGCCTCGGCGCAGGATCCCACGCTCAAGATGCGCGCCGAGCTCCGCCGGGCCGACGTGGAGATCGCGCGCGGCCGGAAGGACCTCGCGGCCTGGCGCCTGAAGGAGTTCGTGAAGGCTCATCCGGGCACCCCCCTCGCGACCGAAGCCCAGGCGCTCCTCGACGCGCTGCAGGGAAAGGCCGCCGTTCCAGCGACCACGACGGAGCACTGAGTGTCACTCCGCGCCAAAGTCACTCTCTTCGCTCTCTGCCTCGGCGCGGCGACGTCGGCCCTGGGGCAACGCATCCCGGCCTCGAGCACGATCGTCACGCCGCGCCTCGCTGCCGACGCCGACCGGCTCGCCCAGGGAGCGCCTTTTCGCCTCGCCTTCGTCGCCGACGTCAAGGCCGGCTGGCACGTGAACAGCCACACGCCGAAGGAAGACTTCCTCATTCCCACCGAGGTCAGGATGAAGCCCGCGGCGGGCCTCGTGTTTTCGCCCGTCACGTATCCGAAGCACAAAGAGACGAAATTCTCCTTCTCCGAGCAGCCTCTCGCCGTTTACGAGGGCCGGACCGTGTTTTTCGTATCCGGCACGGTGGACGCGAAGGCCGCGCCGGGACCGCGCGCGCTCAACGCCGTGATTTCGTACCAGCCCTGCAACGAAAACCAGTGCCTGCCGCCCGCCGAGCTCACCGCGACGCTCACGCTCGAAGTCGCGAAGGCGGGGACGCTCGCAACACCTGCGAACCCCGACCTTTTCGCCCCCCCGGGAGCAACCGCCGGCGGCGCCGCGCCGTCGGGCGGGTCCGGCACCGCGGCGGATGGCGCCGCCGCAAGCGACGCGCCCGCCGGCACCGCGGCGCTGCGCGAGAAGTGGAACATCCAGGGAGTTCCGACGCTCCTCTTTCTCGGGCCCGACGGCAAGGAAAAGGGGGCGCGGGTCGTCGGTTTCGAGCCGCCGGAGACTTTCGCTCCGCGCCTGAGCGGGACGGCCTCGGGGCCGGCCGCCGCCGAGGGCGGCCTCGCGGGAAAATCGCTGCCGCTCCTCATCGGACTCGTCTTCCTCTCGGGGCTCGCTCTCAACCTGACTCCCTGCGTCTACCCGCTCATCCCGATCACGCTCGGCTTTTTCAGCCGGCAGACCGGCGGGAAGAAGGGCGGAACGTTCGGCCTCGCGCTGGTCTACGTCCTCGGGATGAGCGTCACGTACTCGGCCCTCGGCGTCTTCGCGGCCCTGTCGGGCTCTCTCTTCGGGGCATGGCTGCAGAAGCCCGCCGTTCTCGTCTCGATCGCGGCGATCGTCATCGCGCTCGCGCTCTCGATGTTCGGGCTCTTCGAGATCCAGGCGCCGCACTTCATCACGGACCGCACGGGTTCGAAGTCGGGTGCCGCCGGCGCCCTCACGATGGGGCTCTTCGTCGGGTTCGTGGCGGCGCCCTGCATCGGGCCCTTCGTCCTCTCGCTCCTGACCTACGTCGCCGCGAAGGGCTCGGCGCCGCTCGGGTTCGGCCTCTTCTTCACGCTCGCGATGGGCCTCGGCCTCCCCTACCTCGTCCTCGGAACGGTATCGGGCAGCCTGAAGGCGCTCCCGCGTTCGGGCGAGTGGATGACGGCCGTGCGCCGCGTCTTCGGCTTCGCCCTCGTCGCGCTCGCGGTCTACTTCCTCAGACCGCTCCTGCCGTCACGGATCTACGAAGTCGGGATCGCGCTCCCGCTGCTCGTCGGCGGCGTGTGGTTCCTCTTCTTCGAGAAAAGCGGGGCCGGCGTTCGCGGGTTCGCCATCGCGAAGGGCGCCATCGCCGTTCTTCTCCTCGCCGCCGGCGGGGTCCTCGCGATGCCTGAGAAGGCCGGGGCCGCGCTCGCGTTCCAGCCTTACTCCGACGCCGCCGTCGCGGCCGCGCGCGCCGCGGGCAAGCCCGTGATGATCGACTTCTACGCGGACTGGTGCCTTCCCTGCAAGGAGCTCGACCACAAGACGTTCACGGACGCGCGCGTCATTGCCGCTGCGAACGGCTGGGTCCTGCTGAAGGCTGATCTGACGAGATAGACGGCTACTTCTTTTCCAACTCTCTGAGGGCCGCGTCCGCCGCGTTCCTCTGAGCATCCTTCTTCGAGCTGCCAACTCCCCGTCCGCTGATTTCCGCGCCGATCGATACCTCGTAGACGAAGCGGGGATCGTGCGGCGGGCCGCTTTCCTCTACGAGACGGTAGACCGGCGACCTGCCCTCGGCCTGCGCGCGCTCCTGGAGCGCCGTCTTCGGGTCGCGGCGCGTGAGCATGGCGAGGTCGAGGGCGCTGATGTCGTCCGCGAAGAGCCGACTCGCCGCCGCGCGAGCCGCCTCGATGCCCCCGTCGAGGAGCAGGGCGGCGAGCGCCGCCTCGAACGCGTCCGCGAGGCGCGCGTCCCGTTCGCGCCCGCCAGCCCGTTCCTCTCCCGGCGCGAGACGCAGGAGCGGACCGAGCCCGACCCGCCGCGCGAGCGCGGCAAAGTGGCCCTCGAAAACGAGAAGCGACCGCGCCTTGGAGAGCGCGCCTTCGCCCTCGAGCGGGAAGGCGTGAAAAAGGAGCTCGGCGACGAGGAAGTTCAGGAGCCCGTCCCCGAGGAACTCCAGGGTCTCGTTGTCCTCGACGTCTTCGGCATCGTTCGCGTACGAGGCGTGCGTGAGGGCCTGCCGGAGGAGCGCGCGGCCCCGGAAGGAATGGCCCATCGCGCGTTCCAGCGCGTCGAAATCGTCAGGACCGTTCGCGGACATCAGGCCTCCACGCGCGATTCTAGGTGCAAGGTTCCCTGACGTTACGGCAGGTTCCAGAGAGGCGGCCTGCGCCGGTGCCAGTCGGTCGCGGCTTCGTAGGCCTGCGCGAGCGCGAGGATCCGCGGCTCCGAGAGCGGCGGGCCGCCGATCAGGAGACCGATGGGCAGGCCGGAGCGCGAGAAGCCGCACGGGACGGAGATTGCCGGCAGACCCCCGAGGCTGAACGCAAACGTGCACGCGGGCAGGGCAAAAGGCTCGGTCGCCTCTCGAATCGGCATCGGCAGACCCGGCAGCGTCGGCAGGACCACGAGATCGACGTTCGAAAAGGCACCCTGGATCGAGGCGCGATGCCGCGCGAGCTCCTGGCGCAGGCGCGCCACCTCGGTCTCGGAGATCGCCCGCCCCGAGAGCGCGTCCTTTCGCGTCCGCGCGTCATAGCGCTCCGGCGCGGCGGCCAGATGCGGCAGGTGAAAGGCGTCCGACTCGGCGTCGATCAGGGCTCCCAGGTCGGGCATGGGCAGCTCGGCTTCTCGGACTTCGGCGACGAGCCGCCGGATCACCTCGACGGCCGCGTCGACCGCCGCCGCGACCTCCGGCTCGACGGGCGCGTCGCACACGCCGCCTGTCGTCCGGAGCACGCCGACACGCAGGCCCGACGTCGGCGGCATCGAATGCGGGTCGCAGTCCTTCGCGATCCAATGATCCGTCATCGCGCGGAACATGAGCGCCGAATCCCCCACGTTGCGGCACATCGGCCCGACATGATCGAACGACGGCGACACCGGGACCGTGCCCCGGGCGCTGACCACACCGAAGGTCGGCTTCAAGCCGACGATGCCGCAGCATGCCGCGGGGATCCGGATGGAGCCTCCGGTGTCCGTGCCGACTGCCCCAAAACAGAGGCCCGCGGCAACCGCGGCCCCGGAACCTCCCGACGAGCCGCCGGCGACGCGCTGGAGGTCCCAGGGATTGTGCACGGGGCCGAAATGGCTGATCGCCGACGTCGTTCCCATCGCGAACTCGTGCATGTTGAGCTTCCCGAGAAACACCGCGCCTGCGTCACTCAGCCGTCGAATCACCTCGGCGTCCTCGGTTGGCACGCGCTCCGCAAAGACCGCGCTCGCGGCCGTGGTACGCACCCCGGCCGTGTCGACATTGTCTTTCACGGCGATCGGAATGCCGTGCAGCGGTCCGCGCCAGCGGCCCTCGGCGATCTCGCATTCGGCCTTCCGCGCTTCGGCCAGCGCTCGCTCCGGGGTCACGGTGATGAACGAATTGAGGCGAGGATCGAGACGATTGATTCTCGAGAGGCAGGCGTTCGTCAGGTCCACGGGGGAAAGCGACCGCGCACGCAGGGCGCGGGAGGCGTCGCCGAGGTCGAGCTGTGCGGGGTCGCTCGCCGCCGCATGGCTCGAACCGCGGAAGAGCGAGCACCCCGGCGTTCCCAGGAAGGCGGCGCCCGAGCCGGCCGCGATGCCGGCGAGCACGCTCCGGCGGGAGAGGTGTCGCGTGCTCAAGTCGGACCTTCTTCCTCTGCGTCGCGCGAACTGGTACCGGAGGAGGGACTCGAACCCTCACGGCCCTTTCAGGCCTGGGGATTTTAAGTCCCCTGCGTCTGCCATTTCGCCACTCCGGCGCCGCGAAGCTTACGCCGGACGGTGGCGCTGCGGGGGGCACGGGAATGGAGGCGACGGTCGGGGTCGAACCGACGAATGAGGCTTTTGCAGAGCCTTCCCTTAACCACTTGGGTACGTCGCCGTCCCGTTCGGAGGCGGGATGTTAGCAGGCTCGTCGGTCAGCTCGACATCGCGCGCGCGAGGGCGAAGAGGGCGGGGTCGAGAGGCTTGGACTTCCCGCCGACGTCGTCGAGCGGGGTCGCGGCGACGCTTCCCTTTAGCTGGCCAACGAGCACACCGGTCTCACCCGCCGCGAGCCGCCGGACGGCCTCCGCACCGAGCCGTGTCGCGAGAAGCCGGTCGAAGGCCCCGGGCGAGCCTCCACGCTGCACGTGCCCGAGCTGCGTCACACGAAGGTCGAAGCCGAGCCGCTTCTCGTTCTCCCGGAAATACTGCGCGAGGGCTCGCGCGTTGTGGCGGGCCCCCTCGGCCACGACCACGATCGCGTGTTTCTTGCCCCGCTCGCGAGAGGCGTAGAGCTCCTGCGCGAGCGCCTCGGGGCTCGTCTCCATTTCGGGAATCACGATCGCCTCCGCCCCGCCGGCGATTCCCGCCATGAGCGCGAGGTACCCGCAGTCGCGCCCCATCACCTCGACGAGAAAAGCGCGCTCGTGCGACGAGGCCGTCACCTTGAGGCGGTCGATGGCCTCGAGCGCGATGTTCAGGGCGGTGTCGACGCCGATCGTGATGTCCGAGCCCGGCAGATCGTTGTCGATCGTCGAGGCCACACCTACCACGGCGAAACCGGCCTTTGCCAGCATGTTCGCTCCCATCTGGGAGCCGTTTCCGCCGATCACGACCAGCCCCTGGACGCCTCGGGCCTTGAGGACGCCGAGCGCCTGTTCGCGCCCCACGGGCGTCTTGAACGCATCGCACCGGGCACTGCCGAGAATCGTGCCTCCCTGCTGGATGATTCCGCCGACGTCGCGGGGGCCAAGTGGGATCAGCTCGCCGCCGAGGAGGCCCGCGAAGCCGTGACGCACTCCGGAAACGGTCCAACCTTGAGCGATACCGGCTCGCACGACGGCGCGAATCGCCGCGTTCATCCCGGGCGCGTCTCCTCCGCTCGTGAGAACGGCGATG
>JBDTML010000199.1:0-3693 GCA_039934255.1 Acidobacteriota bacterium | reverse complement strand
TATCTTTCTCCGCGATGGCGAACAAAGACGACCGCTACGAGGAAAACGCGCCCGGGAAGTTCTACGTCGACACCCAGTGCATCGACTGCGACGTCTGCCGTGTCACCGCGCCGGCAAATTTCACGCGCCAGGAAGACAAGGGCTTCTCCTACGTCATGAAACAGGCGGAGACGCCCGAGGAAGAGGCCCAGTGCCAGGAAGCCATGGATTCCTGCCCGGTCGAGGCCATCGGGAACGACGGCTAGCAGGGTCCGAAGAGGACGGGGGATTTCTTAGAAGGTAGGGGGCGAGATTGCCCGCCTCGCGTGGTAACTCGACCTCACGAGCGGTCCCGATTCGACGAATTCGAAGCCCAATTCCTCTCCCTCTTTCCTGATCTCCTCGAATTCCTGCGGGGTCACGTACCGCTCGATGGGCAGCCGGCGGGCGTGCGGCTGCAGGTACTGGCCGACGGTCACGACGTCCACGCCTGAAGCGCGCAGGTCGCCGAGCGCCCGAGAGAGCTCCTCACGGGTTTCGCCGAGGCCGACCATCACGCCGCTCTTCACCTTCAAAGAAATGTTCTTCTTCTCTTCCTTCTTTCCCTTTGCTGCGCGCCTCAGCAGCTCGAGCGACCGCGCGTAGATCGCATCGGGCCGGACGCGGCGGTAGAGGCGCTCGACGGTCTCGAGGTTGTGGTTCAGGACCTCGGGCCGCTCGTCGAGGACGGTCGAAAGCGCCGCCTCGCTGCCGAGGAAATCCGGAACGAGGACCTCCACCGTGACCCCGGGGGCGAGCGCCCGGATCTCCCGGATCGTGGCCGCGAAATGCGCGGCGCCGCCGTCGGGCAGCTCGTCGCGGTTCACGGAGGTCACGACGGCGTGCCGGACCCCGAGCTTTTTCACGGCCTCGGCCACGTGCCGCGGCTCCTCGGGATCGAGCGGTCTTCCGGCTCCCTGGGTGACCGCGCAGAACCCGCAGCGGCGCGTGCAGACGTCGCCCATCAGCATGAAAGTGGCCGTTTTGTCGACCCCCCAGCACTCGAAGAGATTCGGGCAGCGCGCTTCCTGGCACACCGTGTTGAGGCCCTTGTCGGCCACGAGGGCGGCGATGCCGCGCGAGAGGTCGTTGTCGTAGACGCGCACCTTCAGCCACTCGGGCCGGGGCGTGACTCCGTAGGTCGGGCGGTCCGTGACGCTCACCGAACGAGCATACCGGGGCGGGGTAGGATCCGCCCGACAAACGCTTTTGAAACGAGGAGGTTTCGATGGTGACCATCGCATCGCTCTGGCTGCCGATTCTTCTCTCGGCCGTGGCCGTCTTCATCGCGAGCTCGGTCATTCACATGTTCCTCGGGTACCACGCGGCCGACTACAAGAAGGTAGCCGCCGAGGACGAGTTCATGGCCGCCGTCCGGAAGCTCGACATCCCGCCCGGCGACTACATGGTGCCGTGCCCCGCCAGCCACGCGGCCTTCAAGGATGCGGCGTTCCAGGAGAAATTCAAGGCGGGACCGCGCGCCATGATGACCGTCCTGGGCGGAGAAATCGGCATGGGCAAGCAGCTCTTCCAGTGGTTTCTGTACTGCGTCCTCATCGGCATCACCGCCGCGTACATTTCCGGCCGCGCACTCGGCCCCGGCGCGCATTACCTGAAGGTCTTCCGGTTCGCGGGCGCCACGGCGTTCTACGGATACACCCTCGCCGGCTTTCAGCAGTCGATCTGGTACAAGCGGTCCTGGGGAACGACGCTGCGCAACACCCTCGACGGCCTCATCTACGCGCTCCTCACTGCGGGTTTCTTCGGGTGGCTCTGGCCGAGGTGACGGCCTAGCCGCGCCCCCGGATCCCTTCCCGCGCGGCCCATTGCCACACGGGATCCCACGCGTGGTAGACGCAGCGGACCCCTTCGACGTCTTCCTCCTCCAGCGGCGCGGGGAAACGGACGTCCACCGTGTGTTCTACCGCGGCCCGCGCGGCTTCGCGGACGACAAGCCATTCACGCGCG
This sequence comes from Acidobacteriota bacterium, assembly GCA_039934255.1. Classification (GTDB taxonomy): domain Bacteria; phylum Acidobacteriota; class Thermoanaerobaculia; order UBA5066; family UBA5066; genus Fen-183. Next base: position 1,707 of record JBDTML010000199.1, on the reverse strand, counting down.
TCGCGGGCGTCCTTGGCCCCCTCGTGGTACGGGTCCACGCCCAGCGTGAGAAGGGTCGGCAGATTCTGCGAGCTGCATTCGGCGTCGAGAATCCGAACGGCCTGCAGGCGGTTCCGGCCGTTCGGGTCCGTGAGGAACTCGCGCACCGCCACGTGGAGATCCTCCGGGTCGAAGTAGGCGAACGCCATGAGCGCGTCGCACCGAACGGCCGGCTCGACGTCGAGCAGAAGATCGCGAATCTTCCCCGCGAGCGGCCGGAACGGCTCCAGGCGGACCGATGTGTCGTCTTGAAGGCCCGCGAAGACGAAAAGGCCGGCCCGGCGCGTGTCGGCGTCCTCGTCGACGAGCGCCTGCGCGACCAGGCCGACGGTCTCGTCGTCCACGGGGGCGCGCACGATCCGGTCGAAGGACAGCGTTTCGCCGTCTCCGGTGTACGGCGCGATGCGTGCGGTCAGGAGCTCGTAGATCCCCCGGCTTTCCTGCTCCGTCATGGCGATTCTCCCTTCTCCCTTTCGAAGACGTCGAGAAAGTGGCTCACGAAGCGTTCGGCGACCTCCGGCAGCGCCGGCGGCGGATTCCCCGGATTTTCCTTCGCAAGAGACGTCACGCCCCCGTCGGCGATCCCACAGGGGACGATCAGCGAGAAGCGTGCCAGGTCGGTATTCACGTTCAGGGCGCACCCGTGCGTCGTGATCCAGCGCGACAGGTGGACGCCTATCGCCGCGAGCTTGTCGTTGCCCACCCATATGGAGGCCCAGCGCTCGGGAGCGGAGCTGCGCGCTGCCGCGACTCCGAAATCCGCCGCCGTGCGGACGAGCGTGTCTTCGAGGTCGCGAACGTATCGCCGCACGTCGCGCCGCCCGTGCGAGAGGTCGATGACGGGATACGCGACGAGCTGCCCGGGACCGTGGAAGGTGAGCTTGCCGCCGCGGTCGGTGATGCGCAGCTGTACGCCGCGCTGCAGGAGGAGATCCTCCGAAACGAGGAGCTCGCCGAGATCGGAGTTGCGGCCCGCCGTGATGACGTCGGTGTGCTCGAGGAGAATGAGGGTCTCGCGCCCGCCCGCCTTCACCCGCGCCTCGGCTTCCTTCTGAAGCGCGAAGGCCGCGTCCCACGAGACGCGGCCTTTGTGGAGGAGCGAGACGACGTCGATCCGGGGCGGCATGGTTGATGTTACAGCGTTGGCGCGCCCGCCGATACACTCCGCACTCATGAAATCGCTGCCCGCCGTGTCATGCCTCCTTGTCGCCGCGGGTCTGGCCGCCTCCTCCCTGGCCGCACCTCCTGCTGCCCCCGAGCGTGAGGTCACGATTCTCTACACGAACGACTTCCACTCAGCGATCGATCCGATCCCGGCCTACTGGCGTCCGGGCTCGCCTCGGCTCGGCGGCGCCGCGCAGCTCTCGACGCTGATCAACCGGATTCGTGCGCGCGAGAAGACGACGTTTCTGTTCGACGCGGGCGATCTCTTCACGGGGACGTTTTCGTTCCTGACGAAGGGCGAGGCGCTCATGCGTCTCTGGGACGCCTTGAAGGTCGACGCGATGGTGATTGGGAACCACGAGTTCGACTACGGCTCCGCCGTCTTCACGCCGCTCATGAAAGGGGCCTCGTTTCCGGTCCTCGGCGCGAACATTTACGAGAAGGCGACGGGGAAGCGCTACGCGCCGCCCTGGGTGATCCTCGAGCGGGACGGCCTGAAGGTCG
>JBDTML010000198.1:0-1687 GCA_039934255.1 Acidobacteriota bacterium | reverse complement strand
GGCGGACAGCTTCGAGGACGGGCTTCTCGACTACCCGCACTTCAGCCGCCCGCGGTCGTTCCGCGGACTCGAGGTCCCCGAGGTGCTGTTCTCGGGCCACCACGAGAGGATCCAGCTCTGGCGCAGGGAGCAACAGCTTCGCGCCACCCTCGAGAGGCGTCCGGACCTGCTCGGGAGGGCCCCGCTCGACGAGGAAGAAAGGGCACTCCTGGAGAGGCTTGCGGGGGAGCGACGTTCCCTTTAGAATCGCCGCTCACGGGTGAACGGTCTTCGGGGTGCCAGTCGTCGTGTCCCCGCCTGATTCCTCCCGTCACCATGATTTTGGAGGTTCCGCGATGACGGACAAGCTGTTGATGGCCGAGAAGGCCGCCCTGAGACTCGACGTTCCTTCGTTCTCGCCCGGAGATACGGTCAAGGTTCACGTGAAGGTCAAGGAAGGCGAGAAGGAACGCATCCAGGTGTTCCACGGCCTCGTGATCGCCCGCAAAGGCGGCGGCGTGCGTGAGACGTTCACCGTCCGCAAGATCTCTCAGGGTGTCGGCGTAGAGCGCACGTTCCCGGTGCATTCGCCGGTGCTCGAGAAGATAGAGGTCGAGCGGCACGGTCAGGTGCGGCGCGCGAAGCTGTACTACCTGCGGAATCGCCGCGGCAAGGCCGCACGCATCGCGGAGAAGCGCGACAACTGATCTCGACGGCTATTCTCGGAGGGCAAGCGAGGCAGGATGGGATTCGGCGGGAGTCGGAACGCATGCGACCTCGCGGCAGAGCGGGACCGGGTGGCATGCCTCTTCGCCATCGAAGGTGAAGCGCATGCCGAGGGCCACGCTTTGATCGCCGGAGTAGACGAGGTCGGCAGGGGCTGTGTCGCGGGCCCCGTGTACGCGGGCGCCGTGGTGTTCGAAGGCCCGCTGGAGCTGCCCGGGCTCGACGACTCGAAGGCGCTTCTTCCGGAGGTCCGGGAAGCCGTCGCGCTCCGGATCGGCCTGGCGGCCCGGTGCGCCGCGGTCGGCGCTGCGACGGCGGCCGAAATCGACGCGATCGGAATCGTCGCCGCGACTTTCCTCGCCATGAGGCGCGCCCTCGGATGCGCGCGGGCTTCCGGGGGCATCCCGTCCCTCGTCCTCGTCGACGCGTTTCGCATTCCGGGGCTCGACGTTTCGCAGCGGGCTTACGTGCGCGGCGACAGCCGCGTCGCGGCCATCGCGGCGGCCTCCATCGTCGCGAAGGTGGCCCGTGACGCGCGCATGGACGAGCTCGATCGCCGCTTCCCTTTTTACGGATTCGGCTCGCACAAGGGGTATGCGACACCCGAACACCTCTCCGCGCTCCGGCGGCACGGCCCCTGCCCAGAGCATCGACTGACGTTCGATCGCGTCTTGACGCGCCGCGGCGCGGCGAAGGCGGCGTGACGGAGCCATGGCCAGCAAACGCGACGCGCTCGTAGCTTCGGCCGAGAAGTCCCTGGCGAAGGGAAAGGTCGATTCCGCTCTCAAGGATTACCAGAAGGTCCTCGAGGAGACGCCGGGCGACGTCAACATCCTGAACAAGGCCGGGGACCTCCTCACGCGCCTCAACCGGAACGAGGAGGCGATCCCGTATTTCACCAAGATCGCAGAGCACTTCGCGCGAGACGGGTTCTTCCTGCGGGGCATCGCGATCTACAAGAAGATCAACCGGCTGGACCCGT
>JBDTML010000197.1:0-3292 GCA_039934255.1 Acidobacteriota bacterium | reverse complement strand
GCTCCGCCACGCGGAGGAAGAGGGCATCACGTTCCACTGGCTGCGGAGCCCGACCGAGATCGTCACGGACGACAAGGGCGGCGTGAAGGCCCTCGTGTGCCAGAAGATGGAGCTCGGGCCCCCGGACGCGTCCGGCCGCCGGCGCCCCGTCGTGATCCCGGGCGAGACGGAGACGTTCGAGTGCGACACGGTCATCTACGCGCTCGGCACGCGCGCGAACCCCGTCATCGCACGGTCGACGCCCGGCCTTTCCGTGCGCGGTGAGGGATACATCAACGTGGACGAAACGACCCAGGCCGCGAACATCCCCGGCGTCTTCGCCGGCGGCGACATCGTCACGGGCGGCGCCACGGTCATTCTCGCACTCGGCGCGGGCAGGCGCGCGGCCAAGGCGATTCACTCCTATCTGACGAACCGCGTCTGGCCCCCCGTGATCCGCGAGGACTCGAAGATTCCTGCCGTGGCCGTGCCCGAGGAGTCCGTCTGCAAGAAGTGCCGCCGGCCGATCGAGGTTGGCGAGGACTACGTCTGCTGCGCGGGCGAGCGCCTCACCTTCCAGTGCACGTCCTGCCACAAGGTTTCCGAGGGCTTCGCTTTCCCGTATGGGCTCTGCCCGATCTGCGGGGGCGCGTTCGAATCCCGAGCGGAGATCGCGGCGCCGGAGGGCGCCCTCGCCGAGGCCGTCCGGAAAGCCTACGAGATCGAGATCGGCGGCGTCCTCTTCTACGCGAACGGCGCGAAGCAGATGGAGACGGCCGGCGCCGATCCGGAAGTCATCGCGCTCTTCAGCCGGCTCTCGGCGATGGAACGCGAGCACATGGAAATCCTCGCGCGCCGCTATCACCTCGAGGCGCCGGATCTCACGGGCGCGGGGCCGTCCCCGGCCCAGCTCGCGGTTTTCTCTGGCACCGAGCCGTCGGCGACCGCGGACGGCGTGGCGCTGCTGCGTCTCGCGGTTCATCTCGAGAAGCGCGCGGGGCGGTTCTTCCTGGAGACGGGGCGCAAGTTCTCCGAGGTCTCTCCCGAGTGGCGCCTCTACCGCGAGCTGGAAGCGGAAGAGCGCGAGCACGCCGAGCTCCTCGAAGGCGCCGCGATGCGGCTCAAGGCCGGCCGCCCGCTCGTGATCTAGGGGAGAGGCTGGTTCACGCGGCGAAGGTCGACGAGCACGGAGTCCTTGCCCTGGAAGGCGATCCATTCCGGGTGGCGATCCAGGAGAGGGCCGAGGCGACGCGAAAGAGCCGAGAGCTCCCACGGGAATCTGGTGTCGAGCAGGTAATCGAACCCGCGAGCCCGGAAGGCTCTGAGGATCCGTTCTCCGGAAGCTCCAGCCGAGACTTCCTGCCGCCAGAGCCGATCGAGCGACAGGTCGTCCGTGGCGGCGGACACGTCGTGTCCGAGCATGTAGTAGATCTCGTTGTCGCCGGTCGTCACGATCCGCGCCGACCTCGGCACGTTCGTCGCGATCCACAGCTTCGCGTCTCCACCCGAGTGCTCGAGGAGCGCGCGTTGGAGGGGAAGATCCTGGACCCGGTCGAGAACCGCTTCCGGCGCCACTCGAGAGGTTGCGACGACGGCGCCGAGGACGACGAGGCCGCTCGGCAGGAGGCGGAGCGCCCGCACGCGTCTCGAGAGAAACCGCAACACGAGCAGCGAGAGCAGGGTCCCTGACACGTTCAGAAGCACGAGGCCGGGACCCAGCAGGCGGAACTGCGTTCCTGGCCTCGCGACGACGAGGAAGCAGAGAAGGCTTCCGAGGGCGACGAAGAACAGCAGGAAGCACCGCCGGCGAAACGCGAAGCTCCTCGCCGGAGCGAAAAGACCACGCACGAGAAAGAGGGGGATTGCGAGAGCGACGATGGCGAGCGTTCCTTCGGGCGCCAGATCCCCGAGTCGCTCCACTTTCCAGGCGACGTGATCGTCCCGCAGCGACGGTGCCATCTCATAGATGATTTCGCGCTGGCTATCACTCAGGGTGGTGAGTGGCGTGGCTCGGAGTGCGAGAGGATAAATAGCGCTTCCGGTGCCGCGGAGATTCCGGGCGAGAAGGGGAGTGGCGGCCAGCAGAACTCCCAGAAGCACACTTGCCGCGGCCGACGGGACTTTCCAGGGGGCGTCGAGGAACTGATACACGAGCCAGCCGAGAAGCAGCGGCAGCAGGGTGAATGCGACCGTGTACTTGGCAACGAACGCGGCGCCGAGGAAGACACCCGCCGCGACATTCCTCCTCCACGAGCTTCGTTCTCCCGACAGGAGGACGGCCCCGCACAGCAGCCATGCGGCCGCGCCGCAGTCGTTCTTCGCGAGAACGCCGTACCGCCATAGGGAAGAGGTCGCGAGGGCGGCAAACCCGCCGATGAGCGCGACCGCGGGAGGAAACCGAAGCCGTTGCAAGAGAGCGATGACCGCAAGCCCGATGGCGACCCAACCCAGTGTCAGGTGCGTCCACTGCGCGAAGATCTGGATTGCCGGGAGACCAGCCTCGCCCTTCCCGAGGAAGAGCTGAGCCGGCCAGAGATACAGGTACTCCCAGAGAGAAGCCTGGAAGTTCAGCGGATGCTGCGGGTCGAATGCGATCGTTCCGCTGCGCAGCCAGAGGACCGGCGCGACCAGATGGTAGTAGAGCGGGTCACCGTGCCGTGCGAGATGCGTGGACTGAACGAACCGCAGGCCGCAATACGAAGCCAGAAGAGCGGTGACGACGGCATGTGGTCGGGCGCGCGGCAGGGGAGGAGCGCTCGGGAGGAGGGCGAAGGAAAGAACACCGCCGAGGAGGAACACGTTCGACGAAATGGGACCGTGAATGCCGGCAACCACGGTGATGTACGCCCAGCCCGCCGCGAAGAGGCTCCCGAGGCCCAGCGTCAGGGCCCAGGCCTCCGCCCGGCGAAGGGCGTCCGGAGGAGAGAGTCCGACGAGCCGGCCCGCCGCCCTTCCCCAGCCGACGACCGCTGCCACCCAGAACAGGAAGATCACGAGCAGGCCGAGCAAGCTGACGAGGCCGAAGTCCGCCGTTATCGAAGTGGGGATGTACGCACGAAGGGCGGCGAACGCCGCCGCCGAGAGAACCAGGGCCGCGAGGACCCGGTACCGCAACGCTCGGCTCAGTACGCGTTCTTGTGGGTGAAGCCCCACTTGACGGTGAGCCACAGGATCTTCACGTCGAGGCCGACCGTCCAGTTCTCGATGTAGTAGAGGTCGTATTCGATGCGCTTGGAGAGGCTCGTGTTGCCGCGCCACCCGTGGACCTGCGCCCAGCCCGTGATGCCGGCGCGCACGCGGTGGCGGAGCATGT
>JBDTML010000196.1:0-4828 GCA_039934255.1 Acidobacteriota bacterium | reverse complement strand
GATGGGGGAGACGTCGGGCGCCGTCTGCCGCCTCGCGGGCAGCGGCCTCCCCCTGATCGTCTCGGATACGGGATGGTTCCGGGAGCTGCCCGACTCGTTCGCCGCGAAGGTTCCCGTCGGCGGCGACGAGGTCCCGCGTCTGGCCGAGGAGATGGCCCGGCTCGCGTTCGAGCCGGACGTCGCCAGGCTCCGCGCGCGCGCGGCATCCGCGTGGGGAGAAGAGCGGCGTCCCCACCGGGTCGCGCTCTCCTACCGTGACGTGCTGGAGAGCGCCGCGGAAGAAGGCGTGAGGCAGCCGGGAACACGCGCGCAGGCAGGCCGGCCCTCGGCGCGGCTCTCGGTCGGTTTCATCGGCCCTTTCCCTCCGGTGCGATCGGGTATCGCCGACTACGACGCGGAGCTGTTTCCGGCTCTCGCGGACCTCGTGGACGCGCGCGCCTGGCCCCCCGAAAGGGCGCGCGAGGCTCTCGCGGCGGGTCACGACGTCCTGCTCTTCGAAATCGGGAACGATCCCCTCCACCTGCCCTCCCTCGAAGCGCTCTTCGATCCCGGCCGGCGCACTCCGGCCGTCGTGGTCCTCCACGAATTCGTGCTTCATCACCTCTTCGCGGCGGGCTATCTCACGCGCGGGCGCGAGGAGGATTACGAGCGGGAACTCGAGCGGGCGCACGGGGTGCGGGGGAAGGCATTCTCGGCTTCCCGGCGGCGCGCTCCGCTCGTCCCCGTCTGGGACCTCGACCCGTGGGCGTTCCCGATGTCGGCAGGGGTGATTCGCGCCGCGGAAGCGGTCATCGCGCACTCCGCGCTCGTCACGGGCGCGGTCCTGGATGCGTGTCCGGGCACCCGCGTGGTGACGATCCCACAGCACGTCGCGCTCACGCCCCGCTGGCCGCCCGCCGAAGCGCGTGCGGCGCTGGGCCTGCCGCTCGACCGGCCCGTTGCCATCACGCTCGGCATCGTGGGGCCCGCGAAGCGCATCGGGATCATTCTGGAGGCCCTCGCGATGCTGCCGCCCGTGCGCCGGCCCTTCCTTTTCGTGGGCGGCGCCGTCGCCGGGGACGATCCCCTCCGCCGCTTCGTGCGGGAAAGCGGCCTCGAGGAGGACGTGAAGTTCGGCGGCTATCTCTCAGAGGAGGAGATCTTCCAGGCGGCGTCGGCGGCGACGTTCGCCGTGAACCTGAGGTTCCCGACGCTCGGCGAGACATCGCATGCCGTGTGCCGCCTCGCGGGCTACGGACTTCCGCTCGTCGTCTCGGACACGGGCTGGTTTCGCGAGCTGCCGGATGCATTCACGGACAAGATTCCCATCGGTGGCCACGAGGTCGCGCTTCTCGCGCGCGCGATGGAGCGCCGTTCGTTCGAGGAGGATCTCGCGCTCGACCGCGGGGCCGCGGCGGCCGCCTGGGCCGTCCCGCTCAGGCCGGAACGCATCGCGGAAGCCACCCGGGTCGTTCTGGAGGAGGCTGCGGCAGGCTGGTCCCGACCCCGCGGCGTTTCAGGGCTCGTCTCGGAGGCGCTCACGCGCCTCGGTGTCGCGCGGCCGGGCCCTCATGGCGCCACGAGCCGCGTGCCCGACGGCGCCCTCGTCGCGGAGGTCGCTGCGCGCGCGGCGGGGATCCTGCCGGGAGCTTCCTAGAAAGGAAAGAGAGAGGCGACGTCGATTCCCGCCTGCTCGCCTTCGAAGAGGCCGAGCTTCTCCTTCGCGAGCGCGAAAAGGCGCGCCGCGGGCGCGGGGTTGCCCCGCCCGACATGAACGAGCGCCGCCGCGAGCTGGATCAGGCCCTGAAGGAACACCTTGTCGTCGCCCGCGCTGTCTTTCCAGAGCAGCTCCCAATCCTCGTGCGCCTCGAAATAGCGGCCGGCGCGGAACTCTGCGAGCCCCTTCGCGAAGAGGGGGGAGTCGCCGAGACGGAATCGCTTGCCTGGCGCTGCGTGGAGGAAGCCTCGGCGCTGCAGGATTGCGGCGAGGTCCTCGGGCCTCTCGACCACAACGCCGTCGATCCCGAGACTCCGGGCCGCCGCGACGAGCTCGGGCCGGTCGTCGGCGTAGAGCGCGTCCTCTGCCCGCGCGCCGGCAAGCGTGAGCGCCGCCTCGAAGTGGTAAGGGTCGGGCTTGGCGGCGCCGATCTCGAACGACAGAGCCCGCAGGGGCACGAGGCGGGGAAGCGTGGGCAGAACGGTGAGGACGCCTTCCCAGTGAAGGGAATTCGTGTTCGAGATGAGGACCGGCGTGACGTCCGGGAAGAGCTGGCCGAGCGCGGCGACGGCGGACGGAACGGGCGTGAAGATGTCGCGCCATGCCGGGATCCAGACGTCGTCGGAAAGGCGCGGAAGGCCGGCGGCCTGCTCGACCGCGCGAAAAAACGCGTCGGCCCGGAGTCGCCCGAGATCGAATTCCCGTTCGAGCGGGCCGAAGACGTGGGGTGCGAGGGATTCCCCCGCGATTCCCGTCGCTGCGGCAAGCCGGCGGAGCGTGATTCCGTGGTCGAAGCGGACGAGGACGTTTCCGAGGTCGACGAGGAGGGTGCGCAGGAGTCCGCCTCTTCAGGGCCTGGCGAGCTGGCCGGTCAGGAGATAGGGGTCGCCCGTGCGGAGGTCCGTGACGGTCGCGTAGCAGAGAGCGCGCGCCCCGTTCTGAGCGTTGACGAAGACGCTCAGGCGCCATGGGCCACCCGGCGGGGGAGACGCCGAGGCGAAATCTCCGTTGAAGATGTCGTTGAGCTGGTGGAGCGACCAGGGAGGGACGCTCACGAGGACGACCTTGAAGGGAACGCCGGAGGCGTCCCACAGGCGCACGCCGGCCTCCAGCGGAATACCGGTGGGGTTCATGACGACCGCGTTCGTTCGGTGGTTCTCGTCGTTCGGGATTCCCGTGACGTAGAGATCGCCGGCGACCGTGTTGTCGAACCCGACCGCGTTACGGGAGGGCTGGCCAGGTGAGAACTGGCCGTAGGTGCCGGGCAGGGCGCCAGCCACGTTGTAGGTGTTGCTCGTGACCTGTACCGGCGTCTCGGAAGAGCTCTTGACCTCCAGAAGGCCGTAGCTCGAGCCGAAGCCGAACGTCAAGAGCACGATGTCGGTGAGCGTCACGGACGCGAGAGGCCCGAGACCGCCCGGAAGCCGGTAGACGGGGCGCGCCGTCCCGTCGCGGTCGGCCTCGCCGTAAGAGATGTCGACGACGGCGGCAACGAGCGGGTCCGGGTTGAAGATCGTCACGTCGGTCCGATACACGCCCGATGCGCCATTGATGTGCACGCCGGGAAGGAACGAGTCCGTCGACGAGATCGTGTCCGCCGAAACGGCCGACTCGCCCAGGAGGAGGGCCCCAAAGAGAATCGCCGCGGGAAGGGACGAATGCTTCATCGGTCCTCCTAAAGAAAACGCCCCGGCGTGCGCCGGGGCGTCATCGTATCGGTTCCGGAGGAACCGCTTACTTGGTGGCGGGGCCGGAGGTCGTCGTGACCGTGGAGCTCGTGGTGGTCGTGGTCGCCGTCGTCGCCGTCATGGCGTCGGGGGCGGTGGTGGTCGTGGTCGTCGAGGTCGTCTTGGCGGTCTCTTCGACGACCTTGGGGGCCTCGGTCTTCATTTCGGGCTTCTTCTCCTCGACCTTGGCGCAGGCGGCGAGGGAGGAAGCGACGGCGACGAGGACGAGGGCGGACATGAACTTCTTCATTTCGAGGTGCTCCTTAGTTTATTGATGGATCAGGTCGTGATTGGCCTGTCTCGTGTTGGAGGACTGCTATTTTCGGCGTTTTCGCTGACACCGCCAGCCGATAGACGGCCGGTTCCGCCTCGAGCTTCACGAAGGATGATACGGAAATCGCCTCTTCTGTCAAGCCCATGAGTGATTTGGCCTCTGCACCCAGGGCTCGCGGGGCCTGTTAGACTCCGCGGCCCGGCCCATGTTCGACTCCCTCTCAAACCGCCTCCAGCGCGTCTTCAAGGAACTTCGTGGCGAGGGTCACCTGACGGAGTTCCACGTGGACGAGGCCTTGAAGGAGATCCGGACGGCCCTCCTCGAGGCCGACGTGAACCTCGACGTCGTCAAGGACTTCACGGCCCGGGTCCGGGAGAAGGCGGTCGGACAGGAGGTCCTCACCTCGTTCTCGCCGGCCCAGCAGGTCATCAAGATCGTGCGGGACGAGCTCACGCGCGTCCTCGGGGGCGAACAGGCGCCCCTCGCGCTCAAGAAACGCCCCTCCGTAATCCTGCTCGTGGGCCTTCAGGGTTCCGGCAAGACGACGACGGCCGCGAAGCTGGCTCTCCACCTCAAGACCTCGTTCCGGAAGCAGGTTCTCCTCGTGCCCGCGGATACGCAGCGGCCCGCCGCGACGGAGCAGCTGCGCACGCTCGCGAAGGAAAACGGCCTCATGGCGTTCGACCCGAAGGGCGAGATGGATGCCGTCAAGCGTACGAAGTCCGCCGTGAAGGACGCAAAGCTCCTCGGTTACGACGTCGCGATCGTCGACACGGCCGGGCGCCTTCACATCGACGACGCGCTGATGGACGAGGTGGCGCGAATACGGGAGGCCTCAGAGCCCGACGAGATCCTCTTCGTCGCGGACGCCATGACCGGCCAGGATGCCGTGCGGTCGGCCGCGGCCTTCGCCGCGAAGCTGGCTCTCACGGGCGTCATCCTGACGAAGACGGACGGCGATGCCCGGGGAGGCGCCGCGCTCTCGATCGCGACGGTCGTGGGCAAGCCGCTGAAGTTCGTGGGGACGGGTGAAAAAGTGGGCGAGCTGGAGCTTTTCCATCCCGATCGAGCCGCCTCGCGCCTCCTCGGTCTCGGCGACGTCCTCACGCTGATCGAAAAGGTCTCGGCCGA
>JBDTML010000195.1:0-1601 GCA_039934255.1 Acidobacteriota bacterium | reverse complement strand
GGCACGACGGAGGCTATCAACCTCGTCGCGTCGAGCTTTTCGCAGGCGTTCCTCAAGGCCGGCGACGAGATCCTCATCACGGGCCTCGAGCACCACTCGAACATCGTCCCGTGGCAGCTCGCCTGCGAGCGAACGGGCGCGAAGCTCGTCGTCGTCCCGATCACGGACGACGGCGAAGTGCCCGTCGACGAGTTCGCGAAGCGGCTGACTCCGCGAACGAAGCTCGCGGCGGTTTCCCACGTCTCGAACGCGCTCGGAACGATCAACCCGGTCAAGCAGTTCATCGCGATCGCGCGCGCCGCAAAGGTGCCGGTCCTCGTGGACGGCGCGCAGGCGGCGCCGCACCTTCCGATCGACGTGAAGGACCTCGGCTGCGACTTCTACGCCGTCTCGGCCCACAAGATGTACGGACCGACCGGCATCGGCGCGCTCTACGGGCGCGAGGAGTGGCTCGAGAAGCTGCCGCCGTACCAGGGCGGCGGCGACATGATCGCGTCCGTCACATTCGAGAAGACGACGTACAACGAGCTGCCGTGGAAGTTCGAGGCCGGCACCGCGAACATCGCGGGCGGCATCGGTTTCGGCGTCGCGGCGGACTGGCTGTCCGCCGTCGGGCTCCCCGCCGTGGCCGCGCACGAGCACGCGCTCCTCGTCCGCGCGACCGAGGCGCTCTCGGCGATCGAGGGACTGCGCATCGTCGGCACCGCGCCGCGCAAGGCCGCCGTCGTCTCGTTCCTCCTCGGCGACGTCCACCCGCACGACATCGGGACGATCCTCGACCGCGAGGGCATCGCGATCCGGACCGGCCAGCACTGCGCGCAGCCCGTCATGGACCGCTTCTGCATCCCGGCCACGGCCCGCGCGTCGTTCGGCCTCTACAACACGCGCGAAGAGGTCGACATGCTCGCGGCGGGCATCGCGAAAGTTTCGGAGATGTTCGGATGACCGAGCTCCGCGACCTTTATCAAGAGGTCATCCTCGACCACAACAAGTCTCCGCACAACTACAGGGAAATGGCGGACGCGTCGCGCATCGCGCTCGGCCACAACCCGCTCTGCGGCGACAAGATGAAGCTCTACGTCAGGATCGACGGCGACCGGATCGCCGACGTGGCGTTCCAGGGCTCGGGCTGCGCGATCTCCAAGGCGTCCGCCTCGATCATGACGGACGCGATCATGGGCAAGTCGCTGGCCGAGGCCGAGACGCTGTACGGCAAGTTCCATGAGCTCCTCACCGGACCGCCGGACGTCAAGGCCGACGGCGCCGGCCTCGGCAAGCTCGCCGTCTTCTCGGGCGTTCGTGAGTTCCCCGCTCGCGTCAAGTGCGCCACGCTCGCGTGGCACACGCTGCAGACCGCGCTGAAGAACCAGCAGGACGTCGCGAAGACGGAATGAATTCTTTAGAAAGAATGAATATGGGAGAAGAGAAGATTTTCTTAGAAGGGAATATGGCCAGTAACACCGCCGAAGCGAACGCGGCACCAACTTCCTCTTCCTCTCCCTCCCCTCTCGAGCAGAGAGTCATCGACGAGGCGCTGAAGAAGTGTTTCGACCCCGAGATCCCCGTGAACATCTGGGAGCTGGGGCTGATCTATTCCGTCG
>JBDTML010000194.1:0-10053 GCA_039934255.1 Acidobacteriota bacterium | reverse complement strand
ACAAGGCGACCGGCATCCTCAAGGTCGACCGGCCCCAGCTCTTCTCGAACGTGTGTCCGACGCTTTACGGCCTCGTTCCGCGCACGTACTGCGGGACCCGCGTCGCCAAGCTCTGCGAGGAAAAGACAGGCCGCGCGGGGCTCAAGGGCGACGGTGACCCGATGGACGTCTGCGTGCTCACGGAGAAGCCCATCACGCACGCGCAGATCCTCGTGCCGGCCGTTCCGATCGGCGGGCTCCGCATGCTCGACAACGACGAGGTCGACGACAAGATTCTCGCCGTCCTGAAGGGCGACGCCGTTTACGGCGCTCTCACGGACGTCTCGGAGATGCCGCGGTCGCTCGTGGACCGGCTGCGCCACTATTTCCTTACGTACAAGCAGAGGCCCGGCGAGCCCGGCGGGTCGGCAGCGCCCGTCGAGATCACGCACGTCTACGGGCGCGACGAGGCCCTCGCCGTCCTCGAGGCCAGCCGCGACGACTACCGCGCCCGCTTCGGCTAACAGGCGCGAAGGCTCAGCCCTGTGCCGCCTTCCACGCCGCGAAGTACGTCTCGACCTCGTCCTCGAAGCCGCCGTGCGTGGGCTCCCAGCCCAGCCTTGCGGCGGCCTTCCGCGAATCCACGTGCTGGTCGAGCGCGAGCGCGTCCGCGAAGCCGCCCATCTTCTTCCGCGCCTCTTCGAGGGGGACCCACCGGATCTCGCCCGTGAAGCCGGCCGCGCGTGCGGCGGCGACGGCGAGGCGGCGCAAAGGCGCACGCGAGCGGTCCGTCACGTTGAAGATCTCTCCGGACAATCCGCTCGATGCCGCCCGCACGTACGCGTCGGCGCAGTCGTCCGCGTGCACGGTCGCCCAACGGTTGTGCCCGTCGCCGGGCATCTCCAGAGATCCCGCCGCGGCCCCCCCGAACAACATTGCGGTGATGCTCCCGCCGTAACCGTACACGCAGCCCGGCCTTAGAACGATTCCTTTCATGCCCGCGGCCGAAAGAATGCGTTTCTCGATCTCGACGCGGGGAAGGCTCATCGGAAGCGGCGAAAGAGGAGTCGTCTCGTCGGCCACGCGGTCGCCGGTAGGGCCGTAGACCCAGACGCCGCTCGTGTAGAGAAGCGTCTTCGGCGACGCGCCCTTCCCGGCAAGAGCGAGGAGACCCTCGACCCCGGCGCGGTCCACCGCCCACGTATCGGCCTTGGAGTCGGACGCCACGTGGACGAGGACCGACGCGCTCTCTGCGCCCTTCCAGGTGCCGGGATCCTGCAACGTCCCGAGGACGGGCCGGATCTCATGACGATCGAGCCGAACGGCCCCTGCTTCCGAACGGACGAGGCCCAGAACGTGGTGTCCCGCGCGCCGGAAGGCGTGCGCGACGCGGAATCCGACGTGACCCGTGGCTCCGGTGACGAAGATTCTCATGCGGGTGAGCTTATCCTTCCCGTGGAGGTTTCGTGGGGACCAAGCCGGATGACGAATCGAAGGAGGGCCTGGCCGCGATCGCGGAGGCTCTCGGCATCCCGGAGGGCGAGCGGCACCTCTTTCTCTGCTGCGAGCAGACGAAACCAAAGTGCTGCGAGAAGGAGCGCGCGAACGCCGCGTGGGATTTCCTGAAACGGCGGCTCACGGAGCTGGGCCTCTCGACGAACGGCCGCGTGCAGCGCACGAAGGCGAACTGCCTCAGGATCTGCGCCGGAGGGCCGATCGCCGTCGTCTATCCGGAGGGCGTCTGGTATCGCGCCTGCGACCCGCCGGTTCTCGAGCGGATCATCCAGGAGCATCTCGTGGGCGGCCGCCCCGTGGCCGAGTTCGTGATCGTCGAGCACCCCCTGACCGGAGGCGCGGGCGCCGGCTCGTGAGCTACTTCGCGATGAAGTTCATCGCGATCGTTTTTCGGGCCGACGCGTGACTCATTTCGCCGGGACAAACTTCATGGCCACTCCGTTCATGCAGTAGCGCTGGCCCGTGGGCTTTGGTCCGTCGTCGAAGACGTGGCCGAGGTGGGCGTCACAGCGGCGGCACATCACCTCGGTGCGCACGCTGAAGAAGCTCCGGTCCTCTTCCAGCTTCACGGCGCTCGGCCCGATCGGCTGCCAGAAGCTGGGCCAGCCGGTCCCCGAGTCGAACTTCGTGTCGGAGGCGAAGAGCGGCAGGTCGCAGCACACGCAGGTGTAAGTCCCCTTCGCGTGGTTGTCCCAGTTCGGGCCCGTGAACGCGCGCTCGGTGCCCTTCTTGCGCGCGACGTGGAACTGCTCGGGCGTGAGGAGCTTTTTCCACTCGGCTTCGGTCTTGACGACCCGGTCGGCCGTGTTGGCGGCGGCGGTGTCCGGCATGGCGGTTCCTTTCTGGGCGGGGGCCTTTTGGCCGGTTGCGGCGAACACGGCGGCGCCCGCGAGAACGGGGATGGTGAGGGCGAGGAAATCGCGTCGTCTCATGGAAGTCATGACCTCACTACGAAAGGCATTCCACGGCCGGATTATTCCTTCAGAGCTCCCGGGCGGCCTCCCGGAGGTCCTCCAGCGCCATGCGGACACGGTCGGCATGGGTCCGGAAGCTCAGAATGCACATGCGGATCGCGAAATCCTCCCCGATCAGCGTTCCGGTCAGGAGGACGCGTTGCCGCGCGTTCACGCGGTCCATGAGATCCCGGTTCAGGCGATTCATTTCCACGCGCGACGCTCCCGGCACCGTGAGGCGGAATGCGAACAGGGAGAGTTGCGGCTCGGCCACGATCGTCATGCCGGGGATCCGGCGCACGGCTTCGACCGCCTCGCTCGCGAGGTCGAGCTTCTCGTCGAGGGACGAGCGGAAGGCCGCGAGGCCGCATAGCTTGATCGCGAGCCATACGGCGAGACCGCGGAAGTTGCGCGAGAGCTCGGGCGAGAGCTCGCAGAAGTCCACGGAGTCCGGGTCGTCCTGCATGTCCGGCATGTAGTGGGCCTGCACGCTGTGCGAGCGGCGGAGCGCGGCCGGGTCCTTCACGAGGAGGCAGCCCGAGCCGTACGGCATGAAGAGACCCTTGTGCGGGTCGAGGACGATCGAGTCGGCGCGCTCGAGGCCCGAGAGCGCCGCGCGTCCGCGCGCCGTCAGAGCGAAGAACCCGCCGTAGGCCGCGTCGGTGTGCAACCAGAGGCCTTCCCGCGCCGCGAAATCGGCGAGGGCGTCGAGATCGTCGACGGCGCCGGTGTTGGTCGTGCCGGCGCTCGCGACGACCAGGAACGGCGTGAAGCCGGCGGCGCGGTCCGCGGCGACCCGGTCCCGGAGGGCGTCGAGGCGCATGCGGAACGCCTGGTCGGATGGGATCTCGCGCACGTTCCTGGCCGGGAAGCCCGCGAGGAGGGCGGCCTTCCGGATGCAGTGATGGCCCTGGTCGGACACGTAGAGCGTGCCTGTCAGGAAGTTCTCGGGCAGCTTCTCGTGGCGGGCCGCGACGACGGCGGAGAAGTTCGCGAGGGATCCGCCCGACGTCAGGAACCCGCCGGCGCTCTCCGGGTAGCCCACGGCGCGCACGAACCAGCGGATCACGTTCGTCTCGAGCTGGACGAGCGCGGGAGCCGGGGCGAAGACGCCCACGTAACGATTCACGCCCGCTGAGATGAGATCCGCGACGGCGGCATACGGCTGCCCGCCTCCGGGGATGTACGCCATGAAGCCCGGCCCTGCGTTGTTGAAGCTCGCGGGGATCGCCCTGTCGAAAAGGAGGTCGAGGAGCGGCCCGGCGTCGGCGCCCTTCTCGGGCGCCTCCCTTTCGATCAGCGCGCGGGCGAGGGGACCGGCTTCTGCGGTTCCGTCGGCGGGTTGGGAAGGAAGAGAGCCGATGTGCGCCACGACGCGCCGGACGGCGTCGTCGAGGAGGACGCGCAGCTCGTCGTTCGAGGGCTCGAGGGGGAGGCCGGTGCTCACGCCCCGATGCTCTCGCGGATGGCGGCGGCGAGCTCGGTGGCCACCGCGTCGACGAGGCCGGCGTCCGGGCCTTCGACCATGACGCGCGCGAGGGCCTCGGTGCCGGAATAGCGCAAGAGGATCCTCCCCTTTCCCGACATCCGCTTCTCGGCCCCGCGCCACAACGGGGCGAAGCCCGGGATCGCGTCGAAGGGGACCCGCTCACTGACCCTCACATTCAGGAGGATCTGCGGGGTATGAACGAAGCGCGGCTGCGCCGAGAGCTTCTTCCCCGAAGCGGCGAGAAGCGCCGCGAGATGCAGTCCCGTCAGCGTGCCGTCGCCCGTCGTCGTGAGATCAGAGCGGATGAGATGGCCCGACTGCTCGCCGCCGAGGAGCGCACCCGTCTTCTCCATCTCCTCGACGACGTAACGGTCGCCGACGGCCGCGCGGATGAGGCGGACGCCGAGGTCCTTCAGGGCCTTCTCGAGGCCCCAGTTCGACATCACCGTGCCGACGACGGCGTCGGGCTTGCGGCCCTCGCGTTCGAGCTCGAGCGTCCAGAGGTAGAGAACGTCGTCGCCGTCGAGGAGCGTCCCCTTGTCATCGGCCACGATGATCCGGTCCGCATCGCCGTCGAGCGCGATCCCGAGCGCGGCGCCCTCGGCGCGAACTGCCGCGCGCATGGCTTCGGGATGCATGGCGCCGCAGCCCTCGTTGATGTTCCGGCCGTCGGGCGCGACGTTCCGCGCGATCACCGTCGCCCCCGCCGCCGTGAATGCGGCCGGCGCGACCTCGAAGGCCGCGCCGTTCGCGGCGTCGATGACGACGCGCAGGCCGTCGAGTCGGTGGGGGAGCGAGCCCGCGAGGTGCTTCACGTAGGCGCGCCCGAGGTCCGGTTCGACGGCGGCGGGCGCCATCGCCGCGGGCTTCGCCTCCTCGATGTGCCGCCCGATCTCGAGTTCAACGGCGTCGGGGAGCTTGCGGCCTTCGGTGGAGAAGATCTTGATTCCGTTGTCCTGCCAGGGATTGTGCGACGCGGAGATCGCCACGCCCGCGTCGGCGCCGAGCTCGCGGGTCAGCCACGCGACGGCGGGTGTCGGAACGACTCCCGCGAATCGCACGGATCCGCCCTGTGCGGCGATGCCTCCCGCGAGGGCGGCCACGATGCTCTCCGACGACTCACGCGTGTCGCACCCCACGAGGATCGACACGCCGGGCCGTCCGAGCGACGTCGCGAGGGCAGCGCCGACTTTCGAGACCGTGGCCGCGTCGAGAGGCGGTACGCCGGCTTCGCCGCGAATGCCGTCGGTGCCGAAGAGAGAGCGCATGCGGCGTTCGATGTTACGTGACGCGGCGGGAGTTGGCGCCGTTCGTGTTTGAGATGACCGCGAGAAAGCGTAGCGTCTCGGCGACATCGTGGACGCGCACGAGGATCGGCCGCGAGCGCGCGGCCTCCGCGCAGAGCGCGACCGCCGCGAGCGATTCGGGTAGACGGTCCGAAACGGGCGCTCCCGCGGCCGCCCCAAGAAATGCCTTGCGCGACGCGCCCACGACAAGCGGGACACCGGGCGGCGCGAGCCGGTCCAGCGCGCCGAGGAGCGCGAAGTTCTGCTCCGGCGTCTTGCCGAATCCGAGGCCGGGGTCGAGGAAGATATCTTCTGCTGGGATTCGGAAAGAGAGCGCGCGGTCACGGGCTCTCTCGAGGTCCTGCTCCACTTCTCGGGTGACGTTCTGAAAAGAAGATTCTTCGAAGGTGGAAGAGGGAGTGCCGCGGCAATGGTTGAGCACGATCGCCGCGCCGCGGCTCGCCACGAGCTCGAGGAGATCCGCGGGCACGTCGAGGCCCGTTACGACGTTGACCATGTCCGCGCCCGCGTCCAGCGCCGCGCGCGCGACTTCGGCGCGCCGCGTGTCGATCGAGAGGCGAAACGACGGCAGTTTGCTTCGAAGGGAAGAGAGGACGGGAAGCACGCGGGCGATCTCTTCCTTCAAAGAAATCTCTCTTGCGCCCTCCCCGTATGAATCGCCTCTGGGACGAGTGCTCTCCCCTCCGATGTCGATGACCGACGCTCCGAGGTCCGCGTACCTTGCGCCCTCTTCGGCCGCCGTCTCCGCGTTCGCGAAACGCCCGCCGTCGCTGAAAGAGTCTGGCGTGACGTTCAGGATCGCCATGACGCCCGGAAGGGGGCCGAGGCTCAGGACACGGGCACCGGTCAGAGCAAGAACGCGCGGCACCGCGCGATTATGTCCGCCTTGCGATCGGGACGCTCAGCCCCAACGTGGCTGCTCGTCGGGATTTATTCCGAGCGAGATCTTTCCGACGATCTCGTGCGTGAGCATCGAGTTTGCCGGGTGGAACCGACCCGCGCGGCAGTCGCGGAAGAGACGTTCCAGCTCGCTTTTCTTGAACATGCCGAACCCCCCGGAGAGATCGAGCGCGCGGTCCACGATCCGGAACGCATCCTCCACGGCGTGGTACTTCATCGCGACGAGCCGCAGGAACCAGTCGGGCCCCACGGCACCGTGCGACCAGTCTCGCGCGATCGCGTCGACGTGGGGACCGATCGACTCGAGTGCGAGGGAGATCTCCGCGATCCCGTGCTGGATCTCCGGGTGATAGATCATGGGCCGCGTCAGCGCGAGCGCGGTCTTCGTCTTCAACTGCTCGATGATGATTTCTCGCGTCCGGAGCGCGAGCGCGTAGTAGACGTTCGCGAACCCGACGAGGCCCCACGTGAAGAAGCCGAGGATGAACATGTCCACGCCCGCGACGCCAGCGGGGACGACGCGCGCGACATACTTGTCCGGGACGAACGCGCCTTCGAGAACCGTGTCGTCGCTCCGCGTCGCGCGCATTCCGAGGACGTCCCAGGTCTCCTTGATCGAGGAACCCGCTGTGCCGCGTGGCAGGAACGCGTGCACGATTTTCGGCGCGGCCGGGTCGCTCGTGTCCATTCCGTGGAACCCGAGCCTGGTCCAGACGGGGGTCAGGCTGCCGAAGGACTTGCGCCCGGTGAACTTCCAGCCTCCCTCGACGCGCTCGGCCTTCGTCGTCGAAAGGAGCCCCGGGAGGTCGTTGCCGTGCTCGCCATGGCCCGCGGCGAAAACTTCTCCGGCCGCCGCCTCTTTGAGCATCCACTCGCAGGACTTGTCGCCGCTCCTCCAGAGGTCGGCCGCGTCGCCCACCCAGTAGTTGTGCATGTTGATGCAGAGCGCGGTGGCGGGGGCGTAGTGAGCGAGGCGGCGCGTCTCGAGCGACATCTCCTCGAGCGTCAGACCCGCCCCGCCGAACTCCTTCGGAACCGCCATCTTGAGGTATCCCGCGGCCTTGAGCTCGTCGAAGTCCTCCTGGCAGAAGCGGTTCTCGCGGTCGTAGGCGGGTGCCCGTTCGCGGCACCTCTCGAGAAGAGCGTCCGTGAGCACTGGTCTTGTCGCGACCGGCATGGTGTCACCCCCGGAATCCGCGTCTGAACTGTTTGGCGAGTCCGATACTGTCGCGCTGTAACCGCGCGAGTCAATCTCATTCGCAGGGCCATGGCCCGGGAGAACGCGGGAATAGACTCGTGGCATGAGGATCGCGGTCCTGGGCGCCGGAGGAGTGGGCGGCTATTACGGCGGCGCGCTCGCGCGGGCGGGGCACTCGGTCGCGCTGTTGCCCGCGCGCGCGGGATCCGGCTGGCCGACGACGAGGAGTCGCAGATCCTCGCCTTCATCGCCTCCGTCGGGGGCGCCATGAAGCCGAGCTTCCTTCTCGACTTCGAGGCGGGCGGCCCGAACGAGCTGGACGACCTCTCGGGAGCCGTTGCTCGCCTCGGGCGCGAGGCCGGCGTCGAGACGCCCGTGCACGACACCGCTACGGCGGCACTCTCGGCGGCGGCCCGGGGCCGGTAAGGCTCTCCGGAGGAAGCTTCACGCCTCCTGAATCGGGTTTCGGAGGAGGCCGATGCCCTCGATCTCCGACTCGAGGACGTCGCCCGGCTTGAGATATTCCGGCGGCTTGCGGGCGTGCCCGATTCCCGGCGGTGTGCCCGTCGAGAGGATGTCGCCGGGCTCGAGCGTCAGGCCGAGCGAGAGCTCGGCCAGGAGGCGCGGAACCTTGAAGTACATCTGGCTCGTGTTCCCGTCCTGTTTTACGACGCCGTTGACGCGCGAGACGAGGCGGCGGGGAGACCAGTCGAAGCCGTCCGCCGTGACGATCCAGGGCCCCATCGGGGCGTGCCCGTCGAGGCTCTTGCCCTTCCACCACTGGCCGCCGTGCTTCTTCTGCTGGATGTCGCGAGCGGTCGTGTCGTTGAGGACGCAATAGCCGAAGACGTGACCCATCGCGGCTCCCTCGGTCAGGTTCTTCCCGCGCCGGCCTACGATGACCGCGAGCTCGACCTCCCAGTCGATCGCCGTCGAGACGCGCGGGTCGTACGGAATCGGATCGTAGGGGCCGTTGACGGCGTTCGTCCCCTTCGTGAAGAAGACGGGATGCTCCGGCAGCGTCTGGCCAGCGTCCCGGAGAGTCTTCCCTTCCTCGAAATGCTCGACGTAGTTCCAGCCGACGCAGTGGACGTTGCGGCGGGGGACGGGGATCGGCGCCGTGAGATGCACGTCTTCGACGCGGGGCCCGTCGCCGCCGAACGCGTCCACGAGCGACCGAGCCTCGGCGAGCCCGGTGTCTCCGGCGGCGATCAGCGACAGCATGTCGGCCGGGTCGAACGATAGCGTCGCGTTCCGACGCCGCGCCTCGGCGCCCAGGTCGACGACGCGGCCTTCTGGAGAGAGGGCGCCGATGCGGGTCGCCGCTCCTGCGGGTGGAATGAAGCTGAGGAGCCTCATTGCGCGTCGGCCAGAGGGCTGCACGCGGTGAACGGCTTCACGCGGGGACGGGAATCAGTCCGCCGGGCGCGGGGGCCGGTCCTTCGTCCTTCTGCGTGACGGTGGCCGGCGCGGAGGGCTTCGGCGGCTCGGGCTTCACGGGGGGCCTCTTAGCGACCTCGTGCCCCGTGATGCGCTTGATGATGGCGTAGATCTCCTCGCCGTCGAGGGACTCCTTCTCGAGGAGCACCTTCGCGATCTCTTCGAGCGCGGCCCGATGCTCCACGATGATCTTCTTCCCGCGTGCATACGAGGCGGTCACGATGCGGTTGACCTCGTCGTCGATCTTCCGCGCCGTGTCCTCGGAATAATCGGGCTGACGCGAGAAGTCGCGGCCGAGGAAGACCTCTCCCTCGGGCCGGCCGAAGGACATCGGGCCCAGCTCGCTCATGCCCCACTCGCACACCATGCGCTTTGCCATCTCGGTGGCCTTCTCGAAATCGTTCGAGGCGCCGGTCGTGATGCGGCCGATACAGACTTCCTCGGCGAGGCGGCCGCCCATCATGACGGCGAGCTCCGCCTCGATGTACTCCTTCGAGTACGTGTACTTGTCCTCGAGCGGCAGCTGCTGGGTGAGGCCCAGCGCACGGCCGCGCGGGATGATCGTGACCTTGTGGAGCGGATCCGTGTGCTCCTCGAACGAGGCGATGAGCGCGTGGCCGCCCTCGTGATACGCGGTGACGCGTTTCTCCTCGTCCGACATCACCATGGACTTCCGCTCGGCGCCCATCAGGACCTTGTCCTTCGCGTAGTTGAAATCGACCATGTCGACTTTCTTCTTGTCGACGCGGGCGGCCGCGAGCGCGGCCTCGTTCACAAGGTTCGCGAGGTCGGCGCCGGCGAAGCCTGGCGTGCCGCGCGCCACGACGGAGAGGTCGACGTCGTCGGACATCGGGATCGTGCGCGTGTGGACCTTGAGGATGCCCTCGCGGCCCTTCACGTCCGGGCGGTCCACGACGACGCGGCGGTCGAATCGGCCGGGGCGCAGCAGTGCCGGATCGAGAACGTCAGGCCGATTGGTGGCAGCCACCAGGATGACCCCGTCGTTGCCCTCGAATCCGTCCATCTCGACGAGGAGGGCGTTCAGCGTCTGCTCGCGCTCGTCGTGCCCGCCGCCGAGGCCCGCGCCGCGGTGCCGGCCGACCGCGTCGATCTCGTCGATGAAGATGATGCACGGGGCGTTCTTCTTGCCCTGCTCGAAGAGGTCGCGGACGCGCGACGCGCCCACGCCCACGAACATCTCGACGAAGTCGGAGCCCGAGATCGAGAAGAACGGCACGTTCGCCTCGCCGGCGACCGCGCGCGCGAGGAGAG